>CALMRM010000293.1:38823-58968 GCA_937871605.1 uncultured Terriglobus sp. | reverse complement strand
ACCTACTCCGGCAGCTACACCGTCAACGCCGCGAACCTTTACGGCGGTGCAGGTGGTACCGGCAACTACATCGCGACCGCCGGCACGTATGCACTGACACTGTCCTCGTCGGTGAACTACTTCGGCCTGTGGTTTTCAGCGCTGGACCAGGGCAACCAGTTGTCGTTCTACAACGGCAACACCCTGCTGTATACCTTTACCCCTGCCACGTACCAGTCGCTGGTTGGCGCTTGCACTGGCAGCAATGCCTACTGCGGCAATCCAACGGCAGCCTTCAAAGGGCAGGACAGTGGAGAGCAGTTCGCCTTTTTGAACTTCTATGACAGCAACGGAAGCTTCAACAAGGTGGTGTTTACCGAGTCGCCGGCGTATGGTGCCTTCGAGTCGGATAACCACACGGTTGCGAACCTGAGCAGTGCACCGCTGGGCACCGCCATCGTAACACCCGAACCCTCCACCTGGGTGTTGGCGTTGACAGGCATCCTCTGCTTCGGCGGTGTGGCGGTCACACGCCGGATGCAGTCGGCAGCCCACTTCCACGTGAGTTAACTTCGCTACGCTTTTCGCGAAAACGCACGCCCACCGTGGCGTGCGTTTCTTTTTCCGTGGGCGCTACGTAGCAGGAATGAAAGCGGATGGTATGTTTCTGCGGTTTCTTTTCGCACGTTTCCACAATGAAACGAGCGTCAGCAGGTCCAGCAGAAAACAAAAATTCCTTGATATCACGTCCGCTGGATTGCACCGCATCTGCAGCCATACTGACCTTGGCTGTGAACGACCTCTTCACAGTGCAACACCATTCTTTACGGTGCATTGAGGCCCGGCCGCAGGTGACGATCCATCGCGGAAAGACGGGTGCACCGCCAGGAACTAGTCCATGCGTTTTCCCCTGTTTGTACTGGCAGCATTCGGCCTTGTTGCGTCGACACTCTTTCCCGTGCAGAGCTATGCGGACACCTTCTCCGTGAACTACCTGGCCGCGGGCGCGCAGACGTCCAGCGCCTCCAACCATGTCAATACGTTTGAGTCTGGAACGTTTAACCCTGTCACGGGTACCACCACGTTCAGCGGCAGCGGCATCACCGGCACCTACTCCGGCAGCTACAGCGTGATGCCGGCCAACGTATATGGAGGAGCGGGCGGCTCTGGCAACTACATCGCAACCGCTGGCACGTATTCGCTGACGCTGTCATCCGCAGTCAATTACTTCGGCCTGTGGTTTTCCGCGCTGGACCAGGGCAATCAGTTGTCGTTCTACAACGGCAACACCCTGCTGTACACCTTTACCCCAGCTGCTTACCAGTCGCTCATTGGCACCTGCAACGGTAGCAACGCGTATTGCGGGAACCCCAACGCTGCCTTCCAAGGACAGGACAGTGGAGAGCAGTTCGCCTTTTTGAATCTCTATGACAGCAACGGAAGCTTCAACAAGATCGTCTTCACGGAATCACCAGCAGCCGGCGCCTTCGAGTCGGACAACCACACGATCGGAACTCTAAGCAGCGCACCGCTGGGCACTGCAATCGTTACGCCTGAGCCGCCAAGCCTGCTGCTTGCCCTTACCGGTATCGGCGTCATTTTCCTCACCAGTGCAGTACGCCGGTCTATCGTGTAACGCCACTTCACCCCTCCCCCAGCAAAGAAGCGCACCGTACTGGTGCGCTTCGTTGCGTGTGTTCGAGGAGTTCAGTACATCCAGGACTTTGTGTCAGCACCTGCCGGTGCCGTGTTCACCATATGCTCCGTCATCATGGGCAGCAGGCGCTGCGGCCAGTTCGCCCCGTTCTGCTGCATGGTGTACTCCGCCGGGCCGCCGGTGTAGCAGTGCGGCATGCCCGGGCCGTACTGGAAGGTGGCATCCGAATGCGGATTGCGCGTCAGCTCCAAGTCCTTTTGCAGCAGGTGTACGGCGTTGTTCAGAAAGTAGGTGTCACCATCGCCCACTGCGATGTGCAGCTTGCCTTCGAGCTTGGGCCCTAGCCTCGTCCAGTCACGCTTCAGGATCGCGTCGAGGTCGTAGTGGTCGTGCCAGTACGCGACGACCTGCTTGTCGATAGCACCGGTCAACGGATCGATCACGGGCGCGGGATAGCCATCGCTTCCCGCGGGTGAGAACACCGCCTGCCAAATGTTCCACTGCTCGGTCGAGCGGCCGCGGGTGCCCAGCACGTACTCAAAGGCGAATTCATCACCGGTGTTGGCCAGGATGCTGCCATCCGGTTGCCGGTCCGCCGCGATGGGCACCTGGCCGAAGTCACCCCGGCGGTAGAAGGCATTGGCGTCGTCGTACAGGTTGATGTTCTGGTAGGCATGGAAGTCCACTGGATCGGGGCAGGCACCGTATGCGCCGTTGTAGCTGTCCGGGTAAAAGATCTGCGTGGCCAGCGCCTCCCATCCGCCGGTGCTGCCGCCCGCCGTCGCGCGCGCCCAGCCCTGGCCGAGGCCGCGGTACTTCGCTTCGACCGCTGGGATCAACTCATCGTTGATGGCCGCGCCGTATGGCCCCACGTTCGCCGAATCAACCGCGTAGCTGTCGTCGTAGTATGGGTTGGCGTTTTGCACGAAGAGCATCAGAACGCGCGGCAGGCGGCCCGTGGTCCAGTCCTGAAAGAAGCGGTAGCCGGATGCGCCGCGCGGGTTGCTGCCCGCCTTGGGCGAGGTCGCGGTGAAGCTGGGCTTCATGCTGGCGGCGTAGTGATCCTGCCAGACGACGAGAGGGTAATGTGCGTCCGGGTGTTCGTCGAAGCCATCCGGCAGCAGCACCCATGCGCCCAGGTACGTGTCGCGGCCCCAGAATTTCGACAGCTTCTCCGAGCGGAAGCGCATGTACTTCAGCCACTTCGCCTCTGGCTGATGCGCGGCAATCACTGCCGGGTCGGCAGGCGTGCCGGTGATCTCCGGCAGCACCTTGTCCAACGTCAGCGTGAGTGGCGCAGAGGACTTCGGGTCGAAGTGTACTTTGACCGGCGCGTTGTAGGGGTTGCCGGGCTTGCGGTTCCACTTCTGTCCCTCACCCTTGTCGGGCGGCAGCCACACCGTTTTGCCGGATTCGAGATGGAACTGCTCGTAGACGTTGAAGACGCCCTGCACGTAGTAGTCGCCCGCGTCGAGGTCTGCGAGCGAGTGCCGCGGGTAGCCCGCCGTCCTCGCGTCTACGACCAGCCGGCTGTCAGACTTCGCGCTATCCAACCCAGTGTCCACGCCAAAGCCCTGCGCCGAGCGGTACTGCTCCTCCATTTGCATGCGCGGCTCACTCTCCGCGTTTTTGCTGAAGACGAGGATCAGGTGCCCATGCAGCGGCATTTGTGAGGGGATGGAGACTTCTACCCGCTGTGCAATAGCGGACGTGACAAGGGCGAGCAGCAGCGCAGCAGTACGTATGAACATGGCGTGCTCACACTCTACAGGGTGCAGCGTACCTGCGAACTTAGCCGCGCGGATTATAGAGCGCCAGGATCAAAACGCCAGCGCTTGCCAGCAGGATCAGGCCTGCCTGCCAAACGCGCTCAAACATCCAGGCTTCGTAGTCATGGGACATCGGGGTGGCTCCTTTCAACTAGTCTACCGCTGCAGATATTTGTAAAGCAGTCTGCCTGCTACAAAGAGCAAGAACAGACCTACAACCCTGAGCGCAGGGTTTGAGTACTCTTCAGGATCAAATCGGGTTTTTGCCCCGATCTTTGCGAAGTACCAGTTCTGCCACTCAGCAAGCTGCTTTGGCTTGAAGATCACAGTCAAGCTGATGCAGATGACTACCACTGGTAGCAAAACTCCAAAAAGAGCATTAGGCGCGTTCTGCATAGCTCAACCGTAATAGGCCCATGCAGGCTGTAGCAAGAGCTACTTGCGCTACCCTGAAGTCCTACGGAGAAAACGACCATGCAAGCGAGCTACAACGGCATCAACGTCCCGGTGGACGGGCAGCGCATCGACTACATCGCCGGGGGGTACCAGGTGCCGGACCAGCCGATCATCCCCTACATCGAGGGCGATGGCGCAGGCCGCGACATCTGGAAAAATGCCCGCGCCGTGTTCGATGCCGCCGTGGAGAAGGCGTACGGCGGCAATCGCCGCATCCAATGGTACGAAATCCTGGCCGGTGAGAAAGCCTACCGCCTGCATAACGACTGGCTGCCGCAGGACACGGTGCAGGCCTGCATCGACTTTCGCGTCAGCATCAAGGGGCCGCTTACCACGCCCATCGGCGGCGGCATCCGCAGCCTCAACGTCACGCTGCGCCAGACGATGGACCTGTACCAGTGCGTGCGCCCCGTAAAGCACTACCCCGGCGTACCCAGCCCCATGAAGAACGCCGACGACGTGGACGTGGTCATCTTCCGCGAAAACACTGAGGACATCTACGCGGGCATCGAGTTCAAAGAGGGTTCGGCAGACGTTAAGAAGCTGCGTGACTTCGTGAACAACGAACTGCTGGGCAACACAAAAAAGAAGCTGCGCGACGACGCAGGCCTGGGCATCAAGCCCATCAGCGTGCACGGCAGCAAGCGCCTGGTTCGGGCCGCCATCCAGTACGCCATCGATCATGGCCGCAAGGTCATGACCATCGTGCACAAGGGCAACATCCAGAAGTTCACCGAGGGTGCCTTCCGTGAGTGGGGCTACGAGGTCGCCGTCTCCGAGTTTCGCGACAAGATTGTGACCGAGCGCGAGAGCTGGATCCTGGGCGCGCTCGACAAGGACGCTTCACTGACACCCGAGGCGCTGGCCAAGGTCGTCGAACCAGGCATCGACTACGCCCCGAAGACCTTTGGCGACAAGGTTGTCGTTGAGGTCAAAGATGTGCTCGCCGCCATTGGCGAAACGCATGGCAACGGCAAGTGGAAGAGCCTGATCCTGGTCAACGACCCCATCTGCGACGCCATGTTCCAGGACCTGCTGCTGAAGCCGAAGGAGTACGACGTGCTCGCCACCACCAACCTGAATGGCGACTACCTGTCCGACGCTGCAGCCGCGCAGGTGGGCGGCCTGGGCATCGCACCGGGCAGCAACATCGGCGATGGATACGCCGTCTTCGAGGCCACCCACGGCACCGCCCCGCGTCTCGCAGATCAGGACGTGGTCAATCCGGGCTCCGTCATCCTCTCCGGCGTCATGCTGCTGCAACTCATCGGCTGGACCGAGGCGGCCGACCTGATTGAGCAGGCCATGACGAAGACCATCGAACAAAAGGTGGTCACTGTAGACTTCGCCAAGGAGATGGATAGCGCAACGCAGGTGGGCACGAGTGCTTTTGCCGCCAGGATTGTGGAGAACATGTAAACGTAACCGGTCAAAGAGGCGCATACGTGCTTGCGTGACGGCAAATGGCAGGTATACTGCCGCTGTCAGCTTCACAAGCACCAAGGAGTCGATCCATCATGCGTCGCCCCACCGCCCTGCTCTCGCTCTTGTTCCTTGCTGCGCTGCCTGTTGTGGCGGAAAGCCACAATCCCACCGACTACCCCCTGCGCATTCACATCTATCGGCGTAACGAAACGACCTTTTACCACAACCGCCAGGCAGAGGAAGCCAAGGGCGAGGGCCGAGCCAACCTGTTCGAAGGTGGCGAGCCGAAGGGCGTGGACTTCCAGTTTGAATGTGACCAGAAGCTGCAGTCCTCGTCGGGCTTTGAAACCTTTCCCGCCAAGTGGAAGAAGCCCGGGCAGGAACTCGTGATCCTGCAGCCGCAGTTCGGCAAAGCAGGTTACGACACCTGCCGCCTAAAGGTGCAGATGAAGGATTTCGTATACGTCGTGCACAATGGCACTCTGTCCAGCGAGCCAACCGACATGTTCAAGCAGTGGATGAGTAAGCACGACTACGACCCGGAGCACGGCAAAAACACGCCCGCGCAACTCGCCCCGGCGCAGGGCGCTTCAGGCACTGCCACAGCCCAGCCCAACACCGGCAACACTACCGTGCAACCCGCGCCAACCACCCCGGCAGGCTCCGCACCGCCGCAATAGTCTCTTCCTGGTTGCGCGCAACGACACATTTACCCTACTGCTGCCATTTCAGGGTTGTGCGTGTCATCCCGCAGCGAAGGGATCTGCATGTCTGCCGGTCGCGTGTATACAATCTGACCTGTGGACGTCGAGTTTGATCCGGCCAAGGACGAGGAGAACCGGCGCAAGCACGGCATTTCGCTTCGACGGGCGGCGGACTTCGACATTGGCACGGCACTCACGAAGGTTGATGATCGCAAGAACTACGGTGAATTGCGCTTCCGTTCGACGGGCTTGCTGGACGGTTCACTTCATGTACTTGTCTACACATTGCGGCGCGGGCGAGTGCGCGCGATCAGTCTGCGGACTGCAAGCAGGATGGAAAGGAAGCGCTATGCCGAGAACGCCTAAGTACGGTACGCCGGACGAAGAGAACCCGGAGTGGACCGCAGAAGACTTCAGAACTGCGATGACCTACCCGAACCTGCCGCCGGAACTGATGCGCATCATCGAAGCGGATAGCAAGAAGCGCGGTGCGCAGGTTGCACCCAAGAAGCAGGCCATTTCCATTCGCCTCTCGCCTGACGTGCTCGAAGCGCTGCGTGCCACCGGACCCGGCTGGCAGGCGCGCGCAGATGCCGCGCTGCGGGCGGAGTTCATCGCAAAGTAGTTGGAGCAACTATGTTTCGCTTTACTAGTGTGTTCCTTGTTTTCGCAACCCTCACAGGAATCCGCTCAGCGCATGCTCTGTGTAGCTATAAAGGCAAGATGTACGCGAAAACAATGCTTTCTGAAGAGTTCCATGATGCCAGGTGGGTTGTTCGAGTCAGACTAATCGCAGCGGATGACCACTGGTCTGATGAGGACGACTCGTGGACCCTCTACCACCTGCAGGTGCTAGCTGCGTACAAAGGTAAGCCGCCACTTCGAGTAGACATGTTTACCTATCGTGACAGTGGAGGCTTTTATTTGGATAAGGGCATGGGGCACGACCTTGGGGGTGATTACCTGCTTTTTCTGCGTCCTTATGGCAGTACAGACCAGATGCCTGCGCAGGCTCGTCATGCCATGGAAGTGAACTACAGTTGCGGCCAATCTCAGGAGTGGAGCAAAGTGACTCCCGCGCAGCAGCAACGGCTGGAGGTTCTCGCAGCAGGTGAGCGGGTCGAGTATCACGACCCACTCCCGACCGACGAGCGGCTCTTGGATCGATAGTCTCGGTCGCGAGAACTCAGCTACGATAGACTTAGATTGGCTTGCACGCAGTGCCTAGCACATGCCTGCTGCGCCGTCCCTCTGCCTGCCGCTGCGTGTTTATCGCGTATTCACAGCTGGCGCTGCAAGATTTCTCGTGAGAGCCTCTCGCGACCAAAGTTAGGAAACTTACGTTTTGAGCACTGTTATTCGCAACATCGCCATCATCGCGCACGTTGACCACGGCAAGACCACGCTGGTGGACGCCATGCTGCGGCAGAGCGGCACCTTTCGCGCGAACGAGGCCGTGACCGATCGGGTCATGGATTCGAACGACCTGGAGCGCGAGCGCGGCATCACCATCCTGGCCAAGAACACCGCCGTTCTGTACAAGGACACCAAGATCAACATCGTCGATACGCCGGGCCACGCCGACTTTGGTGGCGAGGTGGAGCGCGCGCTGAAAATGGTGGACGGCGTCGTCCTGCTGGTCGACGCGTCGGAAGGCCCGCTGCCGCAAACCCGCTTCGTGCTGGGCAAGGCGCTGGCCGCCGGCCTGACGCCAATCTTGGTCATCAACAAGATCGATCGGCCGGACGCGCGCGTGCAGGAAGTGCTGAACGAGGTTTATGACCTGTTCATCGATTTGGACGCGGATGAGAGTCTGCTCGATTTTCCGGTGGTTTACACCAACGGCAAGGCCGGTACCGCGACCATGAATATGGACACGCCCGGCACCGACCTGCAGCCGCTGTTCGAGACCATTGCGAGCGCGATCGCGCCTGCCAGCGGTGACGCAGACGGGGCCTTGCAGGTCCTGGTCACCAACCTGGATTATTCCGATTACCTGGGTCGCCTGGGCATCGCACGTGTCTTCGGCGGCACGCTGAAGACTGGTGAGACCGTCAACATCGCCAAGCTCGATGGCTCACTGGCACCGGTCAAGATCACCAAGCTGTTCAGCTTCAGCGGCCTGAAACGCACCGATATTGAAGAGACCACGGTGGGCGACATCATCGCCGTCGCGGGCGTCTCCGGCCTGACGATTGGCGAGACCATCACCGGCCTTGAGAACCCGCAGCCGCTGCCGCAGATCGTCATTGACGAGCCGACCATCGCCATCCAGTTCTCGGTCAACAATTCGCCGTTCGCTGGCCGTGAAGGTTCCTACGTGACCAGCCGCAACCTGCGTGAGAGGCTCGACAAGGAACTGCAGACCAACGTCAGCATCCGCGTGGAAGACACTGACTCACCCGACACCTTCAAGGTGCTGGGCCGCGGCGAACTGCAGCTTGCCGTGCTCATCGAAATGATGCGCCGCGAGTCGTTCGAATTGACCGTCGGCCGTCCCGAGATCGTCACCAAACGTATCGATGGCAAGCTGATGGAGCCGGTGGAGTACGTCACCATCGACGTGCCGGAAGAGTTCAGCGGTACTGTGATCCAGAAGCTTGGACCGCGCAAGGGCGAAATGGTCAAGATGCACGGCCAGGGCCGTGTCCGCATGGAATTCAAAGTACCCAGCCGTGGCCTGATCGGTCTGCGGTCGGAGATGCTGACCGAAACCCGCGGCACCATCGTGATGAACACCCTGTTTGACGGCTACGTGCCGTACCAGGGCGAGATTCCGCAGCGTCCCACGGGCGCGCTCATCAGCGACCGCACCGGCGTCACCACCACGTACGCACTGAACGGCATCCAGGAGCGCGGAACGCTCTTCCTGGGCGACGGCGTTGAAGTCTACGAGGGTATGCTCGTGGGCGAGAACAGCCGCGACAACGACCTGGACGTGAACGCCGTCCGCGAAAAGAAGTTGACCAACATGCGTGCCTCGTCCGCTGACGAAGCCCTGCGCCTGGTGCCGTACAAGCAGCTGACGCTGGAGCAGTGCATCGATTTCATCGACGACGACGAACTGGTGGAGGTAACACCGAAGTCGCTGCGCATGCGCAAAAAGGTGTTGCAGGCCAATCGCCGCCCGCGCCCCAGCAGATGCAGGAAGCGTAGACCCAAACGATCGCATTTACAGCAGAGCGCACCGTTCCTGGTGCGCTCTGCTACCGTTAGAGGCAGATGTCCGCGCAGCAGCAATTACCGTTTGGCCAGCCGTCCACACCGGCAGTCGCGGCTTTGTCGCAGAAGGGTACTGCCGGGCAGGCTCCCCCGGCAGAGGCAGGGTCATCCCCGGCGCCGGTGTGGCTGCAGCGCATGTCCCTGGCTGTCCTGGTTATTTTCTGCCTGTACCTGGGCCTGCTGATCTCCGTGCTGCCCTGGTGGGGGGAGATGTGGGATCGCAACCCCATGCTCTTGCAGCACCCGGCGATGCGAACCTTCTTGATGCAAGGTTGGGTGCGCGGTGCGGTAAGCGGCCTCGGCCTGCTGGATTTGTGGATCGGCATTTCCGAACTGATTCACTACCGTGACTACCGCAAGTAGCCCTGCGTGAGGCCATCACCGGAACTGGTTAGAACGGGTGAGTAATGATCTTGCCTGTGCCCTTTACCACTTTGCCGGTGCCTTTCGCCGCGCCTTTGCCGACATCCCCTGCGCCCTTGCCCACGTTCTCCGCGCCCTTTACAGGGTGCAGTGTAACCACGTCACCAGCGCCTTCTGCCGTACGGCCCGCACCGCCCGCCGCGCCTTTGCCGGCGTCGCCAGCACCGCTGCCGTACTCGCCCGCGGCACTCTTACCGTGGTGCGTCGTCGTTTGGGTGGGTTGCGGTTGCGGCTGCGCCGATGGGTCGGCTGCGGCCTGCGCCATGGCCGCGCCGGTGGCCAGCAAGAGCGCGGCGGCTAAAGCAATCTGTAGGTTCTTCATGTGGCATGGACTCCTGACACATGAGATGCAGCGGCGCGTTCGGGGTTACAACCGGGCGCGCTGCTGGGCGGTACACTTGGCCGCATGAACATCCTTGCCTTCGCCGGCATTTTCCTATGCACGCCAATGCTGCTCGCTGCTGGACAGCAGCCCGTGCCGCTCCATGATGGCCAGCAGATAGCACTGCTGGGCACGCTGATTCTGCGACCTGCCGGGCGTCTTCAGTTTGCGGCAGTGCGCACTGCCCAGGCCTACCTGCCCATGGTGGCAGATGCGGACGGGACAGGACATTCTACGCAGCCGATCCACGAAATAGGGCTGAGCGGCTACCACGACTACCGTTTGCTCTACGCACACAGGGGTCAGCCGGTGATCGTCACTGGCAAGCTGATGACGGACGGTGCCAGCCCGTACTACCTGCACAACGTCTCCCTTGCAGTCGTCAGCATGCGTCGTGCAGATGGCACTGAGCTGAAGAGTTCGCCGCGCATGGACTCACGTCTGGCGGTGGATGTGGGTCAGTACCAGGCGAGCGTAGTGCTACCGGCTGACTTGGCGCAGCCATGGCAGTACAGCGCACATGGCACACCCGACCCGGACGGGCGCTTTCTCTCCTGTAGCAGCAACGGTGGGGGTGACGTGGTGAACTGTTCCTGCGCAAACGAGTTCAAGGTAATCCATGCGGAGTCTTCGACCACCGGTGTCTCGTCAGAGGTCTTTGACGACAGCGGGACAGCCCAGTTCGGCGTCGGCGATGATGCCCGTCGCGTCGAACTCTCCGTCACCTGCAGCCGCTAGCATCCAATCACCCGATGCCGAACCGTACCCTGCCTGACACCCCGCTGGAGCAAGCCCCGCTCGCTTACGAGAACGACACCTTTCTGGAAAGCCCGGACGGACGCATCCTGCGCATCCTGGCTGAGTACCAGGAACCCATGGCACGTTTCTGGCGTGAGCGCATCCAGGACACCGTCGTCTTCTTCGGTTCGGCACGTTTTGCATCGCTGGACGCTGCCGAGCACAGGATGGAGCTGCTGGCCAACACCGGCAGCGCGGAGAAAGCTCCCGAGCACGAGCAGCCGGCGGCCTCGCCCGAAGCACCGGACGCAACCGACCTGCAGCGCAAGCGCGCCGAGACCGCGATGGAGATGGCCCGGTACTACGAGGACGCGCGACGCCTGGCGTACCTGCTCACAGACTGGGCGAAGGCTCTGCCAGGCCGCGGGCGGCGCTTCGTGGTGACCAGCGGCGGTGGTCCCGGCATCATGGAGGCAGCCAACCGTGGCGCGTTTGAGGCAGGCGGCAAGACGGTCGGTCTGAATATCGCCCTGCCCTTTGAGCAGCGGCCCAACCCGTACGTCACGCCCGCGCTTAATTTCCAGTTCCACTACTTCTTCATGAGCAAGTTCTGGTTTGCCTACCTGGCCAAGGCGCTGGTCGTCTTTCCGGGTGGCTTTGGCACGCTGGACGAGATGTTCGAGCTGTTGACGTTGGCGCTAACCCACAAATTGGGCAAGGCGATGACGGTGATCATTTATGGCTCCGCCTACTGGAAAGGTGTCATCGACCTGGACCTGCTGGCAGAAAAGGGTGCCATCGCCAGCAAGGACCTGGAAATCTTTCGCTTTGCGGATACGGTGGAAGACGCATTCGATCTGCTACGGGCAGGTCTGGAGCCGCACCTTGCGCACACTCCATCCCCGCCCGAAGCGTACGCCGAAGCAGAACCCCCGGAAGGCACAGGAACACCCACCATTAGCTAACGCTGGTCTTACGCAGTGGCGTGACAGGACGGGACGGCGCTGCATCGCGCTTGGACTGCCAGCCCATGGCGATGTTGATCGCGCGTAACCATACTTTCAGCCTGGAATGGCCCCTCATCTCGCGGCTGATGTCGTCGTACGCAAATTTGATGGCGCTAAAGCGATTACCCTCGGCATGGGTGTAGATGGCCAGCATGATGATCAGAACGGCTGTGCCACACAGCGTCCAGTCAACAGTGGTGAAGGAAGCGGACATGGTAATACCCCGGATCTGCGGATCGCAGTGAATGAGGGAGAAGGGGTAATGTCTGCGTGTGGTGACGGCTGGAGCCGTTCTCTGTCCGGTGTATCGACCGCACCAGAGGACACTTTAACGATCTGCTTAAAAATAGGTCAAGTATGCGGCCGACACTGCAATGCGAACGCCGTTCCAGGTGCGCCCGCCAGAATCGATGCGGGTCGTTCCTGCGCCTTTACCCAGCCGCCTGGCCGGGCTAAACTGTCTTTCATGTCCAGACCGAATCGAAATCGCAGACTCGCATTCACCTGTGCGCACTTCGGGTGTCTGTAATGTCGCGCTCCTTCGTGGTGATCTCGCGAGGCGGAGACGGCAGTCTGCGCCGTACCGCAGTACCGGTACAGGTAGTGTGGCTGGTGGCAGTGGCTGCGATTGTCGGCCTGTTCACAGTGGCTGGCCTTGCGGGGTCGTATTCACGCATGCTGCTCAAGACAGAACGCTTCAATCAGCTGCGCCGAGAGCACGATCTCCTGCGCGGGGACTACGCGCGGTTGCAGAAGCAGGAACA
Source organism: uncultured Terriglobus sp. (assembly GCA_937871605.1). Lineage (GTDB taxonomy): Bacteria > Acidobacteriota > Terriglobia > Terriglobales > Acidobacteriaceae > Terriglobus. The sequence goes on along the minus strand of CALMRM010000293.1, from coordinate 46,442 downwards.
CGAGAAAGAGGTTCAGGCAGCCTCGCTGGGTGCGCTGGCCACCGAGGTCTCCGCGCTGTACGGCTTGACCGCACGCGGCGTGACAGGGGGCGCGCAGGGCAGCGTGGCCTTCTTGAGCCGGCGCTTCGGACGAACGAAGTCCGCGGGCGTGCAGCCCACGGCACAGTTGGTGGACACAGGGGCAGAGAGCAGCTTCAGCAACGCCAGTTACTACAAATCCGTTTCGGACTTCTACGCACTGCGCAACAGGGCACTCGACGGTTCGGTAAGCCGCGACCTGTCCGCCAGCCTTTCGCGCCTGCCAACCGGTGACATGGACCTGGGCGGCGGCTTCGCCACGGCAAACCTGCCTAGCCTGTGGCCGGTCACCGGTCCAATTACCTCACCCTTTGGCGCGCGGGAAGACCCTGTGCTGGGGACGGGCGAAGGTGAGTTCCACAAGGGCGTCGACATCTCCGCGCCGTACGGCACACCCATCCGCGCCACAGGAGACGGTATCGTGCTGTCTGCTGCCACAGGCAATGGGTACGGGAAAGAAGTGGTTGTGGACCATGGCAATGGGGTTCACACCCTGTACGCCCACATGTCCGGCTTCCACGTGTCCGCTGGCGACTCTGTGGTGCGAGGCCAGGTGATCGGCTATGTGGGTACCACCGGCCGCACCACTGGCGCGCACGTGCACTACGAGGTGCGCCTCCACGAGATCCCTGTCAATCCTCACAAGTACATGCGTGAGACCTTGAGTGACGACGTGATGCTGGCAACAAAGTAATCGTTTGAAGGGAGGCCGTCAGCGAACCCCGACCGGCTTGTCGTTGTTCCACTCGTCGGCGACAACGCCAATGGTTTGTAGCACATCGACAGCTTTTTCGATGGTGCGCCGGAGTTCGGGTTGCGCAGACGCGGGTGCATCGTGCGCTTCCTCAATGGCCACCACGCGCCCATACGGCCAGGCTTCCTGCGGAATGGCGTTCAGCGCCTCTGCCAGGTTGGCCGGGTCGATATTCAACACCTGCCTGCGTGCCGCTTCCGGTCGCAGCATGGTGCCCTTGCCCAGGTCCGACGGGTTGGCATCCGGCATCAGCACGTGCAGGGAAATCATCTTCTGCTGCACCGTTAGCGACGGATTTTGCCACTCACTCAGGCTATTTACTGACATGTACAGGTTCTTTGAGGGCGGAGGGATGCGGGACAGGTCGCGCCGCGCGTCGTCCACACGCTCTTGCGCGTTGAGACCCGAAGTTGGGGAGTTTGGGGTCGAGCGGCAACCTGCCAGCAGCGGGAGTGCCAGAACGGGTACAGCAATAAGCAATCGAGCGTTCACGGGTAGGAGAGCCTAACTTTCTTCAGCGCCACTTGCAGCTTATACGGTGACAATGTTTCCGTTGACTCCATTCGGGAAGAATGCACCTTTCGCCGTACCTGAGGTTGCATTGCCGTACACAATCGCAAGCACCTGCGAGGCCGTCCGCTGAAAGGCAAAGCCGTTGTAGCTGTTGGTCTGGCCCACTGTGCCGTTCGCCAGCGTCGCAAAGAAGCCCCCGGCTGCGGTGGTAGGCCCGGCCTCTGCCAGCGCCACCGTACCCGGGTCCGCAGGCTTGATGTCGTAGCCGTCTGCGGGAACGTAACCAGCCAAACTGCTCGGGTAGGCAGCATTTTGTTGGATCGCCAGCAAACGAAGCGCACCGGTGTGGAAGCCTTCCACGGCCAAAATCTGCGCGGCGGCGGTCGCGTTGGTGCCCGTCAGGCTGGCAGCGGCACCAGCGTATGCGGTCACGCCCACATCTTCAAACAGCCGCGCCACTTGCAGGTAGTTGCTCCCGCTTACCGGCGTGATCGCGCCCAGGTTAAGCTGCGGTCGCGCAACGGCGACCTGGCCCAGGGCCGTGCGCAGGGCAGCGACGTGGGCCGTCTCGTCAAACAGGATTTCCGCAAATAAGTCATTCACCTGCTGGCTGGGGAAGGTGATCTGCGCCGGTGCTCCGGTGGGCGACGGGCCGCCGCCGGTGTACGCGCTATCCAGGTCCTTACCGGTCACGATATAGCTGTAGAACGTGGCTTCCAGGTACTCCAGGTTGAGCGCGAAGTTCAACACATCGATCTCCGGCTGTGAGGCAGCATCCACGTAGGGCAGGGTGGCATCGCTGCAGCCCAGGACGGCAGCACCCGCGGCCAGCGCGCTTACGGCCCCGGCACCGGCCAGAAAGCTGCGACGGTTCGCCAGGCGCTGCAGTGGGCTGCGCGGCACGCTCGGCGTGCTGGTTTGGCGAACGGCTGAATTTGAGGAAGCTGCCATGGTATCTCCTTGTGCACGTTACGGGTCAAGCTCTGCACCAACGCCGTCCGATAAATTGCAGTCAGAGGCTTAGAACCAGAAAGGTGCCACTCTGTTGCTGACGGTACCCGGCTAGGCACAGCACTACCTCCTATGCTAGCGGCAACGCACGCAGATTGTGCACCCTCGTCCCGCGAAACGGCCCGTATACAGTCAAGGGTGAGGTTCAGCAAGGAGACAAACATGGCCGAACATCAGGACAGAGCAGTACAACTCTTGACCGAAGGGATCCTGCGCTTTCAGCGGGACGTTTACCCGGCGCGGCAGCACGAGTACGAATACGCGGCCCAGAACCCGCAAAAGCCTCACACCCTGCTGATTACCTGCGCCGATTCGCGCATCGACCCGGAAGCCCTAACGCAGAGCGGCCCAGGCCAGATTTTTGTGACACGCAACATCGGCAACATGGTGCCGCCGTACGGTGAGGTGCTGGGTGGCGTGAGCGCCGTGATCGAATATGCGGTAGACGCGCTGGGTGTGCAACATGCCGTGATCTGCGGCCACACGGACTGCGGTGCCATGAAAGGCATGCTCGCCCAACCCGGTGCGCTGGACAGCATGCCCACGGTAAAAAGCTGGCTGCGCAACGCTGACGCGGCCAAGCGCGCAGCCGCAACGGTAGACGGCGGCGAGGCCACGCTGAAGACAGTGACGGAGCAGAATGTGATCTTGCAGATGCAGCATCTGCGCACGCACCCGTCGGTAGCGGCTGCCATTGCGCGCGGTGCGCTCACCGTGTCTGGTTGGGTCTACGACATTCAGCATGGCGACGTGCGCATGTACGAGGAGGCGGAAGATCGCTTTGTCTCCGTCCGTGAGCGTGCCGCGGCCACGCCGCAGCCGGTTGGGGCTCTCGCATGATCGTTCCCCAGGCACCACAGCTGCGGCGCCTGCTTGCGTATGTCGGCTTGCCGCTGTTGCTCCTGTTTCTGTATGACGCGGCGATTGTGCTGGTCTTCCAGGTGCTCGGGTGGAAGTGGATTGCGCTGCCGCACATTCCTCTGACGCTGTTTGGTTCGGCGGTCGGCCTGATTGTCGCGTTTCGGAACAACAGCAGCTATGGCCGCTGGTGGGAGGCGCGCACGCTGTGGGGCGGCATCGTGAATAACTCCCGTTCGTGGGCGCGGCAGGTGCTGTCGGCCGCTCCGCAAAAGGAGGGTGACCGCGAGGCCGTGCGCGCCATGCAATGCCGCCTGGTCATGCGTCAGATAGCGTGGGTGCATGCCCTGCGCCAGCAGCTGCGAGGCTTGCCGCCGCTGGAGACGCGCGATACACCTCCAAATGCAGCAGTTGCACCTCTGTTTAGTCGCTCAGCAACGAGCTGATCAGGGGCTTCGGTTCCCCGCGCGGCGGGGGTGGCGTGCTGTGCAGACGACCGTCACGCACATAGACGATGCGGTCGGCGATTGCGGCGGCTTCCGGGTTGTGGGTGATCATCAGCACGGTCTGGCCCAGCTCCCGCGAGGCATGGCGCAGCATCTCCAGAACGGCGTCGGAGTTCTCGGAATCCAGGTTGCCGGTAGGCTCGTCGGCCAGGATGATGGCCGGCCGGGTGATGAGCGCGCGCGCGATGGCGACCCGCTGTTGTTCGCCGCCGGAGAGCTCGCTGGGCCGGTTGTCCAGCCGGGCCTCGATGCGGAGCAGCTCTGCCAGCTTGGCCAGGAGCGCGTGGTCGAACGGCTTGCCCGTCGCGGCGATGCTGTGCGCCAGCTCAATATTGCCGCGCGCGCTCAGCGTGGGCAACAGGTTGAAGCGTTGGAAGACAAAGCCGATTTTTTCGCCGCGTTTGCGGGTGCGCTCCGCGTCAGACAGGCCGTTGAAGTCCAGGCCGTCAATGGTGACGGAGCCGCCCGTGGCTTTGGTCAGGCCGCCCAGGAGGTAGAACAGGGTCGATTTGCCCGACCCGGATGGCCCGACGATGGCGATGAACTCGCCCCGGTCCACGGAAAAGCTGGCGTCGCGCAGGGCATGGGTTTCGATCTTGCCGGAACGGTAGGTTTTGCCAAGCTGGCGGGCAACAATGATGGGCGGCATGGGCCAGATCAGTCTATCGTGCCCTGCCTCCGCCGGGCTGCGGTGTGTATCAGGCGGTAGCGGCACGCAGGGAAGCACCTGGCGTAAGGTTTGCTGTCTGCTGCGAGTCCGACAGCAACTGGACTTCCAGGCGCAGGGTCATAATGGTGGACGCCCCGCGGCGGCTGGGCAGGTAATTACAGCAGTTGCAGCGCTCAGCCAGCACGCGGTGGCTTTCGCGGGTCAGCTCCAGGCCACCGCCCAGCAGGGCCGCGTAGAGCTCAGGCAGGCACTGCTGCTGCACTTCCACGCACATTTCAAAGGTGTGCGGTGAAATCTGGCGGCGCTCCAGCATCCATCCGCCTGCGCCGTCTACGGCGGTGCCCAGGTCGGCCAGCAGCTTGGCGCGATCAACGTAGGAATAAGCAGCTAAGTGCAGTTCGAGTTGCAGTTCGTCTTGGCTCACACCCTTCCTATCGGCTGCCTTGCCGCAGCCCAAGCGGAGTGTTGCAGAACTGCACGGGCTGGCACAGGTACCATCTGAGCCAAAGCGGAGCATCACAGGAGGGCGGGCCATGATCGTGGGAACAGGCATCGATGTGTGTGAAATCGACCGGGTGCGGCTGGCTATGGAACGCCATGGCGACCGCTTTCTCAAGCGCATTTGCACCGGGGCGGAAGCTGCGTACTGCCTACGCAAGCGGCGCAATGCCGCAGAAAGCATTGCGGCTCGCTTTGCCGCCAAAGAGGCGGGTGCGAAAGCACTGGGTACCGGCATTGCCAGGGGCGTGGGCTGGCACGACATTGAGGTAGTGCACTTGCCGGGTGGACGGCCTGCCCTGCGGCTGCATGGCCGAGCGGCGGAGCGTGCGGCAGCCATGGGCGTTACGGCGATGCACCTGAGCCTCTCGCACGGGCGCGAGGTGGCGGTCGCATCCGTGGTAATGGAGAACGAGCCAGCCGTACCTACGGTGGCTTAGAATGACCGCACTGTTGCCATGGAGCTTGCATGACCTTGAATCGCAGAACCTTCTTACGCCATGCGGGCCTTGCCGCCGCTGCCACCCAGATTCCGCTGGTGTCGCCGTGGGCGCAGACCCCGGCACGCACCTTTGGTCCGAACGATCAGATTCAGGTCGCGCTGATTGGAGCTGGCGGTCGTGGCCAGAGCATTACCCGCGCGGCGCTGGCCGTGCCCGGCTGGAAGCTGGTGGCCGCCGCGGACTGCTACGACGGTCGTCTGGCGCACTGTAAAGAGATCTTTGGCTCGGACATCCAGACCACGCGCGACTACAAGGAACTGCTTGCGCGCAAGGACATCGATGCCGTTGTGATCGGTGCGCCGGACCATTGGCACCGGCAGATCTCGCTGGACGCCATGGCTGCAGGCAAGGACGTGTACTGCGAGAAGCCCATGATCCATGAGTACGCCGACGGGCCGCTGATGATTGAGGGCGCGAAGAAGTACAACCGCATTTTGCAGGTGGGTTCGCAGCGCGTGTCCTCCGTGATCTACGCCAAGGCCAAGGAGCTCTTTGAGAGCGGTGCCATTGGCAAGCTGAACATGGTGCAGGCGCACTGGGACCGTAACAGCGCACAGGGCGCGTGGCAGTACACCATTCCGCTCGACGCCAACCCGCAAACCTGCGACTGGCCCCGCTTTGAGGGCTCCGCGCCCAAGCACCCGTGGGACCCGCAGCGATTCTTCCAGTGGCGTGAGTTCAAGGACTATGGCACGGGCGTTGCCGGCGACCTGTTTGTGCACCTGTTTACCGGCACGCACTTCATTACCGGCGCACTTGGACCGACGCGCGCCTACGCCACAGGTGGCCTGCGCTACTGGAAGGACGGCCGTGATGTGCCGGACGTGTTAATGGGTCTGTTCGACTATGGCGACTGGAACCTGGATCTCCGTGTGAACTTTGTGGATGGCGGCGAGGAGGGTGAGGGCTTCACCTTTACCGGCAGCGAAGGCACAATGGAGATTACCGGCGGTGGCGTGACGGTCAATCGCGTCCCGCGCGAGCTTGGGCCCGGCTACAGCGTCGGCAGCTTTACGGCTGCCATGCAGAAGCAGCTTGTGGAGCAGTACGCCCAGAAATATTCGGAGGACTACAAGCGCCGGACGAGTGCCTTAACAGATACCAAGCTGGAGACCTATCACGCACCGCGTGGCTACGACGACGTGGTGGACCATTTCCGTAATTTCTTCAACTCCGTACGCACCCGGCAGCAGCCGGTGGAAGATGCCACGTTCGGCTACCGTGCCGCGGGTGCAGCGCTCCTAAGCATGCTCAGCATGGAGAAGGGCACTGTGGTGCACTGGGATCCGGTGGCGATGAAGTTGAAAGGCTGAACCAAGGCAAGAAAGAGCAAAGGCGGACCGCGGCATGACGTCTGTCGCGGTCCGCTTCATTTGCAACGTGGGTTGTCGCCGGCACAGGCTTCTTTCACAAACGTGCCAACTTCCTGTTCTTCCGCAACGATCTACGCTGCCAGCCCGCAGCACTCCCTGCCTGTCATTCCGCCGCGCCTTGCGCTTGTCATCCCGCAGCGTAGCGGAGGGATCTGCATGTGTGCATGCCCGCCAGCAGAGTTGTGGTCCGTCGGGCACACTGCACCCGTTCGCGCCCTGCGCGAAGCTTCAGCGGCGGTGTCTTCATGCAGCAGGGTGCATGTATCGGCAGAATTGCAAATCCGTCCGCTGCGCTACGGGAGGGCAGACGCAGGAAGGGAACTGTTGCCGAGTCAGGACGAAAGATCCGGCACTACTTGCTGGGCTCCACCGTCCACGGGGTCACAGTGCGAACCCAGATGTTGCGGAAGCTGATCGGCTCGCTCTTGTCGCCGTGTGCCTGCAGCTTGATGGGTGCAGTCTCGTAGGGGACCTTGTAGGCAGGCTGGCCAACGTAGAGCGTCTGCCCTTTCAGTTGGAAGTGGTCCTCCACCAGCACGCCGTTCAGAAAGACGGTGGCATAGGCAGGCGTTTTTACCGTGCCATCCGCGTTGAAGCGAGGCGCAGTCCAGACGATGTCGTAGCTTGACCATTCGCCGGGTTTGCGGGCCGCATTGGCCAGCGGCACGGCCTGCTTGTACAGGCTGCCGAGCATGCCGTTGGTGTAGGTGGGGTTGTTGTACGAATCCAGCACCTGCAACTCGTAGCCGTCGTCACCCGGGCCTACGGAAGCTAAAAAGACGCCGCTGTTGCCGCGCGCCTGGCTCTCGCCGGTGATGCTCGCGGGGATCTTCCACTCGACGTGGAGCTGGTAAT
>CALMRM010000293.1:22286-38813 GCA_937871605.1 uncultured Terriglobus sp. | reverse complement strand
GCCACCTTTGTGCACGGTCATTACGCCATTGGCCACGTCCCAATCCGCAGGCCCCTGGGTCTTGACGGACACCCACTGCGACAGGTCCTTGCCGTCGAAGAGCACAATGGCATCGGACGGTGGCTGCCCCACGGTGGCGGCGGGTGTGACCACAGGCGGCACCGGCTTGTAGAACTCCGTGTCCTCGTGTGTGGGCTTTGCGCCCGTGGCCTGCGCAGCGGCGGGCGCCTGGGCGTGCAGTGCTGCAAACGTGAAAAGCGCTGCAAGAGCGGCGAATGAGAACAGGCGGGCGTGCTTGGCGGTGGGCGTCATGGTGACAGCCAGCATACACGCGGCCGACGGCACGAAGATAGACTCAGGTCACTTCACGCGTGCTGACAGCTCATCCATGCGACCGTCGAGAACACCGGTTGTCTTGAAGAATTGCTTCTGATCTCCCTCGATCCGAGTGAGCCGTGAGTCGACTTTGTCGAACTGCCTGTTGATATCGGTCTTCAGCTGCGTAACTTCTCTGTGGTTCAGCAAGATACCCGCAAGAACGAAGAAGGTCGGAACACCGATGGACAAAAGCAATTGCAGGTTGGTCATGCTGACGCCGCCCGCTGAGGATAACAGGACTGGAAAGAACCGCTGGCGGTCCCGAGGCACGGGGGCGGTGCTTGCCAAGGGGCGCTCGGTTACACTTACTTGTACTTGATTTTGGGCGGATGCCGTCCACTGTAGAGACCGCATTGCCGCCACTGGCGACGCTGCGGGGAGGTTTGCTTTGCGCCGTATTCTCCTCGTTGTTCTGTTTTTTGTGTGCGCTCTGCCGGCGGGCATGTCCATTTCCGGCTGCTCCAAGGGCACAAGCACTAGCCGGTATTGCAACGGCGCAAACGGTCCGCTGATCGGCCAGGCACAGAGCATCACGCTGCAGCCCACCGTGGGCGGCCTGAGCTTGGGCTTTTCGCAAACGGCGTCTGTCACCACGCCGACCGCGGTGGATTGCCAAAACAACACTGTTACGGTCGCGAGCTACAAATACAGCACCACCGATCCCAACAATCCCAATGCGATTGCGGTGGCGGATGTGAACCCCACCACAGGCGCACTGTGCGCGGGTCAGTGGAATCGGAACAACGCGTCTGGCGTGCCGGACTACTCGTTTTGCACCTCGACCGGGCAGGCGGGTATCGCTGTGCTGACGGCGGCGGGAAGCGGAGCGAACAGCAACAAGGTGCTGGTGTACGTGCATCCGCAGATCACCGCCATCAGCCTGGGGTCTGCGTCTACCGACTGCAACAATGACCCGGCGAGTAACTGCCCGCAGTACACGGCCACGGCCACCACCACGGCAGCGCCGTACGTGCCGAACACCTGCATTTCGTTCAATCAAAGCCGCCAGCTGGTGGCGCGGTTCTTCGCGGGATCCTCAAACATCACCTACAGCGCCGGGCATGCAACGTTTGCCGCGCAAACCGCCGGCCTGGTCACCATTGAGAACACCAGCGGCGTAGCCACGGCGCTGGCCCCCGGCACGACGGTGGTGACGGCGACGATCGCAAACTCGACCTCGACAGCGGGCCTGATTTCGGTGTGCCCACCCAGGAGCATCGTCATCACGACGCCGAACACGGCCAACGGCGTGGTGACGGTGAATCCCAACAATACGGAGCCCTTCACCGCGACGGTGACGGATACCCAGGGTGCCCTGATCACGGGCCTGGCGCTGACCTTTAACTCGACCAATCCCATTGCGGTGCCTGCCTCGTCCACCGGCATTACACCGGTGTTCCCGGGTGGCGCAGCGGTCACGGCGTTCTGCCTGCCGCCGACCTGCAATCCATCACCGTACGGCAACGTGGGGCTGCAGGGCACGGGTAAGCCCGTTAGTTCGAACACCATTGTGTCCACCACGCCCGGCAGCAACAGCACGCGGCTATGGATTGGCAGCACAGACTCCATTTACCTGGTGCCGGTAGACTTGACGACCGGTGTGGTGCCTTCGCCCACGCGGCTGCCGTACACGCCGAACTCCATGATCATTTCGCAGAATGGAGCGACGATCTTCATGGGATCGCCCCAGGCGCTGATGACGTTTGCGACGGGCAGCAACACGGTCACCTCCACGAACGTTGCTCTGCAGGGTACGGTGCTGGCGGTGTCTCCAGACAGCAATACGGTGGTCATCTCTGACCCCAGCCGCCAGACCATCACGCTGTACAACAGCGGAACGCCGGCCGTGACGACCACGTTTGGCGGCGTGGGTACGCGCGCAGCCTTTACGCCAGACGGAACCACGCTGTACGTGACCACAGCTGACAACCACCTGCTGGTGTACTCAGCCTTTACCAGCTGGCAGAGCTACGACCTGTCTGCCACGGGCGCAAACGATGTGGTGGTGGCTGTGCCGGCTGTGGGTGCCTTTGTGGGTGGCAACACCGCTGTCAACGGCCGCTCGTACTGCGCGAACAGCAACGTGACGCCGACGATCTTTTATCCCCAGGCGTCCAGCACCACGGTGGCCGCGGCAGTAGGCGACCGCATCACCGCGACCAACGATGGACGGCATGTGCTAGATGTGCGACTGCCCGCGAGCGGTGGCACACCCATTGTGAACGACCTCACCTTTGCGGGGTCCGTCTCTGCTCGAGATGTCATAACCACAGCTGCGGACGGGACCATCTCTCGCTCACCGGGAGTAGCCACCTTCAATGGAACTTTGCCGAACGGAGACTGCCCAGAGGATCTCTCAGCGGCTACCTACGGCTATGTACCGAGATTTGGCACTGTCGTAAATACGGCTGCGCTGACCAACGTCATCACGACCAGTGTGACCGGCCTGTTTCCCGCGTCGGACTCGACGATTGCCTTCGCGACCTATCTGCCGACCACCAGCGCCGCCTCCACCGGGGCGCTACTGCCGAGCTACACTCCCGGCAGCAACGGCGCTGGCACTGTGCAGAACGTGACCCTGACAACGGGTGCCACAGCCCCGGTGACGGGCGTATTCTCGCAGGACAACAAGTTCTTCTTCACCGGCACGTCGGGCGACAATCAGGTGCACATCATTACCCGCAGTACCCTGACCGACGGTAGCCAGCTGGCACCCAAGCTGCCCAGCAATAGTGGCGCGACGTTTGCCACGCCCAACCTGCTGGTGCAATACCCCCGCAACGTCACGAACAACTAAGCTGCAACACAACAGAGCGGCGGACAGTCTAGGGCTGTCCGCCGCTTTGTTCTCGCCTGGTGAGCTCTACGCCAGGCGCTTCTCCAGCACACTCCGCGAGATGGCATCGAGCACGCCGTTGAGGAAGTTGATGCTCTCAGGTGCGGCGTAGCGGCGGCCAATCTCCAGTGCCTCATTGATGACGATAGGGTGCGGCGTACCCTTGAAGCCGATGAACTCCGCCACTGCCATGCGCAGGAGATTGCGGTCGACCGCGGCCATGCGGTGCAGCCGCCAGTTTTTGGCATGCTGCTCGATCAGGTCGTCCACCTCGTCGGAGCGCTCCATGGCAATGCGGAACAGATCCTCGGCGAAGCTCTGCGTCTCCAGGTCCACCGTGGCTTGGCCGTCATCGTCGGTGCGGCTCTTCCAAAAGACACGGCGCACCTCATTGGCGGTCTGCTTACCCAGGTCCGACTGGTAGAGCATCTGCATCGCCATCTCACGCGCTTTACGCCGTGTGCCGCTCATTGCGCACCCGCTTCCCGTTGAGAAAAGGCCGCGATCTCTGCGTTCACAGCGTCTGCCGCAGCCGGGCCGCTTCCAGCGTGCTGATCAGCTGCGCCATGCCCCAGCTTGCGTGCAATGCTCACCATCTCGATGGCCGCCGACGCCGCCTCAAAACCCTTGTTGCCTGCCTTCACACCGGCGCGGTTCAACGCCTGCTCCAGCGTTTCGCAGGTTAGTACGCCGAAGGCGTGGGGCACGCCGGTGTCCTGCTGGCTCTGGCCGATGCCGCGCGCGGCTTCGTTGTAGATGGCCTCATAGTGCGCTGTTTCGCCACGCAAGAGGCAGCCCAGGGTAATGATGGCGTCGTACTTGCGGCCACCGTTGCCGTTCGTCAGGTCAGCCATCATGCGGGCCGCCGCAGGCACCTCCCACGCGCCGGAGACGCGGACGATGTCCGTGTCCGCGCGCTTGCCGCCCGAGCGCAGGATGCAGTCGAGCGCGCCCTGCAGCAGCCGATCGGTGATGACGGCGTTCCAGCGCGCGACCACGATGCCGAAGCGCATACCGTCGGCGGACAAATCGCCCTCCAGCGCCACAGGCACGCCTGCCAGCACATCGGTGCGCTCCCAGAAGCCGAACTCGAGGCCTTCGGCGAGCGTTGCCGTAAACATGCGGCTCTTCCAGTGCGTGTCTTGGATCTCGCCAATGCGGCTCGACAGATCTTCCGTGCGCACCTCGGCCTGCAGCCAGCGGCTGACAACGTCGCGCACGGTATCTAGGTGCGTCACTTCCACCAGCAATTCCGGCACGGCAGGCGCGCGGCCAGTTACGAACTCCGTATTTCCCAGTGGTGCAAGGAACGGGGCACCCTTGCCCTGGTCGTCACTCCAGCCCCTGCCAGGCTCGAACCCCAATGCTGAAAACAGCGCCGAAAGGCGCTCCCACGCCGCAGCCGAAGGCACCGGCTTCACGACTGTCAAACCCTTAATCATGCTTCCAGTGTACGTGCCACCCACGGCACTCTCGCATCTCAGGAGACATGGCCAGAACACCTTCTAACCAGGATTTACCGCTCGGCAGCATATGCCCCGCCTTCGAACTGACGGACGTGGTGACCGGCAAGGCGCTGGGCCGCGACGATGTCTTCGGTGGCGTGGACGATCAGTCCGAGCGCAGGGGGCTGCTGGTCGCCTTTCTTAGCGTGCACTGTCCGTTCGTACAGCACATGGAAGACGCTATCTCCGCGTTGCTGAAGGAGTATGCGGACCGCATCGCGGCGGTCGCCATCTGCTCCAACGACGCAAGCATCGTGCCGGAGGACGCGCCGGAGTACATGCGTGCGCAGGCGGAGCGGCTGGGCTGGCCGGGCATCGGTGACGGTGGCGTGCCGTACCTGCACGATCCGTCGCAGGAGACTGCGCGCGAGTTCTACGCGGCCTGCACGCCGGATCTGTACCTCTTCGACACGGAGTTCAAGCTGGTCTACCACGCGCAGTTCGACGCGACGCGACCCTACCGTGAGAGCGATGCGAAGAGCGGAGTGGTGAAGGATGAGCGCGTCCACCAGGCCGCGCACGGTGCCGACCTGCGTGCCGCCTTCGACGCACTGTTTAAGGGCAAGCCACCGGTAGACCCGCAGATACCAAGCCTGGGCTGCAACATCAAATGGCGTGAGGCTGATTCCTGATCTTGCGCATCCTGAGCGCAGCGAAGGATCTCCACACTGCTAGTCAGACGCATGCAGCTCTGGGCTTCCGTGTGAGAAAGCTCAGGGCTGCGGTGCTTACCATAACGTCCAAGGGATACATAGCTTTGCTCAGGATGACACCGTGGTGTGTCAGGTAACTCCTACTTCATGTTGTCTTCAAACCACGCCACACTGCGTGCGGTGCGGTCCTGGTTGTGCATGGGGTTCACGAAGCCGTGGCCCTCGTTGGGGTAGACCACCAACTCTGTCTTGACGCCGAGCGCCTTCAACGCATGCCACATTTCGTAGCTCTGCGGAGCAGGGCACTCGCCGTCGCGGTCGCCCACCAAGATCAGTTCCGGCGTCGTCACATCCTTGATGAAGTTAATGGCGGAACTCTTCGCGTACACGGCCGGGTCGTCGTACACGGTGCCGCCGAAGAAGGGCACCATCCACTGGTCGATGCTGTTTTCGCCGTAGTAGCTGAGCCAGTCGCTGATACCCGCACCCGCCACGGCCGCGCGGAAGCGGTGCGTCTGCGTGACGGCGAACATGCTCATAAAGCCGCCGTAACTCCAGCCCGTGAGGCCAATGCGCTTGTCGTCGATGGAGTACTTCGCCTCTGCCGCGTCTACACCTTTCAGGATGTCGCGCAGGTCACCGTAGCCGAAATCCTTGCGGTTGGCCTGCACAAAGGCCTCGCCCTGGCCGAACGAGCCCCGCGGGTTGGCCGCCAAGACAAAGTAGCCTAAATGCGCCCACAGCGCGTTACCGCCACCTGCCGCTGCCGGGCCCACCTCAGCCGAGGGGCCGCCTTTCACTCTGAATATGATCTGATACTTCTTGATGATTTCGTTGTTCTCCGGCAGCGTCAGCCAGCCCTGCACTTTGTAGCTGTCGTCTGTCCACTCCAGGGAAACCATCTTAGACTTGGCCGGTGTGGCGTGCTCGTTCAGGTTGGTGACCGCGTGTACGCCGTGAATGTCGCCGACATAGACCTCCGCCGCCTTGTCGGGGCCAGCGGAGTTGAAGGCGATCTTCTTCGCCGCGGGCGAAAAGGCGAATGACAGGGACGCACGCCCGTTGCCGATGGACTGCGGTTCCGTCCAGGCGGAGATCAGTTCCTTGCCATTGGTGCCCAGCACGCCCAGGTGCGATCTGCCGGGCTGGTCTTCACTGAAGAGGATGTGGTCCGCGTCCGCCCAGGCCAGGTAGACGGGTGTGGACTTGCGGCCCGGCGTCAGGTTCTGCAGACCGCTGCCGTCCGCGCCCATGAGGTAGATGTCGCCGCCGGTGGAGCCCTGGTCGCTCATCAGGCCGCCGATGAAGGCGATGTTCTTGCCGTCGGTCGAGTAGCGCGGCACGGCAATCTGCAGGCCATGCAGGCTGCCGCCCGTGGTTGCCGGGTTCAGGATGCTCTTGGCCGCGTCGGGCTGGCCGGTGGGCATGGTGTACATCTGGGCGATCCACCAGGTGTTTTCGCCCGGCGGGTTGGCAGCAACGAAGGCGAGGTGCTTCGAGTCGGGCGCCCAATCGAACTCGTAGGCGTGCAGAGTTTTGGGCGTCAGTACGGAAACGTCGCCGGACGTAGTGTTAGCTGCGGCCACCCACTGGATCTCCACGCCGTCCTGACCCACGACACCGGCGGGTGGCTTCATGGCGGCTAATGCGCCGGCAGAGCGGGTGGCGTTCTCCACGTAGAGGAAGGCGATGCTGCTGCCGTCCGGTGCCCAATCCGGCGACGTCATGGTGCCCTTGATGTGGGTCAGCTGCTTGACCGTGCCACCTGCCTCGCGCAGGTAGAGCTGCGGCTGGTGGTCCGCGCAGGTGCCTACAAAGGCCAGCGTTTTACCGTCCGGCGACCAGCGTGGTGCGTTGCTGCTGCAGCCTTGCCCGGCGGTGATGGCGGGGCTGTTGTTCTCCGGCGCGTTCGCCGGGCTGATGTGGAGCTCCATACCGCCGCCGCCGCGTCTGGCACCGCCCACTGCACCGGAAGTGGCGGCAGGGGCCACCATCCAGGCGATTTCCTTGCCGTCCGGCGACAGCTCCACCGCGCCCAGACCGCGTGTGGGCGTGCCGCCGCGCTCCGCCTGCTCGAACTCCGCGATACGCGGGTCCGGGTGGTCGAACATCTTCATCTCCGGCGTGAAGACGTTGGTGGTGTCAGAGCCAGGGCGCTGCGCGATGCAGGCGAGCGGAAGGCTTGCGGCGGCCAGAAGGGCGGCGGATAGGGCGGAAGAGCGCATAGTGGAACGCTAGCAGGATTCTGTACCGGTCTCCAACTCGTTCAAAGACTAATCTGACGTTGAGTAGTTAGGAACACGAGTGAAACAGGCGGAGTGGAACCACAGCATTCAGTACTACGACGCGGTCTTGGCGGCGGCGCCGCGTACACGCCGCACGGCACTGGACGTGGGTTGCGGCACAGGCTTGCTGGCGTGCCCGACTGGCTGGGCTGTATGACAGAGTAACTGCATTGGATACTGTCGATGGAATCTGCCGATGCAGCAAGGCAAACGTCAGGTTTATCGCAGGAGACTTGCTGACATGTGCGCTGGAGCCCGCCAGCTTTGACTGTGTGGCGGCGGTGGCGACGCTTCACCACCTACCGCTAGTACCAGGTCTTGTACGGCTTAGCAGCCTGGTGCGTCCAGGTGGAGTGCTGGTGGTCATTGGCCTGTATCGCAGTCAGGGCACCCTGGACCGGCTGTATGCGGCAGCGGGCCTGATTGCAAGTTATGCGCTGCGAAGCATGCGTGGTATGTCCGACGTGAATGCGCCTGTCTGCCCACCTGAAACAACACTCTCAGACATCCGGCAAGCGGCTACTCAGTTGCTTCCCGGTGTACTCATCCAGCGAAGACTACTTTTCCTTTTCCGTTATTGTCTTGTCTGGTCCAGACCCTATTCTTGATCAGCTGTTGACCCGCTCTCACGTGATTGCTACAGTAGAAGGGTTCCGAGGTTTCCTGCCGCGACACGTGTAGCTGCGTCCGCCGGGGTAGGAGGGCAGCCGGGCGGGGTAACCTGTCGCCTGCCGTCGCAGAACCTGCGGCTCGCGATGCGCGGCCCAGGCAAGACACCCACAGTTCAAGAGATTTGATTCAGCCAGTCAGGGAGTTGCCGTGCCGACGTTTCATCAGCTTGTTAAACAGGGTCGTTCCACGCCGAATTACAAGACGGCCAGCCCCGCCCTGCAGGGTTCGCCCCAGCGCCGCGGCGTGTGCACCCGCGTGTACACCCAGACGCCCAAGAAGCCGAACTCAGCCCTGCGCAAGGTTGCGCGTGTGCGCCTGACCAACGGCATTGAGGTCACCAGCTACATCCCGGGCGAGGGCCACAACCTGCAGGAGCACAGCATTGTGCTCATCCGCGGCGGCCGCGTGAAGGATCTGCCGGGTGTTCGCTACCACATCGTGCGCGGTACGCTGGATTCCGTGGGCGTTGCAAAGCGCACGCAGAGCCGGTCCAAGTACGGTGCGAAGCGCGCGAAGAAGGCAACGAAGTAAGTAGTTAGCTTTGGGAGTTAGTTCTTAGTTGTGAACGCGCTGACGTCGCTACTAAGAACTAACTACAATTCACGAACCAAGCCCAGCCGCTTGAGAGGTCCACGGCGCTGGGGGAAGAAGAGAAGAGAGCATGCCAAGAAAAGGTCATATTGCAAAGCGCGAGGTCGCGCCGGATCCGGTGTACGGGTCTGAATTGGTCACGAAGTTCGTCAACAGCATGATGTGGGGCGGCAAGAAGTCCACCGCGCAGAAAATCTTTTACGAGAGTATGACCGGCCTGGAACAGAAGGGTGGCGACGAGGCCCTGAAGCTCTTCAAGAAAGCTGTCGAGAACGTGAAGCCCTTGCTGGAAGTGAAGAGCCGCCGCGTGGGCGGTGCGAACTACCAGGTGCCCATCGAAGTAAACCCGGAGCGTCGTACGTCGCTGGCGATCCGCTGGCTGGTCAGCTACGGGCGTTCCCGCGGTGAAAAGGGCATGGTCGACAAGCTGACCGCCGAACTGCTGGACGCCGCCAATGGCCGTGGCGCAGCGATGAAGAAGAAGGAAGACGTACACCGCATGGCCGAGGCGAACAAGGCCTTCGCGCATTACCGCTGGTAAGTATCACGTTTCTGTCGTTGTTCGTTTCTCGTTGTTCGTGACCGGCGGCTTTCATAGCGCCGGTTCACTTGTAGCAAGAGATACCTTGTAACGCGGCTGTCACGCGCGAAGCGACGAGAACAACGAACAACCCACAACGATCCCCACCGCGGAATGCATTCCGCAGAAGAGACAAACACTGTGCCACGCACTATCGCGCTGAACAAATGCCGCAACATCGGCATCATGGCCCACATCGACGCCGGTAAAACCACCACCACCGAGCGCATCCTGTTCTACACCGGTGTAAACCACCGTATCGGCGAAGTGCATGAAGGCACCGCCACCATGGACTGGATGGAGCAGGAGCAGGAGCGCGGCATCACCATCACCTCTGCTGCCACGACCTGCATGTGGAACAACTACCGCATCAATATCATCGACACGCCGGGCCACGTGGACTTTACCGCCGAGGTGGAGCGTTCGCTGCGTGTGCTGGACGGTGCTGTCGCCTGTTTCGACGCAGTCGCCGGCGTGCAGCCACAGTCGGAGACGGTGTGGCGCCAAGCCACCAAGTACAAGGTGCCGCGAATCTGCTTCATCAACAAGATGGACAAGAACGGCGGCGACGCCGAGTACTCCACCGGCACCATCCGCGAGCGCCTGGGCGCAAACGCCGTCATGATTCAGATCGCGATCGGCGCCGAGGCAAAGTTCGCCGGTGTGGTCGACCTGGTCGAGATGAAGGCCATCCTGTGGCACGACGAGACCATGGGTGCGGAGTACTCTATCGAAGAGATTCCGGCAGATCTGCTGGAAAAGGCCAAGACGTTCCGTAATCAGCTGATTGAGTCGGTTGCCGAGTCGGACGACGTGCTGCTCGAAAAGTTTCTCGAGGGCGAGGAGCCGACGGTAGAGGAGCTGAAGGCAGCCATCCGCAAGGCCACCATTGGCATGAAGATCTTCCCGGTGCTGATGGGTTCGTCCTTTAAGAACAAAGGCGTGCAAACGCTGCTGGATGCAGTGGTCGCCTACCTGCCCAGTCCGCTGGACATCCCGCCCATGATCGGCCACGACCCGGAAGACATGGAAAAGGAACTCATCCGCAAGCCGGACGACAACGAGCCCTTCTCCGCGCTTGGCTTCAAGATCATGACCGACCCGTTCGTCGGGCAGCTGATTTTCATCCGCAACTACTCGGGCACGCTCAAGACCGGCGACTCCGTGCTGAACCCGCGCACCCGCAAGACGGAGCGCATCGGCCGCCTGCTGAAAATGCATGCCAATAAGCGCGAAGAGATCAACGAGATCCTCGCAGGTGACATCTGCGCTGCTGTTGGCCTCAAGAACCTGGTCACGGGCGACACCATCTGCACGGACAAGTCGCCGATCGTTCTCGAATCCATCGATTTCCCGAATCCCGTGATCGAGGTCGCGGTGGAGCCGAAGACCAAGGCCGACCAGGAAAAGATGGGCATGGCACTCGCCAAGCTGGCGCAGGAGGACCCAACCTTCCGCGTTCGCACAGACCAGACCAATGGCCAGACCATCATCTCCGGCATGGGTGAGTTGCACCTGGAGATCATCGTGGACCGCATGATGCGCGAGCACAAGGTGGAAGCCAATGTCGGCAAGCCGCAAGTGAACTATCGTGAAACCATCAAGTCCAATTCCGATGCGGAAGGCAAGTACATCCGCCAGTCGGGCGGTTCGGGTAACTACGGCCACGCGAAGATACGCATTGAGCCGAACGAGACCGGCAAGGGCTACGAGTTCTCCAACGACACCAAGGGTGGCTCCATTCCCAAGGAGTACATCAAGCCGATTGACCAAGGCATCCAGGAAGCCATGGCCGGTGGCGTGCTCGCCGGGTACGAGATGGTGGACATCAAGGTCAGCCTGTACGACGGCAGCTACCATGACGTCGATTCGAACGAAATGGCCTTCAAGATCGCCGGTTCTATGGCGTTCAAGGAAGCTGCCCGCAAGGCAAAGCCGGTGTTGCTGGAGCCGGTGATGGCCGTCGAAGTCACAGTGCCCGAGGATTACATGGGCACGGTCATCGGCGACCTGAACTCCCGCCGCGGACGCATCGAGGGCATGGAGATGGTGGGCGGCGTGCAGGCCATCAAGGCCACGGTGCCGCTAAGCACCATGTTCGGCTACGCCACCAACTTGCGCGGCAGCACGCAGGGCCGCGGCAACTTCTCGATGGAGTTCAAGCAGTACGAAGAGACGCCGCGCAACGTGAGTGAGGAAATCATCGCCAAAACGCAGGGCAAGGAGAGGTAGTTGAGCAATGCATGTGAGGTATGCCTGCAGTTCGAACAGCAACTGCAGGCCGCCTACGAGAACTTGACCGACAAGAAGCTTGAGTCTTGTAAGTCAGGTGATGAAACACAGCGCAAATTCAACCGATTACTCTCGGCAAAACACGCGCACTTGCTCAAGGAGCATCGCGGATAGTAAGAGTAAGAGCCGCTCATCGAGCGGCTCTTCTGTTTGTGATTTGATTTCCGATTCGTCATCCCGACCGGAGCGAAGCGGAGTGGAGGGACCTGCTTTCTTCCTGGAGCAGCGACGCAGCCCGGAAGGAAGCAGGTCCTTCGACTCCGCACTACGTGGTCCGCTCAGGCTGCCGAATCGTGCGTGATCAACGGATTGATCGGCGTTGATGAAGCCGTGCGTATAAAGAGCGGGCTGTAGGCCCGCGCTGTAACAGCCTGGGGCGTAGCCCCAGGTAGCCGTTGGTTGCAGCATGCGGGCTGTAGGCCCGCGTTACTCCAGTCTGTCCCAGACACCTCACTCTCCCGTATACTGGGCGCGCTCCCTACAGACTGAACGCATGAGGTTGGACCCGATGTTTTCTCCCTTTGCCCGCCGTGTTGTTGCTGCCGCTGCGCTCGCCACTTGCTCGCTCTCCGCGTTCGCGGCGACAGAAATCCTCATCGGCGACGCCAAATCGCAGCCGGAAAGCATGGCAGTCGGGCCTGATGGCACGGTGTACGCGGGCAGCGCAAGTTCTCCGTTCATCTACCGCGTGAAGCCCGGCGCGACGACCGCGGAGAAGTTTGTGGACGTTTCGGCAGAACCGGCAGTGAACTACTTCCTTGGTGTACTCACTGACCCGGCTACCAACACCCTGTGGGCCTGCCAGCAGACGCCCGTGCCCGACACCAAGCCCGTCCAGCGGCACACCGCGTTGCGCGGCTTTGACCTGAAGACCGGCGCGCCCAAGCTGCGCTGGAACCTGCCCGGCGACAACACGGTGTGCAACGACATGGTCGTCGGGCCGGATAAGGCGCTCTACATCAGCGACACCGTCCCGGGCCGCATCTACCGGCTCGCTCCCGGCGCACAAACGGCGGAACTCTTCTCTGACAACCGCCTGCTCAGCGGCATTGACGGCATCACCTTCCTCGACGGCACGCTTTACGTGAACAGCGTCGTCTTCAACAAGCTCTACCGCATACCAGTGACAGCGGGGAAGGCGGGCGCGCCGGAGGACATCTGGATGGACGCCCCAGTCAAGGGCCTGGATGGCATGCGCGCGGCCAACGGCAAGCTCTTCGTCGCGGAGAACGGCAGCGGCAAGATCACACAACTGGAGATCAACGGCGACCGTGCCCACGTCACCGTGCTGAAGGACGGCCTAAAGACCCCCACCGGCGTGGAACCCGCGGGCGACACGCTCTGGTTTACCGAGCGCAGCACGGGCAAGGTGATGTCCATGCCGCTCCCGAGTCTATAGAGCCAGCGGTGGCTTGCCTAGGTGTGGTGACTGCAGCGACACCGTCACTCAAGGGCTCACAGGCGCAGTTCAGGGACCGCGTTTACGGCCCCTGAACTGGTCGCCGCTCTATTTCACCAGACTGCCGGCATAGATGAAGATCTGGCCTGTCTTCGTGTTTGTGCTACCGGAGTAGTTCGTGGTAACGGCGTTGAAAGCGAGACCATTCGGGCCGAATCGCACGAGGCGCACCGGGGTTCCCGTGACGTTTGGCACGGTAAAGGTGTTCTGCGGTGTGAACTTCGTAAGGTCATACGAAGCCAAGACAAGTGGGGTATTCGTGCCTACAAAGAAAGCCAGGTTTAGCGATCCATCTGTTGTCATGGTTCCGGAATAAGCGAAGCGGCCGGCTGGCGAACCGTTCGCCGGATCCACTACATTTCCGGTGTCACCGTACACGTATCCAGTAATCGGATCGAAGTGGATATGACGATTGGCGAAATTCGGCATAGCGCCCGGGTAATCCACGATGGTGCCGACACCTGCCGACGTGACTGGCAACGTGTAGAGATCGAAACCGGTGGATTCGTTGTTGGCACCGTACAGGACGGTCGCGTCCTTACCCCACACAATGGTTCCAAGCAGCAGGTCAAACCCGCCGTGTGGTGCGTAGCGGCCGACAGAGGGGCCGACCGCACTGGAACGGTTGTATATCTGGACGCCCTGCTGGGCTGCCGGGCTTATACCCAGGTTGCCCGATGTAACCGCCCATATGTCTGGGTTACTTGAGACGGCGAGGTCCAGGGCGGTGTTCGTACCAAAGCCGTTCACACCCAAACTCACGACGAAGTCGGTCGCCATCGAGGGCAGCAGCAGTCGCTTCACCTGCGAGGAGCCGTCCAACGCCACATACAGATATGCGCCGTCGGGCGAGACCGCAAGCAGGTCAGGTTCGCTGCCCACTGCCGTGGTGTTGGTGATCTTGCCCGTAGTGGGGTCAATGGTCACGATGCTGTTGCCGTTGCTGGTTGCGGTACTTGGAACAGAGGCGTAGAGAAGGCCTCTTACAGGGTCCGCTGCGATGTCATTCGCAACCTGTGAGAGCAGGAATTGCCCTGAGGGTAAGTTGTTGACGCTGAACGATGCGGCAGCACTGGTGAGTGGACCGTTTCCCGTTCCCGGAGAGATGACGGTCACCGGAACCATACCCACGATGCCCACGAGGGATGCTGGAACACTCACTGTCAGCTGGGTTGTTGAGGTCGAGTAGGACGGTGTCAGTGTTGTCCCCAAGAACTGCACGACAGAGCCGACGTTGAAGTTGGTGCCCGTCACCGTCAAGGTGAAGGTATTGGAGCCAGCATAGATGCTGGTGGGCGAAAGCGAAGCGATTTTGGGAACAGGTACGACCACTGGAAACTGCACCGCGTTCGAGACAGCCGAACCGTTCGCAACGGTAACCGCCGGCGTGGCAGCTACGGAGAGGTCCGTCGCGGGCACTGTGGCTGTCAGCATCGTGGCAGACACGTAGTTGGTGACTAGGGTCGCGCCGTTCCACTGCACCACGGAGCCGCTGACGAAGTTCTGACCGGTGATGCTCAGGGTGAAGCCCGCTCCACCAACGTTCGCGGTAGTGGGGTTCAGGGTAGTCACAACCGGAGCCTGCACCGCAAAGCTGAGGGCATTCGACGTAGCACCGTTGCCGGTCACAGTGACTTGTGCGGTGCCTGCTGACGCGAGATCGGTCGAAGGCACAACAGCGGTCAGCATGGTTGCAGAACCATAGGTTGTGGTGAGCGGAACGCCGTTCCACTGGACTGCCGAGCTATTTGTGAAGTTCTGGCCTGTCACGCTCAACGTGAACGTTGGACCATTGACAGCTGCGCTGGTAGGACTGAGCGCTGTAAGCATGGGGGCTGGTGGTGCGGGCTGAATGGTGAAGTTCACGGCATTCGAAAGGGTGCCACCGCTGACCACAGTGACCGAAGCGCTTCCCGCCGTGGTCAGCGCGCTTGCCGGCAGGGCAGCGGTGAGCTGAGTGGATGAGACAAACGTGGTGTTCAGAGGAATTCCATTCCACTGCACCATAGACGTTGACAGGAGAGCTTGCCCAGTCACAGTGACGGTGAGAGCGGTGCTGCCTGCAACGGCCGTATTCGGGCTGATGGAAGTGATGACGGGTGCGGCTACCGCCGGGGTTGTCACGGTGGTACTTCCCGAGCCCGTGGAGGTGGATGCAGCACCAGCGCCGCCAGAACAACCGACTAGAAGACAGACGTTTACACACACGATGGCAGAAAGGAAGGCGCGTGCCTTCGTAAAGAGACTCATGAATGCTCCTGAAAGTGTTCCCGCAGCATATCCCATGCCGGCCTAGCTGTCGAACACGAGGCACCGATAACTTCTTTCCGGACAGTCAAGCTTGGTAGTGTGCACGCCGTCTGCGCGTCTCACTCTCACATGACGCCCTGCGGCTTCGTAGGGCGGCTTCAGCGTTTGCCACAGCCTGGCGAGGTCGCCAGTGTGGAGTTGCGACCTCGGCTCACAAATCTGTTGAAAAATCTATGTACCTCGTATACTCTCGAAGAGTTGGTCTGAAGGCCAGCCGCATCTCGCAGATCTTTGCGTACAAGAGAGTAGAACAGCATGGCTGCACAGCAGAGAATTCGCATCCGCCTGAAGGCGTATGACTACCGTGTTCTGGACACGTCCACTGGCGAAATCGTGGAGACGGCAAAGCGCACGGGTGCACAGGTCGCGGGACCCATTCCGCTGCCCACGATGAAGAACAAGTACTGCGTGCTCCGTTCCCCCCACGTGGACAAGAAATCCCGTGAGGCGTTTGAAATCCGTACGCATAAGCGGCTGATCGACATTCTCGAACCTACCCAGCAGACGGTGGACGCGCTGATGAAGCTCGATCTGCCCGCCGGCGTGGACGTCGAGATCAAGACCGTCACCAAGTAGGCGTTTCGCTCGTTGCTTCCGTTCGTCGTTGCTCACGTTGGTGACCGACGAAGGGTGAGCCAGATGCCAGAGTGATGAGAACAATGAAGAACGAGAACAACGGGTTAACACCGGCAGTGCCCACGGGCATGATGAGGAGCAGAGTATGGCAGTAACAGGAATGCTGGGCAAGAAGATCGGCATGACCCAGGTGTTCGACGATGCGGGTGTGGTTCACCCCGTGACCGTTATCAAGGTCGGCCCGTGCGTGATCACGCAACTGAAGACGCAGGCGAAAGACGGCTACGATGCCGCGCAGATCGGCTTGGTCGAGTTCGTGAAAGCGTCGAAGTTAACCAAGCCGCAGCAGGGTCACTTGAACAAGAGCGACGCCCCTCCAGTTCGCGAGAT
>CALMRM010000293.1:17384-22276 GCA_937871605.1 uncultured Terriglobus sp. | reverse complement strand
CCACCTCCGGTAATGCCGACGGTGAGGGTGCGGGCAAGGCTGGCGACCGCGTGCTGGTCGACATCTTCGATGGGGAGCGCTTCGTGGATGTCGAGGGCAAGAGCAAGGGCCGTGGTTTCGCGGGCGTTGTGCGCCGCCACGGCTTCGGCGGTGGCCCGAAGTCGCATGGCCACATGTTCCAAGTCCAGGGTTCGATCGGTGCGTCGTCGTTTCCGTCGCGCGTATTCCCGGGGCAGCGCATGCCTGGCCACTACGGCGACGCGCAGACCACCGTGCGCAACCTCCGCATCCGCGGCATCGATGCCGAAGAGAGCCTCCTGCTGGTGGAGGGCGCGGTTCCCGGTGCACGGGATGGCGTCATCCTCATCTCGAAGGCGAAGAACCCGCCGCGTGAGCGTCGTGGCTTCGCTGGGTCGGGTACGGTTGATCCGCTGAAGGCGTCCAAGAAGGCTTCCGCGGGCAAGGCTCCGGCGAAGAAGAAGTAAGCACCATGCACCTAGCGGGCCAGGCACCGTCCAGGCCGACAGCTAGGTGACACAACGAACGTAGGGTACTCGCAATAGAACGGGTGCCAAAGGAAGCTGAGTATGGCAAAGATCAATGTAGTGGACCTGAGCGGCGCTGCCGTTGGCGAGCTGGAGCTTGCGGACGAGGTATTCGGCGTTGAGGTCAATAAGGCCCTGCTATGGGAGGCGGTGAACCACTACCGCGCTGCCATGCGCCAGGGCACTGCGGCAACCAAGAACAAAAAGCTTGTCTCTGGCTCGGGCAAAAAGCTGTGGAAGCAGAAGGGTACCGGCCGCGCCCGCGTGGGTTCGGTGCGTTCGCCTATCTGGCGGCACGGTGGAACGGTGCACGGACCACAGCCGCGCTCCTACGACTACCAGTTCCCGAGGAAAAAGTTGCTTGGGGCGCTGAGTTCGGCGCTCGCCAGCAAGCTCCAGGATGGCAAGCTGACTGTGGTTTCCACGTTGGACGCGGCTGAGCCGAAGACAAAGCTATACCGCCAGGCGCTCGACAAGCTCGACGCTAAGAAAACAGCTCTGCTGGTTGAAACCGGCCAGAAGCTGAGCGAGAACCTGTTCCTCGGCTCGCGCAATCTAGACGGCGTGGAGCTGGTGCTCAGCTCTGAAGTGCACCCGTACGACCTCCTTCGCTACGAGCATGCAATCTTTTCGCAGGCAGCTCTTGAGGCACTGCAGGAGACGCTGAAGAAGAACGTTTCGCGCCGCAAGCACGCCGCCGCGCAGGCCGAGAAGGAGGCTGCTTAATGCCGACCCTGTACACCACCATCCGCCGCCCCCTGATCACCGAAAAGGGCATGGGTGCAAAAGAAACCGAAGGCACGCTGGTCTTTGAAGTGGCCTGCGCCGCCACCAAAACTGAAGTGAAGCAGGCTGTGGAGACACTGTTCAAGGTTAAGGTTTCTGCCGTCCGCACCGCGAACTTCGTCGGCAAGGAACGCCGCCGCGGCAAGGTTACCGGCTACAAGCCGGATTGGAAGAAGGCGTATGTGCGCCTGCAGCCCGGCGAGAAGATGCCGGAGTACGTCAATAGCCTCTAAGCAGTAACGAACCGTTCCGCGCGCCTGACGAGCTATGCGGAGGCAAGGAAAAGCAATGCCAATTAAAACATTCCGTCCGATCACACCGACTCTGCGCTTCCAGTCGAAACTGGTCACCTCGGACATTACGACCAGCGAGCCGTACAAGCCGCTGCTCCAAGTGAAGCAGCGCACCGGCGGCCGCAACTCCGCAGGTAGGATGACCACTCGCCACCAAGGTGGTGGCCACAAGCAGAAGTTGCGCCTCATCGACTTTAAGCGCGACAAGTACGGGATACCCGGATCGGTCGCGACCATTGAGTACGACCCGAACCGCTCGTCGCGCATCGCTCTGATCAGCTACAAGGATGGCGAGAAGCGGTACATCATTCAGCCGGTCGGCCTTAAAGTTGGCATGCAGGTGACGAGCGGTCCCGAGGCCGACATCCTGGTGGGCAATGCGCTGCCGCTCAAGAACATCCCTGCTGGTACAACGGTGCACAACGTGGAGTTGCGGCCTGGAAAGGGCGCGCAGATGGTGCGCTCCGCGGGTTCGTCCGCACAGTTGGTGGCCAAGGAAGGCGAGTATGCCCTGCTGAAGTTGCCCTCCGGCGAGACACGTCGCGTCCTGGTGGACTGCATGGCAACAGTGGGTCAGGTAGGCAACACTGACCATGAGAACATCAGCTATGGCAAAGCCGGTGCCAGCCGTTGGCGCGGCATTCGCCCGGCGAACCGCGGTGTGTCCATGAACCCGGTTGATCACCCGCACGGTGGTGGTGAGGGTAAGACCTCCGGCGGTCGTCACCCGGTCACGCCGTGGGGACAACCGACACGCGGTTACAAGACCCGTAACAACAAGCGGACCGATGTCTTCATCGTCAACCGCCGCAGCAAGTAACGTCAGGGAGCGAGAGGGAAACCATGGCACGTTCGACAAAGAAGGGTCCGTTCATCGACGCGCACCTGATGACCAAGGTGACGGTACTGAATGACGCGAGCAAGAAGGAAGTCGTCAAGACCTGGTCGCGCCGCTCCACCATCTTTCCAGAGTTTGTGGGCCATACCATTGCCGTGCACAACGGTAAAAAGTTTATTCCGGTCTATGTGACGGAAAACATGGTGGGGCACAAGCTGGGCGAGTTTTCGGCAACCCGCACCTTCAAGGGACACGCGGCGAAGGCTGAGACGGCCAAGGGTAAGTAAGGCATCTGCAGCGGTGAGCGCGGCAGCAAGTTGGCGAGTCAGCACGGATCGCGCAGAGGAAGAGACATGGCGAAGACAGCCGAGAAGAGTGCAGGACGGGAGTTTCGCGCAGAGGCGAGCTTCCAGCGGACCAGCCCGCAAAAAGCCAAACTGGTGCTGGACACCATCAAGGGCCTGAGCGTGGAGAACGCGCTAAACACGTTGATGTTTACGCGTAAGCGCATCGCTCCGATCGTAGAAAAGGCGTTGCGGTCTGCCCTGCAGAACGCAAATTACCTCAGCCAGGAGCAGGGTTTTGACTTGGACGTGGATCGCCTGGTGGTGAAGATGGCGGTCGCCAACGAAGGTCCGCGTATGAAGCGTATCCGCCCTGCACCGATGGGGCGCGCGTTCCGCTATCAGCGTCGCCTTGCGCACATCATCGTCACACTGGCCGAGAAGAAGTCTGTGGCGACTGGTACAGCTGTCGAGGCGAAGCCAAAGGCAAAGAAGGCTGCATAGGGCCGCGCCGTCGGGACGCTTACGAAGTACTGAGTAGGTTTGCGCAGAGCGCAGACGCGAAGTGAAGGGATAAGTTATGGGTCAGAAGGTCCATCCGTATGGATTCCGCCTTGGCATCAACAAGCCATGGAAGTCACGCTGGTTCGTGGAGCGCGGCTACGACAAGCTGCTTGTCGAGGACGTCAAGCTCAAGGCTGAGTTACGCGAGAAGCTGAAGGCGGCCGGTGTCTCATCCGTTGAGGTAGCGCGGCCCGGCAACAAGCTGCGCCTCATCATTCGTACCGCTCGCCCGGGCATCATCATCGGCCGCAAGGGCGCGGAGATCGATAAGCTCAAGGCAGACATCCAAAAGCGCACGAGCCGTGAAGTGTTCATCGACATTCTCGAGGTGAACAAGCCGGAACTGGATGCACAGCTCGTGGCCGAGAATATCGCGTTGCAGCTGGAGAAGCGTGTCAGCTTCCGTCGCGCCATGCGTAAGAGTGTGGACTCTGCGCTACGCTTTGGCTGCAAGGGGATCAAAGTCCGCGTGTCGGGTCGCCTGAATGGCAACGAGATCGCGCGGTCCGAGTGGTACCTGCAGGGTCGCCTGCCTCTGCATACCCTACGCGCAGATATCGACTACGGCTTTGCCGAAGCGAAGACGACGTACGGCATTATTGGTGTCAAAACGTGGGTCTATCGCGGGGATATTTACGAGCAGCGCCGCCGCCGCGACAATGTGACGACGACAGGCGCGTTTTAAGAAGCTGTTGCGGTGCCACCGTGCACCGCAGCCCACATCAAGAAGTGCAAGCGCGCGGAGACCGGCTGACTGTGTCAGCCAGGGCCGCAGCCGGAGGTAGCAATTATGTTGATGCCCAAAAAGGTGAAGTACCGCAAGCAGCAAAAGGGCAAGATGCGCGGCAAAGCCTGGCGCGGATCTGAGCTTGCGTTTGGTGATTACGGCCTGAAGGTGATCGAGTGCGGCTACATCACGGATCGCCAGATTGAGGCGAGCCGTATCGCCATGACGCGTTACATCAAGCGTGGCGGGAAGGTTTGGCTGCGTATTTTTCCGGATAAGCCCATTACCAAAAAGCCCGCAGAAGTTCGAATGGGTTCTGGCAAGGGTGCATTAGACCACTGGGTGGCCGTGGTGCGACCGGGCAAGCTGCTCTTCGAGATGGAGGGTGTAACGCCCGAAATCGCAAAGGAGGCCATGCGCTTGGCAACCAACAAGCTTCCGCTGCGCACGGTGTTCGTTCAGCGCCCCGGTGCGAAAGCTCCAGATGCGAAGGCTGAAGCTGCATCAGCATAACTGTCTGCCGCTCCGGCGGCATGTGAGAGAACTATGGAATTGAGTAAGATTCACGAGTTGAACGGTACCGAGTTGAAGGCGGAAGAAGCCAAGGTCGGCGAGCAGTTGTTTCGGGTGCGCTTCGACAAAGGCCTCGGTAATGTCGATGGCATCCGGAAGTTGCGCGAACTAAAGAAGGACATCGCACGCATTAAAACCGTTGCGCGCCAGCGCGAGCTGGGCCACGCTGCTCCTGTTGCAGCGGTCGCCCCGGCGAAATCGCGTAAAGCGAAGAAGGATAGGTAAATGATCATGCCGGAAGAAATTCAGGAGCAGCAGGAAGCCCGCCCGTCTGATCGGCGT
>CALMRM010000293.1:11856-17374 GCA_937871605.1 uncultured Terriglobus sp. | reverse complement strand
GCCTTGTGACCTCGACAAAGATGGACAAAACCATTGTTGTTTCGGTCGAGATGCGCAAGGCACATCCGAAGTACAAGCGCGTCGTCAAGAGCAACAAGAAGTTCTACGCGCATGACGAACAGAATTCCGCACGGGTTGGCGATCAGGTTCGGATTCGCGAGACGCGGCCGCTGAGTAAGCTGAAGCGCTGGCGATTAGAAGAGATCGTGCGCCGCTCGTCGCTGTCGTTGAGCGAGGCTGCACCAGCGGTAAAGTAAGTTCGCCCGCTGTCGCACGTTCGCGGCCTGGCATATCGCGTTCCGCGCGACGATCCTGCAGTGGGTGTGCTGTGATCCGCTCCGCGTTCGCGTCCATCAAGAATCACTGGGGTGAGCAGCCCCCGGCCCGGGCGGAAAGCCAGTCGGGTCAGGAGAAGAAGCAATGTCCGTACAGATGCGTACCATCCTGGACGTGGCCGATAACTCAGGCGCGCGCCGGTTGCAGGTCATCCTGCCGCTGGGTGGCGGCCTGGGCAAGAAGGCTGGTCTGGGCGATGTGGTGACGGCAGCCGTCAAGGAAGCCTCGCCAGACGGAACCGTGAAGAAGGGTAAGGTCGTCAAGGCCGTCATCGTCCGGATGCGCAAGGAAGCGCGCCGCAAGGATGGCACCTACATCCGCTTCGACCAGAACGCCGCCGTCGTCATCAACGACGCTGGTGAACCCGTTGGCACGCGTGTCTTCGGGCCAGTCGCCCGTGAGCTGCGCGATAAGAAGTTCCTGAAGATCGTGTCCCTGGCGCCTGAAGTCATTTAGCTGGTTGTCCTTAGATCGCTTTTGGGTTGCATGCTAGAGTGGCTGGGCGTAGTGTAAATGGTTGTATGCAACTTCAACCTGCTGAGGTAAGAGCAGAGGCCTGTGCCTTACATGAGCGACACAGGATAAGGAGCAAGGTATGGCGCATGTTCTAAGGAATGACACCGTGGTCGTCATCGCGGGTAAGGACAAGGGCAAGACGGGCCGCGTGCTGCGCGTGATTGCAGACAAGAATCGCGTCCTGGTGCAGGGCATCGGCATGGTCAAGAAGCATGTCAAGCCAAACCCCCAGCGCAACATTAAGGGCGGCATTGCGGAGCAGGAGTCGCCGGTTCACATCTCCAATGTGGCGCTGGTGGATGGCAACGGCAAAGCCACCCGCGTGAGCGTCCGGCTGGCCGATGGCAAGCGTGAGCGTGTGGCAAAGACAACGGGTGAAGTCATCGCCTATCCAAGAGTGAAGTAGGTAGACCTCGGTCAGTGTAAGCTATTAGTAGCAAGCAGGTGAGAATTCCTGCGCTGTTCGTTGGAAGACCTCTCCGGTGTACACCGGGAGCGTTCCGGCGAAGGTTTCTCCTCTCGGACAGCAAACACAAGGAACACCTCACGTACCGGTAAACGGGCGCTTCTGCAGCACCCAATCCGACACCGTGAGAGAAAGAAGACGCGAGTGGCACGGTTACGCGAGAAGTACACAAGTGAGTTGAAGGGCGCGGTTCAAAAGGAACTGAACCTGGAAAATGTGATGGCGGTTCCAAGGATCGAGAAGATCGTCATCAACATGGGCCTGGGTGAGGCGACGCAGAACAATAAGATTCTCGACCCACTGGTAAGCGACCTGGCGCAGATCACTGGGCAGAAGCCAGTCCTGACAAAGGCCAAAAAGTCAATCGCGCAGTTCAAGGTGCGTGAGGGGCAAAGCATCGGCGCTATGGTTACCTTACGCGGCGAGGCTATGTTCGAGTTTCTGGATCGCCTAATCGCCGTGGCGCTGCCCCGCGTGCGTGATTTTAAAGGTGTTTCGAGCAAGAGCTTCGACGGTCGCGGCAACTATACCCTGGGCTTACGCGACCAGCTCATCTTCCCGGAAATCGATTACTCCCGAGTAGAAAAGCTCAAGGGGATGAACGTGACGATTGTTACGACGGCGAAGGACGATAACTCTGCGCGCGTTCTACTCAAGCACTTCGGCATGCCGTTTCGCGCTTAGCGCGCCGCAGCCTTTACACAGGATCAGGAGAGTTCATGTCAACCACCGCTAAGGCAGTCAAGGACGCTAAAA
This sequence comes from uncultured Terriglobus sp., assembly GCA_937871605.1. Classification (GTDB taxonomy): domain Bacteria; phylum Acidobacteriota; class Terriglobia; order Terriglobales; family Acidobacteriaceae; genus Terriglobus. The sequence goes on along the minus strand of CALMRM010000293.1, from coordinate 15,300 downwards.
CACCAAAGTTCAAGTCGCGCCAGCACAATCGTTGCCAACTCTGTGGTCGGCCGCGTGCCTACCTCCGCAAGTTCGGCATTTGCCGTCTCTGCTTCCGTGGCCTTGCGTTGAAGGGTGAAATCCCAGGCGTGGTCAAGAGCAGTTGGTAACGAAGAGCAGGCACAAGGCCGCTCGAGCCGACTATACCAATCCGTAGTCCAACAAATCCTCTGCAGGTTCTGCCGCTCAGTCCGGCCGCAGCAAACGAGGGGTAGAGAGAATCGCAATGAGCCTTACCGATCCTGTTGCAGACTTCCTGACCCGCGTTCGGAACGCGATCAACGCCCATCACCAGAAGCTGGATGTGCCAGCGTCTAACCTGAAAACAGAGATGGCTCGCATCCTGAAGGATGAGGGTTACATCACCAGCTACAAGGTGAGCGAGGAGGAGGGTAAGCGTGTCCTCCGCGTTTACCTCAAGTACGGTCCCGATGGGGAGAGCGCGATTCTAGATCTTAAGCGCATTTCCAAGCCTGGGTCACGAGTCTATACAGGGAAGGCGGGGATCCGTCGCGTACAGGGTGGCCTCGGCATCTCGATCCTGACAACTCCCAAGGGTGTTATGACCGGGCGCCAGGCGTACCGCGAGAACCTCGGCGGCGAAATCTTGGCCCACGTCTGGTAACAACTACGATAGCAAGTCGGTAGCGCAAGCTGCCTGGCTGCAGTGGAACGGCACGCGTACTGAGCCTCAGCGTACCGCGACTCGCAAGCCACAAGGATTAGAACTCAATGTCACGTATCGGTCTCAAGCCTATCGTACTGCCAACCACCGTAAACTACACCATCAATGGCAACAGTGTGGAAGTGACAGGCCCAAAGGGCAAAGTAAATGCCCTGCTGCCTAGCGGCATCCGGCTGGAGCAGAAAGAGGGTCAGCTGCTCGCGGTGCGGGACAATGACTCGCAGAAGGCGGTGCATGGCCTGGCACGCGCGCTAATGTTCAACGCAGTCGAGGGTGTCACCAACGGCTGGAAGAAGGAACTGGACATTGTCGGCATCGGGTATCGCGCTGAGATGAAGGGTAAGGAGATGGTCGTCTTCACCCTGGGCTACAGCCATCCCATCGAATTTCCTCTGCCAGGCGGGATTGCCGTGACCATCGATCCGAAGCAGACCCACCTGACTGTGGAGGGTATAGACCGGCAGAAGGTCGGGCAGGTCGCTGCCGATATGCGTTCACTACGTAAGCCGGATCCGTACAAGAACAAGGGTGTGCGGTACTCCGACGAGAAGCTCAAGAAGAAGGTCGGTAAGACCGGTAGCAAGTAAAGCCTTTGCGGCGCGCTCAGGCACGCTGTTTACCATAACTCTCACCCCGAGGCTGCGGACGCGATGCCGCCGCCCACTACACCGAACGCGGCCACAGGGTGGCTGCGCCGTTAGGGAAGGATACTCAGATGATTACAGCAACACAGCGCGGCACCATCCGCAAGCGGGTCCATGCCCGAGTTCGTGCAAAGATGGCCGGCACAGCGGAGCGCCCGCGACTCAATGTGTTCCGCTCACTCAATCACATCTACGCTCAGGTCATTGACGATGCGTCCGCCACCACGCTGGCGGCCGCGTCCACGATTGCGAAAAAGGGCGAAGACAAGAAGCCGGGTGGAAACATTGACGCGGCGGCCCAGGTAGGCCGGTTGGTGGCCGAACGCGCCAAGGAGAAGGGTGTCTCCAAGGTCGTTTTCGATCGGGGCGGCTACCTGTACCACGGCCGGATCAAGGCACTGGCAGATGCGGCGCGCGAAGCGGGTCTCGAGTTTTAGTAGGGCGGACCGGGCCGCAAGGCCCGAGAGGATGGAAGATGGCACTGCGTAAAAAGATTGATGCAAATCGGCTGAATCTTAAGGATCAGGTTGTGGCCATTAACCGCGTGACGAAGGTGGTCAAGGGCGGTAAGAACATGTCGTTCGCCGCTCTGGTGGTGATCGGCGATCCAGATCAGGGCATCGTTGGCTACGGTAGCGGCAAGGCAAAAGAGGTGCCGCAGGCAATTCGCAAAGGCATCGAGTCTGCCAAGAAGAATTTGTATAAGATCAACCTAACCGAGAACAGCATTCCGCACCAGGTGCTAGGCCGCTACGGCTCTGGCCATGTCTTGCTGAAGCCTGCACCAGAAGGCACGGGCGTCATCGCGGGTGGTGCGGTGCGCGCAGTCATGACCTCAGCGGGTGTGCAAAATGTGCTCACAAAGTCATTGGGTACGGCCAATCCGCACAACGTGATCAAGGCAACCTTCGACGCGTTGACGCAGTTGCGCGACAAGCAGACGGTGGCGACGCTGCGCGGTAAAGACGTACAGGAGTTGTAGGCAGGAACAGGATGCAGGGAACAGGCTGAGCCTGGGCCCGTGAGGACAAAGACATGGCAGAGAACGCTGGCAAAATCAAGATTCAGTACTACCGCTCGAAGATTGCGACACCGGTAAAGCACAAACTGGTGGTCAAGGGCCTGGGTTTTACACGGCTCAATCAGGTGGTTGAGCGGGAAGATACGCCGTCGATCCGCGGCATGGTGGCGGTGATCCCACACCTGGTACGTGTGATCGAGTAACAAGTAGCCGCCCTATCACCGAGGCATAAACGGCCGGCGCGTATACAGCGGCCCAGCGTCGCAACACACCTGCGACGATTGCGAGTCAGATCTCCAAGTCTGGCGTGAGCGAGGAAGAACAATGGCACTGAACCTATCCAACCTTGGTGCACCCAAGGGAGCAAACAGCAACAAGAAGCGTGTGGGCCGCGGTATGGGCTCGGGCATGGGCAAGACCTCAACCCGCGGCCACAAGGGTCAGCGGTCTCGCTCTGGTTCCCGCATGATGCGTGGCTTCGAGGGCGGTCAGATGCCGTTGCATCGCCGTCTGCCCAAGCGGGGTTTCACAAACATTTTCCGGCAGGAGTACCAGGTGCTCAGCCTGGACACCATTGCGCTGTTTGCCGCAACCAAGAACGTGACGGAACTGACCCTCGACAGCATGAAGGCGTTGGGCCTGCTTAAAAAGAAAAAAGCCTTGGTAAAGGTGCTGGCGAATGGCGACATCAACACTGCCGTGACTGTTCATGCGCATAAGTTCTCCAAGCAGGCGCAGGAGAAGATCGAGAAGGCTGGCGGCAGGGTTGTTGTGCTTGGCGATGTACCCACCGAAGCAGTCCCAGCGGCGTAAGCGGCGCAGAGTGAGCGTTCTGGGTACAATAAGCAAATAGAGGGTAGGGGTCGAGCCCACTGGCTCGACCTTTGTCCGTCAGGGCACACTGCCCTAGACGTAGTTCAGGCAGCAGGGAGCCGACAGGCTCCGGATGGACCAAAACACGATGTTCGACAAGATTGCCAACATCTTCCGCATCCCCGAGCTGCGCACCCGCGTGCTGTTCACGCTGGGCCTACTCGCCGTGTATCGCCTCGGCG
>CALMRM010000293.1:0-11803 GCA_937871605.1 uncultured Terriglobus sp. | reverse complement strand
ACATTACGGCTTCCATCATCTTTCAGCTGCTAACGGTGATTTACGAGCCGCTGGCTAAGCTACAGAAAGAGGGTGAGGTCGGCCGCCGCAAGATCACGCAGTGGACCCGCTATGTCACCGTGGTGCTGGCGATCGTACAGTCGTTTGCCATCGCGATCACGTTGACCAAGTCGCAGACGGGTGCCCCGATGGTGACCATGGGCAGCAAGTCGTTCATCGCGCTGTGCGTGTTGACCTTGACGACGGGCACGGCCTTCATCATGTGGCTGGGTGAGCAGATTACTGAGCGCGGCATTGGCAATGGCATGTCGCTGCTGATCTTCACGGGGATTGTGGCGGGTCTACCCAACGGTATCAACGACCTTTTCCAGAAGGCACGGGATGGCGCCTGGGGCGGCTTTACACCGTTAGCCATTGCCATCCTGATTGTTGCCATGGTTGCGGTAGTCGCCTTCATCGTGTTTGTGGAGCGGTCGGAGCGACGCATCCCGGTGCAGTACGCCAAGCGCATTGTGGGCCGCAAGATGATGGGCGGTCAGTCGACCCACCTGCCGCTCAAGGTGAACTCCGGTGGTGTGATGCCGGTGATCTTCGCCAGTTCGATTCTGTCGGCCCCGCTGCTGTTCGCGAACACCTTCCTTGTGCAGAACACGCGCTTTCTACGAAATATTGCGGATGGGCTGCGTCCGGGTGAGCCGTGGTATCAGCTACTGTCAGCAGCAGCCATCATCTTCTTCGCATACTTTTACATCTCCATCGTCTTTCGCCCGGACGACATTGCAGACAACTTGCGTAAGTACGGTGGCTTTGTTCCTGGCATTCGGCCGGGTCGCCGCACCAGTGATTACATCAATGACATTCTCACGCGCATCACGCTCGCGGGTGCCATCTACCTGATCATCATTCAGTTGATCCCGCAGATGCTCATCTCCGGCATCCACCTGAACCACCTCTGGCTGGTCGGACCTGTCTTTGATCGACTGCCAAGTTGGCTCACAAACGGTTTAGGCGTCAACTTCTATTTTGGCGGCACCTCGCTGCTCATTGTGGTGGGTGTCGCCATGGACACTGTGCAGCAGGTGGAGTCGCAGCTCATCATGCGACATTACGATGGCTTTACACCCAAGAGTGGCCGCACGCGTGGCCGGCGGAGCTGGTAAGCACAGGTGTCAGTACTGCCCGAGTTAGATGCACACGTTCCTATACCGGGGCCTGTACTGTTGCTGGGGGCACCCGGTGTAGGCAAGGGTACGCAGGCGCAGATCCTAATGGACGCGTGGGGCATTCCGCAGGTGTCCACCGGCGATATTGTCCGCGAAAACATTCGCCTCCGAACGGCTCCTGGGCTGGAGTTCCAAGACCTGGTAGCGCGCGGGGTTCTCGTGCCGGATGACCTCGTCAACGGCATGGTTGCTGACCGCACGGCGCGGGCGGACTGCGCACGGGGCTTTATCCTGGACGGCTACCCTCGAACATTAGGGCAGGCTGAGTGGTGGGATGGGTTCTTAGCGGATTGGGGCGCACTGAAGGATGGTGCAGTCCAACTACCGCTCATTGCAGTATCTATTGAAGTTCGTTATAGTGAGTTGTTACGTCGCATCACGGGGCGGCGTACCGGCTCTGTCTCGAAGAGAATCTACAACGTCTATACCAATCCGCCGGTGAGTCCGGGCGTGTGCGATGTGGATGGAGAGCCACTGGTGCAGCGGCCAGACGATACGGAAGAGGTGTTCGCAGAGCGCATGAGAGCATTCGATGAACTCACCGCGCCGGTCATCGAGCACTACCGTGGTCTTGGCAGGTTTGAGGTCGTGGACGGGGAACAGTCCGTAGAAGCGGTCACGGCGAATCTCGTCGCGGCGCTAAGGCGTCTGCGGCACGGAGTACTGTAGCAGGACGATGGCGATTGCATTGAAGACACCAGGTGAAATCGAGAAGATGCGGCGCAGCGGCGCTATCCTTCGGCAGGTGCATCAAGCAGTGGGCGCAGCTGTGAAGCCCGGTGCGACAACCATGGAGTTGGAGCGCGTGGCCGAGGCAAAGATCAACGAACTGGGCGCGAAGGCTGCGTTTAAGGGCTATAACAACTACCCGGCCTGTCTGTGCACCTCGGTCAACCACGAGGTCATTCACGGCATTCCTTCGCCAAAGAAGGTGCTGCAAGAAGGCGACATTGTCTCCGTGGATTGCGGTGTCATTCTGGACGGGTATTATTCAGACGCCGCGGAGACCTACGCGGTAGGGCAGCTCTCCCCTGAAACGCGCAAGCTGCTGGATGTGACGAAGGCGTCACTGGAGCGGGCGATTGAGGCCGTTCATGTGGGTGGAACGGTGGGTGACATCGGTGCCACGGTGCAGGAATTGTGCGAGGGTGAGGGCTACGGCGTCGTGCGTGACTTTGTAGGGCACGGTATCGGCAAGAGCATGCACGAGGACCCGCAGGTGCCGAACTTTGGCCGTCGTGGCAAAGGAACGAAGTTAAAGGTAGGCATGGTGCTGGCGATCGAACCGATGATCAATGCCGGGTCCGCGGACGTCAAGGTGCTGCAGGACGGCTGGACGGCGGTGACGGCGGATGGCAGCATGAGCGCGCATTTCGAACACACGGTGGCCGTGACAAAGGACGGCCCCCTGGTTCTGACACGGTAAGTCAGAGCCTTTACACTAAGGAGAGCTTTTGGCCAAGGAAGACGCGATTGAGGTAATGGCAGTGGTGGTGGAAACTCTGCCCAATGCCATGTTCAAGGTAGAGATGGAGAACAAGCACCAAGTGCTGGCCCACGTCTCAGGTCGCATGCGCAAGAACTTCATCCGCATCCTACCCGGTGATCGTGTGGCCATCGAGTTGAGTCCCTACGATCTCAACCGGGGACGAATCGTATACCGGTATAAGTAGGTGCCGGGTAGCAAGTCAGCGAGTCCGCTTAAACGGGTGGACCGCTGCAGTAAGGAAAGCAAATGAAGGTACGAGCAAGCGTCAAGCGTATTTGTGACAAGTGCCAGATCGTGCACCGTAAGGGTGTGGTGCGCGTGATCTGCGAGGTCGCAAAGCACAAGCAGCGCCAGGGCTAGGCCCTCACGCGCGAACAGAACCATTCACACGCGGACCCACAGGTCTTCCAGGGCGAGTTAGCCAAAGTCAAGGCTTGCGATGAACCCCGGGTATCCGCCTCAACTGCCGGTGCGACAACGCCCGGTTCAAGCACCACGAGGAAGACACATGGCACGTATTGCCGGAGTCGATCTGCCGAACAACAAACAGGCACGCATCGGCCTCACCTACATCTATGGGATCGGCGAGACACGCGCTCTCCGCATCCTGGAAAAAGCCAACATCGATCCTTTCCGCAAGATGCAGACACTGGACGAGGACGAGCTGAACCAGATCCGTAGCGTCATCGAGCAGGAAGGTGGCATTGAGGGTGATCTCCGTAAGGAGATCGGCCTCAACATCAAGCGCCTGATCGAGATTCAGAGCTACCGTGGCCTGCGTCATCGCCGTAGCCTGCCAGTGCGCGGCCAGCGCACGCACACCAATGCACGTACGCGCAAAGGGCCTCGTAAGGGCACGGTTGCCGGAAAGAAGAAGGCGACCAAGTAATGGCTAAGCAACAGCAGAGTGCGGCCGGCAAGACCGGCAAGGGTAAGAAGTTTAAAAAGCGCGAACGGAAAAACGTACCCTACGGGCTCGTCTTTATCCAGGCATCGTTCAACAACACCATCGTCACGATTACGGACCAGCAGGGCAATACGCTCTCGTGGAAGAGTTCGGGTTCACTCGGCTTCCGTGGGTCGCGCAAGGGCACGCCATTCGCGGCACAGCAAGCGGCCATGAATGCTGCCCAGGCCGCACGCGATCACGGCCTCCGCTCGGTCGACGTGCGTGTCTCCGGTCCCGGCTCCGGCCGGGAGTCTGCGGTACGTGCTCTGGCCGCCGCAGGCATTGACGTCCGCAGCATTCGCGACGTTACGCCGATCCCGCACAATGGCTGCCGCCCGCCTAAGCGCCGCCGCGTGTAGGGGGCAGAAGAGACGAAGTAGAAGGGTGTAAGTAGAGAGGAGCTCGTTGCTCTTACTTGCAGTTCTCTACAAACAACGAACACCGTATGGACCGGGATGAAGCGCTGCCAGCGTGTAAACCGGTCGTCACCTGAAAGTCTGGAGAGAAGTCATGGCACGTTACACCGGAGCTGTCTGCCGCCTATGCCGGCGCGATGGCGTCAAGCTGTTTCTGAAGGGTTCTCGCTGTTTCTCAGATAAGTGCGCCATCGACAAGCGCAACTTCCCGCCGGGTCAGCATGGCCAAGCTCGCGCGAAGAAGATTGTGGGCTATGGTTTGCAACTGCGTGAAAAGCAGAAAGCAAAGCGCATTTACTTCACGCTGGAAGGCCAGTTCCGCTCCTACTACGAGAAGGCATCCAACAAGACCGGCGTGACGGGCGAGCTACTGCTTCAGCAACTGGAGCGCCGCTTGGACAATGTGGCCTATCGCATCGGCTATGCCACGTCGCGTCGACAGGCACGCCAGGTGGTGCGTCACGGCCACGTCTCGGTCAATGGCCGCAAGGTAAACATCCCTTCGTTCCAGGTCAAGATCGGCGATGTGATCGAGATTCGCGAGAAGTCCAAGAAGATGGCCATCCTCGAGAGTTCCGGCCAGTTCGCCTCTGGCCTGCAGCAGCCAACCTGGCTGCACATCGACCGCGAGGCGTTCAGCGGCAAGGTGCTTGCACTGCCGAAGCTTGAAGAGATCCAGTTGCCGGTCAACGAACAGCTGATCGTCGAACTGTATTCGAAGTAAGCAGGGGAACAGCGGTTCGCAGGACAGCCATCCGGCTGTCCGGGAGTCGCTGTAGCCTTCCCGCTGCAGTCCAACAGTGCCACTTAGAAGCTGCCCCTAGCTTCTTGAAGTCACTCAACCGAACGAACCGAACTCCACCATCCGCAAAATGCATCGCGGAGCGTGTGGAGCCACGAAATTTGAGGAGAGTATCCATGTTGTGGAGAGGTTTTCAAAAGCCCAAACGTCTCGCGGTCGACACTGAAACGCTCACGGAGAAGTACGGCAGGTTTAGTGCCCAACCCTTCGAGCGCGGCTTTGGCACGACGGTAGGTAACAGCCTGCGACGCACGTTGCTCAGCTCGATCGAAGGCGCGGCAGTCACTGCGGTCAGGATCGAGGGCGTGCTGCATGAGTTCCAATCGATCCCGGGCGTCGTGGAGGATGCAACCGACATCATCCTGAACTTGAAACAGATCCCGTTCAAGTTGAATGGCGACGGTCCTAAGGCCCTGTACTTGCGCGCGGACGAGGCAGGTGTCATCACCAGCGGCATGATTGATGCCGACAGTGATGTGGAAGTTCTGGACAAGGACGTCTACATTGCCACGGTTTCAGAGGGTGGCAAGCTGGACATGGAGATGCGTTTGAAGCGTGGCCGCGGCTACGTTTCCGCCGATAAAAATTTCGATCCAGACCTCGGCATCGGCTTTATCCCTGTAGATTCGGTGCATTCCCCTGTGCGCAAGGTCAATTATGCGGTGGAAGCCGCGCGGCTCGGCCAAATCACCGATTATGACAAGCTCACGATCGAAATTTGGACCAATGGTACGGTGCTCCCTGCCGATGCGCTCGGTCTTTCCGCCAAGCTGATGAAGGATCACATGACCATCTTCATCAACTTCGAAGAGGAGATGGAGCACGGCGGAGAGGGCGGCTTCGACAGCCCAGCCATGCGGAACGACAACCTCAACCGCTCTGTTGAGGAACTGGAACTCTCGGTACGCAGCTATAACTGCCTCAAGAATGCCAACATTGCGACCATCGGTGAGCTGATCCAGAAGACTGAAGCGGAGATGCTGAAGACCAAGAACTTCGGTCGTAAGAGCCTGAACGAGATCAAGGAAATTCTTGCTCAGATGGGGCTTTCGCTCGGCATGAAGATCGACGACCAAGGTAATCCGCAGCCTGGCCCCACGTCCGTGTTGCCTGCAGCAACGCTGGCTGCCTCCTTCGGCAACTTCGATGATGAGGAAGACGAGGACGAGGACGAAGACGACCTCGTTCTGCCGGAGACGGAGAACTTCTAAACACCCAACCGGGGCAGGCGAGGAGCCTGCCTCGGCTGTACCTTTTGCAACACCTGCGCCTCTGCGCAGGCAGGTTCACAGGAACGATGCGGTGCAAGCCCGCTTGTTCCCTGACTTCCGGGAAGAGAGACAAGAGCAATGCGGCATCGTAAAGCAGGCAATAAACTCGGACGTAACACCAGCCACCGTCGCGCCCTGCTGCGCAACCTGGTCACGTCTGTCGTGATAGAGGATCGTGTGGAGACTACCCTGGCAAAGGCCAAGGCGGTTCGCCCCTTGATTGAGAAGATGATTACGCTTGGCAAGCGCGGCGATGTGCACAGCCGTCGGCAAGCCGCAGCGTTTCTGATGACGCCAGAGTCGGTCACGCGTCTGTTCGCCACCGTGGCACCACGTTACGGCGAGCGGCAGGGCGGCTACCTACGCATCGTCCACACAGGCTTCCGCAAGGGAGACGGTGGTGAAAAGGCCGTACTGGAACTGCTGGGTGCCGAGCAGGAACTGGGTGAGAAGCAGCAGAAGCGCGCCGAAGCCAAGGCACGAAAGCAGGAAGAACTGCAGAAGCAGCTTGCCGAGCAGGGCGGCGGCGACAATGGCGACGAGAAGAGTCCCGCAGCGTAGGCTCGGCTCACCGCATAAACGGACAGAGCGTGCTCATGCTGGGTACGCCCCTTTCGCCTGTCTAGCGGTTTGCCACCACGACTGCCTTGCCAAGGTGGGTGTCGTCGGTCAGTTGGTCTACCAGGAACTGTGCCAGGTCGGCGCGAGTAACACTATGCGCGGTGCCCTGCTCACCAATAACCGTGACCGATCCCCTTGGGTCAGCGTCTGACAGGACGGGTGGCCGCACGACGACCCACTCGAGTTCACTTGCCATGACGGCGGCCTCCATGGCGTTCTTGTCGGGCAGGGTGCCTCGCAAAAAGGTTGGTAGCAGCAGGTGTTCGTACCAGAAGGGTGCCTGGTGACCGCTGTCGCCCGCCCCAAGTACCGAAACAACGACTAGCCGACGGGTGCCAAGCTCGTGCATGGCACGCAACACCACGCGGGCGGCGCTGGCCTCTAGATCGGTCTTAAGGTAGGGCTGCTTGCCGCCTAGGGCGTCGATCACGGCATCGCAGCCGGCTAGCGCTGTGCGGACCGTTTCGGCGTCATGCACGTCACCTTGGGTAATCTGAACGCCGTCGCTGAACGGGGCTTCCACCAGAGCGGTCGTATCATGAACCAGTGCTTTCACTGAATGCGCCGCTGCCAAAGCGCGGTCAACGACCAGCCGGCCAGTCTTCCCACTTGCTCCAAGCACAAGCACCTTCATGGTTGCGTGTCACCCTCCTGTCGAGTGATAGGACTCATGCTGTGCGCTGTGCGGTTGTTTTCGAGCGTGCATGTTGGGCGCGCTGCCGATGAAGCGTCCGGTGCTGCTAGGCGGGCGCGGCGGCGCGGAACGGGGCGGCCGCCTAGGCTGGATCCTGCGTGTGTGGCTGCCGGTGCTGATTTGCCTGGCCGTAATCGGGCGCGAATCCACAAACTCCTTCGCCGCGGAGTATACGTCGGGACCCTTGCGACGTGCGTTTGAATACATCTTCGGCCCTGTGACGCCCGAGCACTGGCACCTGGTGCACCATGTCATGCGCAAGACCGGCCACTTCCTCGGCTACGGGTTCACCGGCGTGGCATGGCTGCGTGCCTGGCTGTTGACCTGGCGCGCGCCCCTACAGCGAACCAGTATCTGGCGATGGCGACGCGAGGGTCTTGTGCTGGGGCTGCTGTGCACCATGGGCACGGCCTGCATCGACGAGTTACATCAGACCTACATCCCGAGCCGAACCGGTCTCATCAGCGATGCATGGATCGACACTGCGGGCGCCGCAGCCATGATGTCGGTGCTTGTTCTGCTCTGGGTTTTGTTGCCCGACCGCCGAAGGGCCGTTTAGGAAGCGCGCGCCTCGAGTCTGCCCGCACCACCTGCTTGCGCTGCCACTTATTTTGAGGCATACTGTTCCTTGTACAGATTGCTCTGCATGGCAGCATGTAGGCATAAGTACTCCGCAGCTGCTTCGTATGATGCACGCTGCGTCACTTACCACGGCCGAACGGCTCATCCCCGACGTAGTTGAGTACCAGCAATTCGGGATGGGTTCAGCGCGAAAACGTTGCGCTGCGGATAAAGGGTGGGGCCCTCGTTGCAGTTGGGTTAAAGGCAACCGCCGATGACTGAAGTACAACGCGAGGCATGCCCGCTGGGCTTGAAGAATCCATCAGCCCGCTTTATCCAATGGTTCGAGCGGTGGGAGACAAGGAAATAGGAATGGCACGCAAGATTTCGAAGAATCTGGCCAAGGCGCGCGCGGCTGTTGAGCCCCGTGCCTACGCCCTGACCGACGCGGTCCCGCTTTTGCAGAAGATCCGCTACGCCAAGTTCGACGAGAACGTCGACATCACCCTGCGCCTGGGCGTGGACACCCGTCATGCCGACCAGATGGTGCGCGCGACCGTAATCCTGCCGCACGGCCTGGGCAAGACGAAAAAGGTAGCGGTCATCTCCACTGCGGAAAATCAACGGCTTGCCACGGAGGCAGGCGCGGACATCGTCGGTGGTGAAGAGCTCGTGGAAAAGATCCAGAAGGAATCCTGGACTGACTTTGACGCCCTGATCGCAACGCCGGACATGATGCGTTCCATCGGACGCCTCGGCAAGGTACTGGGTCCTCGCGGGCTGATGCCAAACCCGAAGACGGGTACCGTGACCACGGATGTTGCTGCAGCTGTCAAGGAAATCAAGGCAGGCAAGGTCGAGTTCCGCGCGGACAAGACGGCGCTGGTGCATGTGCCGGTGGGTAAAAGCTCCTTTGACGCGCAGAAGCTGATCGACAATGCCATGACGGTCATCAGCGCAGTGGTCAAGGCAAAGCCCGCCGCCGCCAAAGGCAAGTACATCAAGGCGATGTATCTCTCGTCCACCATGGGCCCTGGCATCGAGTTGGACCAGGCTGTCGCAGACGTTGCCGGCAAGGCGTAACGACTTTACGGCCGCTGCGCGGCTCCAGAAGTTTAGGCCGGGTACCCGGCAAGGATTTTCATCATGGCATTGACCAAGCAGAAGAAGAATGAAAAAGTTGCGGCGCTCGCGAGTGAGTTGCAAGGAGCTACCGCGGCCATTATCGGTACCTTTACCGCAATGACAGCGAGCAAAGATTTTGAGCTCCGCAAAACGGTGCGTGGTGCGGGTGGCAAGTACCAGGTGCTGAAGAACAAGCTCGCTCCCAAGGCTGGTGCAGGCACGCAGATAGAGGGCGCCCTGGGCGGCCTCAAGGGCGTCAGTGCCATCGCGTACACCTCGGGCGACCCAGTTGCGCTCGCAAAGGCATTGTCTGCCTGGGTCAAGGACAACTCGCAGTTTACCTTCAAGCTCGGCATTGTGGATGGCAAGGTCCTCGATGTGGCTGAGGTAAACGACCTCGCGCTGCTGCCAGGCAAGGAAGAGCTCTTCTCGAAGTTGCTTTTCCTCATCAATGCGCCGGCAACTCGCCTGGCCACCGTCCTGAACGCCACCGGCCGCAATCTGGCGGTAGTGCTGGATCAGGCAGGGCAGCAGGAGAAGTTCACCGGCTCGGCAGCACCAACGCCAAGCACGTCCGCCGCCACCAGCGAGGCCGATCCGGCACAGCCCGAAGACGGAGCCGATTCGCAGGCCGGACAGGCTGCCGCAGAGGCACCGGTCGAGGGTTAATCAAGTTCGCTTGAGCGGTGTGGGGGGCGCGGTCTGGGCGCATCGGAAACCACGCACGGTAAAAGCAACCGCGGCGGACCAGGGCCACGGAGACGTACTCAGCAGTCAAGTTTGCACCACAAGATTGAATTCAACGGAGAAATACCATGGCAGACATCCAGCAGTTGGAAGACCAGATTGTTAGCCTGAGCCTGCTTGAGGCTTCGGCGCTCGTGAAGAAGCTTGAAGAGCGCCTCGGCGTATCCGCAGCAGCGGCCACCGTCGCAGCAGCCCCGGCAGGCGGCGGCACCGCGGCAGCGGCACCGGTGGAAGAGAAGACTGAGTTCACCGTCATCCTCAAGGACGCCGGCGCGAACAAGATCAACACCATTAAGGCTGTGCGCGAAGTGACGGCCCTGGGCCTGAAGGAAGCCAAGGACCTGGTCGATGGCGCACCCAAGGCCATCAAGGAGAACGTGTCCAAGGACGAGGCCGCCGCAATCGCCAAGAAGTTCGACGGCGTCGCTGGCGTCGAAATCAAGTAAATCTGCTCTGCAGGGGCTCCCGGCACATTCCGGGAGCCCTTATGCGCTCCCGTTCTTGCATCTCTTGGCCAGAACACATATGATTTGTAGTGCATCACCGTCCAGCGTATGACTGCGTAACGGCGCGACGGTTCCCAGGATAGTGACATCCAGTGATCTTCCGGCTCAACCCGAGTCGGCCATGGTTGGTTCCGGGCGGCGGGAATCGACATGCAGTCAGGCTACACAAGCGGCAGCAACCCTGAGGCGGGGCAAGCTTCAAAGGGCGGCAGATATCACAGCAGATCTGATTCAGGTGCAAACCACTCTTCTTGCGCTCGTGGGCACGTTCGCGCCCACGAGCGTTCTGCTGTCTACAGCTCGCTGATCGCGACTCAGGACGACAGGCAACAGGCTTACGTTCCACCCGGGCATCCAGCCCATACGCGCATACAGAATTCGCACTGAGACCGGATTCTGATGGAAACGCGCATACCACCTGCGGAGCAGCCGCCCACACGGCATGTTCTGGCTCCACTCACTTCGCTTGCGACGGTCAGATGCAGGCGGGCTGAATTGGAGGTCTCGGCACGCACAAGGGGAGCAACACACGCATGGCTATGGCAACGGAAACGCGCGCGCTTCGCAGCCGCCTCGATTTCTCCAAGATCCCAACCGCAATCCAGATCCCAAACCTTATCGAAGTGCAGCGCCGCTCCTACGAGCGCTTCCTGCAGATGGATAAGCTACCGCAGGAGCGCGAGGACAACGGCCTCCAGTCGGTATTTACCTCCGTCTTCCCCATCTCCGACTTCCGCAACGTCTCGGAGCTGGAGTTTGTCGATTACTCCATCGGCAACTGGGAGTGCAAGTGCGGCTACCTCAAGGGGCTGAATCACCTGCGCACGGCCTGCGTGAACTGCGGCCACATGGTCATCACCGACCCGTTCCACCCCGGTGACGTCCTTTGCTCGTTCTGCGGCACCTACAACAAGAACACCCCGGACTTCTGCACCAAGTGCGGCGACCCCGTGGGCCTGCAGCTGAAGTACGACCAGGCTGAGTGCGAAGAGCGTGGCATGACCTACTCCGCGCCGCTCAAAGTCACCATCCGCCTGAAGATCTACGACAAGGATCCGGAGACCGGCGTCAAGACCCTGCGCGACATGAAGGAGCAGGAAGTCTTCTTTGGCGATATCCCGCTCATGTCGGCGAACGGCACGTTCATCGTCAACGGCACCGAACGCGGCATCGTCTCGCAGCTCCATCGCTCGCCCGGCGTCTTTTTTGAGACTGCGAACAACCGTACGTACTTCCTGGGCAAAATCATTCCGTACCGCGGCTCGTGGGTCGAGTTCGAGTACGACCAGAAGAACATCCTCTACGTCCGCATTGACCGCAAGCGCAAATTCCTGGGCACCATCTTCCTGCGCGCACTCGGCCTGCGCACGGATGAGGAAATCCTCAAGACCTTCTACAC
>CALMRM010000292.1:1879-15604 GCA_937871605.1 uncultured Terriglobus sp. | reverse complement strand
GATGACACAGCCCCGATCGAGCGTTTCGTACGACTGGATGCCGCCCTCTCCCGCAGAGAAGTACATCGCAGGCGTCTCGCTGCACAGCCACACCAGTCACTCCGTGGAAAGCCTGCAATTCATTCACCGCATGTTTCTGGAGTACCCGGTCATGCGGTCCTTGTTTGCGTACTATGAGCGGCGCAGCCGGCAGGGGCACGGCATTACGCTCGACTTCGAGGCCGCGCACTGGCGACCGCCGCTGGTGCCGCGCATGGCACTCGACCTTGAGTCGGAGCAGATCCGCTGCCTGGGCTTGAAGCCGCTGGTCAGCCTTACCGACCACGACGACATCCAGGCGCCACTGCTCTTGCGCACCCTGCGCACCGCTCGCAAACTGCCGATCTCCGTCGAATGGACCGTGCCGTTTGGCGCGACGATTTTTCATCTCGGCATCCACAACCTGCCAGCCGAACAGGCCACGGAGTGGATGACGCGCCTGGCTGCCTACACCGCCGCGCCGTGCGAACGGCAACTGTACGCCTTGCTGGCAGAGCTTCAGTGCGATCCACGCATCCTCATCGTTCTGAATCACCCCATGTGGGACCTGTACGAGACGGGCGCGCTGCACCTGCAGGAACTGCAGCGCTTTCTTGGGACGCACAACGAGCGTGTGCACGCGCTGGAATTGAACGGACTTCGGCATCCGCGGGAGAACCAACAGGTTGCCACCCTGGCGCGGACGTGGTCGCAGCTGCTCATTTCTGGAGGGGATCGCCATGGCATGGAGCCGAACGCGAACATCAATCTTACGGACGCACGCCACTTTGACGACTTTGTGCAAGAGATACGCGTGGAGCGCCTGAGCTGTGTGCTTTTCCTGGAGCAGTATCGCCAGCCTTGGTCGCACCGGCTGATGAACTCTACCGTAGATTCCGTTGCCCATCACCCTGGGTTCAGCGAGGGCTGGCAGCGGTGGGATGAGCGGGCATTTCATCCCGATCGCAATGGCGTCATGCGCCCGCTGACTGAATTGTGGCGTAATGGGCGTGCACCTTTGCCGCTGCGTGCCGCGCTCGCGGTAGTTCGCTGGTCGCGCCACCGCACCGTAGCACAGGTGCTGGACCGTGTGCTGCCCCGCGTGGATGCAGGCACAGCCCACACCATTCACGAGGGCCTGGCGTAGCCCTGCACCGCAAGCGGCCCGGGGCGGGTTATCCCTCGGGCTGCTCGCGGATGTCGATGTAGTCCTGTGTGAAGGGCTTCTCGTGGAACGTGGTCCACAGATAATTTACGGAATAGCGCCACGCCATGGTCAGGATGCCTTCCTTGCGCAGCCGCCGCGCCGAGGAAAACATGGGGAGCCGGAAGGTGAAGAGCACTTCGCCCACGCTGTTCAGGCGGCGCGCAATGTCAGTATCTTCGCCGTAAAACGTGATGCCGAGATTGAAGCCGCCAATTTGCTTGAGAGCCGCGCGCGTCACCACAAAATTGCCGCCCTGCACCATGGAGCCGACCCGCAACACGTACCGGTTCAGCACATACGTGGTCCACGCCAGGCCATAAAAGATGCGGACCAATTGTCGCTGCAGCGGGCGCAGATCGTAGTAGACCAGCGGTCCACTCAGTGCCAGCAGCTTAGGGTTTGCCTTAAAGGCTGTGAGCACCTTCTGAAGCCAGCCCGGCGTCAGCCGCGAGTCCGCGTCCACGTTGGCTACGAGGTGCCCGGTGGAAGCGTCCAGCCCTGCCTGTCGCGCATACGTCAAGCCCTTGCGCGGCTCGTCGACAACGGTGACCCCGGCAAACTGCAGCGCCACCTCGCGCGTGCGGTCGGTGCTGGCGTTGTTGACCACGATGATCTCAACGGGTTCGCCGCAGGCCTCGGCTTCACGAAGGATCGACTGGAGGCAGGCACCGACGTAGGCCTCCTCATTGAACGCGGGAACCACAAAGCTCACTCGCATGCGCAAGGGATACGGCGTGGCGGTTACACCGGGTTGAACATTCGGTTGCGATGCGGAGAATCACGCAAACCCCGAGGGTCGCTCGGCAGAGGCGCCGCTTGCCCGCTCCAGCGCGCTGCCCGTCTGTGCGAGCGGGCCCTCGCCCATCAGCTGCCCAATCAGCGTGACGCCGTAGGGCACGAGCGCAGGCGGGTTCAGCTTGTACGTTGGCACCGAGCCGGGCAGCCAGTCGCTGCGCGTTTCTGCAAGCTGGATGAAGCCGGTGCGCACGCACAGCGCGGGGTGGCCGGTAAAGTTGGCGATCACCATCATCTCGTCACGCATCGTGGGCACCAGCAGCAGGTCTACCGTGCCCATCAGCCGTGCCATCTCGGCGGCCACGCGGCGGCGCAGCCGGTCAGCCTGCACAAAGTCCACCGCAGAAAGAAAGCGCGACTGCCGAAACGTGTTCGGCCAAGCCTCGGGCGTTTGCATCTTCAGCTGGTCCACACGGTGGTCCAGCGTGATCTCTTCAAACGCCGCCGCGGCTTCCGCGAACAGGATCGTGTTGAGGGAGTCATACGGCCAGTCCGGCAGCGTTACGGGCACCACGGTCGCGCCCAGCTTCTTGAGCTGATCCACGGCGTCGCGGTCTACCTCCGTTGCCGGAGCTTCGTGCATCCAGCGCTCGAAGTAGCCGATGCGCAATCCGCGCAGATTTGCCTTGCTGCCGTCATAGACCAGCGCGGCCGGTGTGCTTGCCAGGTCGCCAGCGTCGTAGCCGCTGATGACGGCCAGCACCAGCACGGTATCCTCCACCGTGCGTGCCATCGGTCCCAGTTTGTCGCAGCTCCAGCTCAGCGTCATGGCACCGGTACGTGGCACCCGGCCAAAGGTGGGCCGCAGCCCGGTCACGCCACAGCGCATGCTGGGGCTCAGGATGGAACCCTGCGTCTCGCTGCCAATGGCAAAGCCAACCAGCCCCGCCGCCACCGCACTGCCCGGCCCGGCGCTTGACCCGGATGCGCCTTCGTTGGGCACCCACGGGTTCATGGTCTGCCCGCCAAACCACACATCGTTCAGCGCCAGTGCACCCAGGCTCAGCTTGGCCACCAGCACCGCGCCTGCCTCATTCAGCATGCGGATGACGGCTGCGTCGGTCTTCGGCACGCGATTGCGAAATGGCTCCGCGCCCCACGTGGTCGCAATACCTGCGGTGTCCAGCAGGTCCTTTGCGCCGTACGGGATACCGTGCAGCGGCCCGCGGTCTTTCCCCGCGGCAAGCTCTGCATCCGCGCGGCGCGCTTGCTCGAGCGCGTGCGCCTCCGTAAGCGTAATCACGCAGCGCAGCTGCGGGTTGTAACGCTTCAAGCGGTCGAGATAAATCCGCGTCAGGCGCTCGCTGGTCAGCTGCCTCCCTCGCAGCCAGCGGCCCTGGTCGGCAACGCTACTGAATGCAATGTCCGCGTCTGCCGTTGGCAGCGGCTTTGTGGGTTGCTCACGCACGGTGACGGAGATGGTACTGGCCACAGGTGCAACACCGCTGTGCACGCCGGTCAACTGCGGGTTCCATACGGTGGCTGGTACGTCTGCATCGCTCAGCAGCAGCGTGTGTGGCCCGGTACGCCGCTCGGCCAGCGGAGCCATGCTGGTGCGCCAGTTGCCCGCCGCCTCAGCGCGCTGCGCCGGTGTCAGCTGTACCTGCATCAGCAGCTCTGCCACCTGGAAGTCCTGTGCCGTCACTTCTGGCCCGGCAGCGGGCAATACGCCCATGGTGGGCACCGCGCCTGCCGCACCGGGGTTCATCGTCTGCGTGGCGCTGGTCT
The DNA here is from genome assembly GCA_937871605.1 of uncultured Terriglobus sp. Lineage (GTDB taxonomy): Bacteria > Acidobacteriota > Terriglobia > Terriglobales > Acidobacteriaceae > Terriglobus. The sequence continues at coordinate 11,856 of CALMRM010000292.1, read as the reverse complement.
GGCTTAATGCATGCGCACCCAGCGAAGCCAGCGTGCCTGTAACAAGAAAGTGCCGTCGAGTCGGTCTCATGGGAATACCCGAGGTATACCACTCAACAGATTCATGCCGGCTGCGATGCTCACACTTGTTATTCGCGGTTTGTCAGCGGTAGACACTTTGCACACGCATCACGACCCCGGCACCCTGCGTATCGGTGCCGCCATTCGTTCTGCAAACCAGTCTGCCCACCTGCCACTTGGCCGCGCGGCACCCACCATGCGGCCAAGCGCGATACTGGGCACTTCAACGCTGTAGTACACACAAGCGGCTATGGCAACCGATCCCGCTAAAAAGGGCAACAGGAACCAGGCCGGGCTGTGCCCGTACAGGGAGTACGCAAGCACCAGCAGCACAGGCAGGTGCACCAGGTAGATGCTGTAGGAAATGCGTCCCAGGAACTGCATGGGCGCTGTGCGCAACCAGTGCGTTGCCTTGCCGCCGTGTTGCAGGCAATAGGTAAGCAGCAGCAGACCTCCGCAACTGGTGACAAAGTCTGAAATGTCTACGCCACAGACAGAAGAAGGCGGGTACAGGTATAGGCCGAAGCCGAGGGCGAGCAGGCCGAGCCTGGTGGTCAACCGCGCCCCGGCCAACGCACGTGCGTACTGTTCTCTCCGGTGCGCCAATGCCGACCCGAGCAGGAATGTGCCGCAATAGGAGAGTGTCAGGGATAACGCAGTGGCGCGAACCGCGCCAGGCAAGCCGGTCTCTAGGAACCTGAGGCTGAGTGACGACAGAACGGTACAAGCGGCCGCTGTGGCCAGCGCAGACCGCATCTGAAGGCGTCGCGCAGCCACCATGATCAGCGGAAATAGGATGGAGATCCGCATCTCATGGACAAGCGACCAGACCGGCGGGTCATACCGGTACACGTCGTACCGCCCAATCATCAGCAGGTGAGTGAGGACGGAGCGAGCGTCCGGCGGTGCGTGCCAGAACTGTGCTAGCTCTGAACCGTACTGTGCATGGCCCCAGAAGTACGTGCACCCAACGATCGAGAGCAAGAGCCCCGTCAGGTAGGGCGGATAGATGCGGCAGACGCGGCGTACCAGGTACCGCCAATACGGCTGCTGTGACCCCCGCAGGCTCGGCAACGTGAGCACAAAGCCGCTGAGCAGGAAAAACAGAATGACCGAAGCATGGCCATCCACCAGCAGCCAAAGTGGTGGAATCAGTTTTGGCCGGGACATCCAGTGGGGATGGCTGGTGCTGAGCCAGACCTGGTAAAAGTGGTTGAACAGCACCACGGTCGCCGCCGCGCCCCGCAGCGCATCCAGTTCCGGGTAGTGTTTCCGCCCGCTTGCGCTCGTCTGCACAGCCCCGGCATGGTCCGGCCTTGCCATGATCCAGTTGCTCCAGAGATTCCTCAGCGTGAACCCCAGCAGCGCGGCTCGCCGGACAGGCGAGCGATGGCGCTGCGGAGCCGCGCCCGCGTCCGTAACCGGCAGAACCTCTCGAGACTTCAGGTCGTGCGTACGCATCCGTGTCCCCTCTGCCGTTGGCAATAGGTGCTCTCTGCGTGTCCAGAGGCGGGCGACTATGACGCGCCTGCCTAGCATTACAAAGTGCAGACGCAAATCTGCGGATAAAGTACCCGACACAAGAGGCACTTTGTAGCATCACAAACCGCTGCCCAGGCCGTTTCACCGTGCTGGAACGCAATCCTCCGCGCCAGGACTCAGGTGTGAGTCTGTGCGGAGACCCGCAAACCCGCTACGCTCAGACGGAAAGGCAGGTCAGTACGAAATGTCGAAGAAGTTGCGCGTGGGAGTTCTCTTTGGCGGCCGGTCTGGCGAGCATGAGGTGTCGCTGCGTTCGGCGGAGTCCATCTTGCGCAGCATCGACCGCAAGCGTTACGAGGTGGTGCCCATCGGTATCGCTAAAACGGGCCAGTGGCTTGGCGGCGACCAGGCTCTTGCCCTGCTGGGTGGCGACGTGGCGTCACGGCTGGCCGGTACGGCTCGGCCTTCCTCGACACGTGCCGCACACGCAAGCGCGGTGAGCGGTGTCACGGCTGCGCTCTCGCGGAACCCGTCGCGCAGCAAGGCGGCAGCAGGGCGGGGCAGTGCCGCTACGGAAGCCTCGGCTGCGTTCAGCCTGCAGGCCAGTGCTGCCGGTGCGGGCAAAGCCGGGTTGGACGTGGTGTTTCCCGTACTGCACGGCACGTTTGGTGAGGATGGCACCCTCCAGGGCATGCTGGAGCTCGCAGACGTCGCCTACGTCGGGTCTGGGGTGCTGGGCTCTGCCGTCGGCATGGACAAGGACGCCATGAAGAAGATGTTTTTAGCCGCCGGGCTACCCATCGTGCCGCACGTCACGCTCTTCCGCGGCGAATGGCAGGCAAATCCGCGCCGGTGCACCCGCCAGGTCGAGGAGCGGCTGCACTACCCGGTCTTCGTCAAGCCTGCAAACCTCGGCTCCTCTGTCGGCATCAGCAAGGTTCGCACCCGAAAGGAGCTTGCCGCCGCCATGGACGAAGCCGCCCGCTTCGACCGCAAGATCGTCGTGGAAGAAGGTGTCAGCGGCACGGGAGCGCTACGCGGCAGCGGCAAGGCGCGCGAACTGGAAGTCGCAGTGCTCGGCCATGACACCCCGGAGGCAAGCGTCGTCGGGGAGATTGTGCCGGACCGCGAGTTCTACGATTACGCCTCGAAGTATGACAGCAGCAGCACCAGCGAGCCGATCATTCCCGCCAAACTCAGCCGTGCCCAGGTGAAGCAGATTCAAACCATGGCAGTCGCCGCCTTCCGTGCCTGCGATCTCTCCGGGCTGGCCCGTGTGGACTTCCTGCTGGAAGCTGCCGACCCTGCCTCTAACGAGCAGCCAAAGTGGTACCTGAATGAAGTCAACACAATGCCCGGCTTCACCAGCATCAGCATGTACCCCAAGCTGTGGGAGAGAAGCGGCCTCGGTTACGGGGAACTGATCGACCGCCTGATCGCCCTGGCCTTGGAGCGGCATCGTGACCGGCAGCTGACCCAATTCTGTATGTGATTCTGCAGGTAACCTGAGGGTAGTTACTCTACCCGCCTATTGATCGTACGCATCACCACAAAGTGCACTCCTCCCCGGGCATTTCGCAGCCTAGAAACGCGTCATTCCGTCACATGCACGCCAAAAGTTGCACCATCCTTCATGCAAGTTCCACCAGAATGGGCGTGTGATCCGAGGGCCGAAACTCCGCCCGCGGGTTACGGTCTATTTCACAGCGTGAAAGTCGCGGCAAAAGTGCGGGTGACAATAGGAAGTGGTCGATGCGAATGCCGCGGTTCCGTTTGAACGCGTCTCGAAAGTAGTCCCAGTAGGTGAACTGGCCGGAGGCGTCGGGGTGCAGGGTGCGGAAGGCGTCGGCAAAGCCAAGCCGCTGCATGGCGCGGTAGCGTTCCCGCGTCTCCGGCTGGAAGAGCGCGTCTTTTACCCAGTTCGCCGGTTTGTCGCAGTCAATGTCCTCCGGAATGACGTTGAAGTCGCCTCCAATCAGCGTCGGCACAGGATCGTCGCGCCAGAGGGCCAACTGCGCGATCAGCCGATCCATCCAGGCGAGCTTGTATAGGAACTTGTCCGTGCCAGTGGGATTGCCGTTCGGCAGGTAGATGCCTGCCACCCGGATGCGCTCGCCAACTGCCGTGTCCACAATCACTTGCAGAAAGCGGGCGTGGGTGTCGGCATCGTCGCCGGGCAGGACGGTGCTGACCGTTTCCAGGGGCAGGCGCGACAGAATGGCCACGCCGTTGTATGACTTCTGCGTGACCGCCGCGCTCTGGTAGCCCAGCGCACGGAAGTGCTCTGCGGGAAACTCTGTGCCCTTCAGCTCCTGCAGCAGCAACACATCGGGTGACTGCGCCTGCAGGAAGCGCGACACGTGCTCAAGCCGGGCATTGATTGAGTTTACGTTCCAGCTGGCAACAATCATGTGGACACACCCTCAGGCCGGCCTGTGTACATCCCGGGTCGAACCTGTTGGATGCACCTTGCCATCCACGCCTGCCTGCCACGCGAAAGACCCGGCGTGATTGGGAGCTTTGAAATGGACAATGATCCTGCCTGTGTGCTGGTTCAGTGACCCGTGCGGCAGCTGGATGTTTGCAGGAGCAAAAAAATGGGACCATGCAGTGCATGGTCCCTCTTCTCCCAAGTCTGTGTTACTCACTCAATATCGCGCTGGAACAACCCTGTGTGTAGTTACTAAGGTCTTAGGACCGCTCTCCTTCCTGACCGATTTGTTCCACTTTGGGAGAACTCGTCGCCCAGATCGCAGTCTCTGGGCATGTGAAGCGGCTGGGTGCGTCAGTAGCCGCTGGCGCTGCCAAAGGCTTTGCGGGTGTCGTGTCCGCCCAGGCGTTCGCCGGTGTGTGGATCGATGGCAATCAGTTCGCTGTCACCCCACACGCCAGGGTTGTGCTCATCGAACTCACCAGAGCGCTTCACCGTGTAGCCGTGGGCCTTGAGCGCGTCTCCTGTGGCAGCGGGAAAGCGCTTTTCGACCTGCAGTTCATCCGGCAGGTACTGGTGATGAAAGCGGGGCGCGTCGGCAGCCTGCTGAATGTCCAGGTTGTTATCCACCACGCTGATCAGGTCATTGGCCACCGTAGAGATGATGGTGGGGCCGCCCGGCGAGCCCAGCACCAGCCGCAGCTTGCCATGCCGCGTGACGATGGTCGGGGACATGGCCGAGAGCGGCCGCTTGCCCGGTGCAATGGCATTCGCCGGTCCCTGGATGAGGCCAAAGCCGTTCGGCACGCCGACCTTGCTCGTGAAGTCGTCCATCTCATCGTTCATGGCAAAGCCGAGGCCGGGGATAACGACGCCCGAGCCGAAATAGAAGTTGAGCGTGTAGGTGTTGCTCACGGCATTGCCGTCGGCGTCCACCACGCTGAAGTGTGTCGTTTGGGTGCTCTCGCGGCGCTCGCCCTGTGCGGGCGGTGGCGGCATAAAGCCTGCCGGACGGACCAGTTCTTTTGAAGGCGTGGCGTTTACCGGATCGATGGTGGCGCGCCAGGCCTTGGCGTAACGCTTGTCCGCCATCTCCTTTAAAGGCATCTGCACAAAGTCCGGGTCGCCCAAGTAGTCGGCACGGTCCAGAAAGGCGCGGCGTAGGGCCTCGGTGATCAGGTGGACCTGCTCCGGGCTGCGGTCCGGGCCCAGCTTGGCCAGCTTGTAGCCGGACAGGATGTTGAGCGTCTCTTGCAGCACGATGCCGCCGGAGGAGGGTGGTGGCGCGGTCAAGATGGTGTAGCCGTGATACTTGCCCGTGAGCGGCACACGGTCCTTGACCTCGTACGCGGCCATGTCCGCCGCGGTAATCAGGCCACCGCCGCGCTGCATCTCGTCGGCAATCTGCTGGGCCATGCGGCCGTGGTAGAACTCAGACGGATCAGCGGCAATGCGCTCCAGGGTGGCGGCCAGTTCCGGCTGCTGGAAGTGTTCGCCTGCCTTGTACAGGTTGCCGTCGCGCTGGTAAAGGCGGCGTCCTTCGGGATTCTGCGCGAGGGCCTTGCTGTTCCATGCATCCACCTCGGCGGTCAGCGTATAGCCGTCGCGCGCCAGGCGAATGGCGGGCTGCAGCACCGCCTTCAGGCCGAGCCTGCCGAAGTGCTGCTCCGCATACACCATGCCCGCTACCGTGCCGGGCACACCGCTGGCCTTGTAGCCCGCGGTGCTCAGGCCCTTGACCACGTTGCCATCTGGACCCAGGTACATGTCCCGGCTGGCGGCAGCGGGTGCCTTCTCCCGGTAGTCCAAAAAGTGCGGCTTGCCATCGCCCAGCTTCCTGCTGCCATGCGTGTGGCCGGGGCGGATGAGCATAAAGCCGCCACCGCCAATGTTGCCTGCCTGGGGATACACCACCTGCAGGGCAAACGCCACGGCGACCGCCGCATCCACCGCGTTGCCACCCTGCTTCAGAATGGCAACGCCGGCATCTGTCGCTTCATGGTGAATGCTTACGACCATGGCATGCGAGGTGCGCACCGGGTCTGGTGTGGGCACGGCTTGGGCCGCACACGCGGCGTTGGCGGCAAGGGGCAGCAGGGCTGCCCATGCAGAAACGGCTTTGGAGCAGGTCATGAAACCTCTGTAATTACTGGGTAGTTGCAGGGAGCCTCTGCAGCATATCGCGCCACTGCCCGTCAGGTGCGCACCTCGTTTCATTGACCGATGCTTTCACCGGTTGGTATAACAAGGGTGTTGCCAGCCTCCCCTTGCCACACCATTTGCGACCCGGTTGGGCTCTGCAAGCCGGGTGTACGGCCTGCCGGGATGCGGCCTCACGGTCCCGAATGCAGACAATTCTGAATCAACTCGGCGAAATGCTGCTCGGCTCTGTGCCTACAGTGATCTTTTTCGTGATCCTGCTGGCCGCCTATGCGGTGCTGGTACGCCGTCCCCTGGACAAGGTACTGGCAGAGCGGCATGCCCGCACCGGCGGTGCCATGGCCGAGGCGCACGCCGCCATCCGCACTGCGGAAGAAAAAACGGCTCAGTACGAGGCGCGGCTCCGCGAAGCGCGTGCCCAGATGTTTGGTGCCCGCGCGGCACGCCAGAAGGCAGCTACCGCGGCACGCGACAAGGCGCTCGGCGAGGCTCGGGAGGCAGCGCAACGCCGCATTGATGCAGCGCGAGACTCCGTGGAGCGCTCCGGTGCAGAGGCAAAGGCACAGCTCGATGCCGGTGCTGCTTCGTTGACGGCGAGTGTCATTGCGGCCATTTTGCCGCATCGCCAGGCCACCGGTGCGGGAGCGTCGCAATGAAGCGAGCTCCTCTTACTTCGTTGATACTGGGCGTACTCCTGCTACTTCCCGTGACGGGTCTGCATGCGCAGGAAAAGCCCGCTGGGACTCGCGGCGCTGCCTCCGCTTCCACGGCGACAGGTTCGGCGTCCACGCCGCAAGCCGCAGAGGAAAAGGACCCGGCAGAAGAGCTAAAAAAGCCGTCCACCTCTGTGACCAAGCTAGGCGGTCTCGTCGGCATGAGCCCGGAAGTCTCCGTGCTTGCGTTCCAGTGGCTGAACTTCCTGGTACTTGCCGCCGCCGTGCTATACGCGCTCGCCAAAGCGCTGCCCAAGGCGTTCCGCGGCCGCAGTGAGACCATCCAGAAAGACATGGTCGAGGCGCGCGTCGCCACCGAGGAAGCCAAAGCCCGCCTCACCGCGGTAGAAGCCCGTATGAGCGCATTGGACGCGGAAATTGCCGCACTCCGCGCAGAGAGCGACCGCGCCGGAGCGGAAGAGGAGCAAAAACTCCACATCCAGGCAGAAGAAGAGAAGGCGCGCATCCTGCAGTCGGCAGAGCAGGAGATTGCCGCCGCCAGCGCCGCCGCACAGCGTTCGTTGCGCGCCTACGCCGCGGGCGTCGCGATCGACCGTGCCGCTGCGCAGTTGCAAATTACGCCGGACGATGACCGCGTGCTGATTGAGCGCTTTGCCAGCCGGTTGCGCCCGGAAGGGAGCCAGAACTAGATGGCGACATTTGCATCGCGGTACGCGCGCGCCTTTCAGCAGGTCGCTGCCAGCCGTACTTTGGACAGCAACGCAGTGCGTGCGCAGCTTGCGGACTTTGCAGGCACCTTCAACGAAAGCCGCGAACTGCGTGAATTTCTGCTGAATCCTTCACTGGCGCAGACGGACAAGTTGAAGGTGCTGGATGCCATCGCCCGCCGCATCGGGATGGATGGCACGGTGCGCAACTTCATCGCCGTGCTCATGGACCATGAACGCCTCAGCGCCCTGCACGAGGTGGTTGCCGAGTACAGCGTCCTGGCCGACGAAGCAAGCGGTATCCACGAGGTCGAAATCACCTCGGCCAAGACACTCAGCCAGGACGAGCGCAACCTGCTGCAGTGGAAGGCAGGCGAGTTGGCGGGCAGCGATGTGCGCGTGCGCTGGACGGAAGATGCGGCCCTGCTGGGTGGCGCGGTCATCAAGCTGCAGTCGCGTGTATACGATGGATCGGTTCGCGGGCAGCTGGAACAGATGAAGCAGCACCTGGCGAACGCCTAGGTTTGTAGCAACGGTGGAAACGCGCAGCCAGCGGCGGCGCAGCGGGGATATAAGGACTACATGGCACAGCTTAAAGCAGACGAAATTACAGAACTGCTGCGTCAGCAGATTGAGAACTACGAGCAGAAGATTTCCGTCGACGAGGTCGGCACCATCATCTCGCTGGGCGACGGTATCGCGCGCATCCACGGCCTGGACAAGGTCATGGCGGGCGAACTGATCGACTTCCCCAAGGGTGTCAGCGGCCTGGCCATGAACCTGGACGAAGATCAGGTGGGTGCCGTGCTGCTGGGTGACTACACCGAAATCAGCGAGGGCGACCAGGTCAAGCGGACCGGCAAGATCATGTCCGTGCCCGTGGGCGAGGCGCTGATTGGCCGCGTGGTCAACGCGCTGGGCCAGCCCATCGATGATAAAGGCCCCATCGACACGCCGCACACGCTCCCAGTGGAGCGTCTCGCGCCTGGCGTCATCGACCGTAAGTCCGTCACGGAGTCCATGGCGACCGGCATCAAGGCTATTGACACCATGATTCCGATTGGCCGCGGCCAGCGCGAACTGCTGATCGGTGACCGCCAGACCGGCAAGACCGCCATTGCGCTCGACGCCATCATCAACTCGGCCAAGAACGACCTCATCTGCATCTACTGCGCTGTCGGCCAAAAGCGCTCGTCCGTTGCAGGCGTGGTGCAGACGTTGGAGCAGTACGGTGCTATGGCGTACACCATCGTGGTCGCCGCCACCGCGTCGGAGCCCGCACCCATGTCATACCTCGCACCGTACGCGGCGACGGCGATGGGTGAGTACTTCCGCGACAACGGCAAGCACTGCCTCATCATCTACGACGACCTATCGAAGCACGCCGCCGCCTACCGTGAAATCTCACTGCTGCTGCGTCGTCCGCCGGGCCGTGAGGCGTACCCCGGCGATGTGTTCTATCTGCATTCGCGTCTGCTGGAGCGCTCCTCCAAGGTGTCGGACAAGCTCGGTGGCGGATCGCTGACGGCGCTGCCGATCATCGAGACGCAGGCGGGTGACGTGTCCGCGTACATCCCGACCAACGTGATTTCGATCACCGACGGCCAGATCTTCGTCGAAACCGACCTGTTCAACTCGGGCATACGCCCGGCCGTGAACGTCGGCCTGTCCGTTTCGCGTGTGGGCTTCGCCGCTGCCATGAAGGCCACCAAGCAGGTAGGCGCAACCCTCAAGCTGGATCTCGCGCAGTACCGCGAGCTGGCGGCCTTTGCGCAGTTCGGATCGGACCTGGACCCAGCCACGCAGAAACAGCTCAACCGAGGCTCGCGCCTCGTGGAAATCCTCAAGCAGCCACAGTTTCAGCCTCTCACCGCAGCGCAGCAGGTGTCCATCGTGTTCGCCGGTACCAAGGGGCTGCTCGACGACATTGACGTAAAGCAGGTGCAGGAGTTCGAGCACGGCTTTCATGAGTACATGGGCACCACGGGCAAGCAGATCTTGTCCGACATCATGAGCAAGAAGGCTCTGGATGACGACATCTCGAAGCGCCTGACCGACGCCATCAACGACTACAAGAAGGACTTCAAGGCAGGCAAGGACGAGAGCAAGCCGGTGTTGGTAACGGCATAAGGGGAGCAAGGGATGAGAGCAGTGCTGTTGTCGCTGATCCCAACGAGTGCAGCTGTTCTCAAGATCATCCTTGATCGTCGTGCCTTCAGGCGACTGAATCGAACCCTTGATCGCTTCGAAGCGACCATGGATTCTGGACTTAACCGTGTGGAAGCTATGACTTCTGGACGAGGTGCTTAACCGGAGTAAGTAGAAGTTAGCGAATGGCAAACGTACTCGATCTTAAGCGGCGCATCCGCTCCGTAAAAAATACGCGGCAGATTACCAAGGCCATGAAGATGGTTTCGGCTGCCAAGCTGCGGCGCGCGCAGGAGCGTGCCATGCAGGCGCGGC
>CALMRM010000292.1:638-1869 GCA_937871605.1 uncultured Terriglobus sp. | reverse complement strand
CCGTAGACCACGGCGCGGCCCTACGCGCAGATGCTGGCGCACGTGCTGCAGTCGCTGGTCCGCCGCGCCGTGGTCTACGGTGAAGAGGGCGGCGCCGTCATGCACCCGCTGCTGGTTGAGCGGGAAGAGAAGAACGTCCTGCTGCTGGTGATCGCGGGTGACAAGGGCTTCGCAGGTGCGTTCAACTCCAACGTGGGCAAGGCTGCACAACGCTTTATTGACACGCGTCGCAGCTCGCACGAAGTAGATCATGACAAGGCTCCTGCTGAGCAGAACGTCGACATCGAGACGGTGGGCCGCAAGTCGCGCGACCTGTTCAAGCGCCGTTATCCGGAGGCCACCTGGAAGCATGTGGACGAGGCGTACGACAACGGCCTGTCGCACCACATCGAAGACATCCGCGAGCGCAAACAGCCGGTGGAGTTAACGCACGACCTATCTCCATTGCTGGGCAAGCTGACCTTTGCCGACGTGGACAAGAGCGCGCATAGCATTATCAACCGCTACGAGCGCGGCGAGATCGACGCGGTCTACCTCGTCTACAACGAATTCAAATCCGTCATCGCGCAGCGCATCGTCGTCGAGAAGCTCTTGCCCATCCGCAAGCTCGGCTCGCAGGAAATCACCGCAGTCGAAGAGATGACGGAGGAGCAGAAGGAAGCCGTCGCCAAAGCTGCGGAAACCGCGGGCATCTCCATCCACGCGACGGAAGACACCGCCATGGAGGAAGAGGCCAAGAAGTTCGGCACGGCGGATGTGGACTACCTCTACGACGAGGACCCGGCAGTGCTCTTCCGGCACCTCTTGCCGCGCTACATCACCACCCAGATCTACCACGCGCTGCTGGAGTCGGTGGCCAGCGAGCACGCCAGCCGCATGACCGCCATGGACTCGGCCAGCAGCAACGCCAGCGACATGATCGACCGGCTGACGCTGACGATGAACCGCGTGCGCCAGGCCGCCATCACCACGGAGATTATCGAGATTGTCAGTGGCGCCGCGGCGCTCTGATGAAGGTTCGAGACCTAATCCGTATGATTGAACAAGACGGCTGGTATCTGGTAAGGACAACGGGCAGCCATCGCATCTTCAAGCACAACGCTAAGCCGGGCATCGTAGTCGTCCCAGGCCACACCGGTGATGATGTTCCGCTCGGCACCTTGAAGAGTGCGTTGGGACAGGCAGGTTTACGATGAAGCGAAGCTATATGGTCGTTTATGAACGCATAGCA
>CALMRM010000292.1:0-628 GCA_937871605.1 uncultured Terriglobus sp. | reverse complement strand
AAGCGATAGCTATCTCGTGCTGTATGAACGGTCCGCGACAGTCTATGGAGCGTATGCACCGGATCTACCAGGCCTTGTCGCGACGGGTAGCACGATTGACGAAGTTCGGCAGTTAATGCGCGAGGGGATCGCGATCTACATCGATGAGTTGCAACGAAGCGGCGACCCCGTACCGTCCGCGAATCACGAAGCGGCAGAGCTACTTCCCGTAGACATGGAGATTCTGCGAACACTCCCAGTAAGCACTGAGTTCGCGAAGGCAAGTTAAGAGAGTTTATGGCAGAGAACATTGGCAAGGTAATCCAGATCAGCGGCCCGGCCGTTGATATCCAGTTCGACGAGAAGCACATGCCGCCCATCTACTCGGCGCTGCGCATCACGTCGGAGGGCTTCGACATTCCTAACCCGCTCAACGGCGTCGTCGAGGTGCAGCAGCACCTCGGTGAGGGCCGCGTGCGCACGGTGGCCATGGAGGCGACCGAGGGTATGGTCCGCGGCATGAAGGCCATCGACACCGGCGGCCCCATCATGGTGCCCGTGGGTCGCGAGACGCTGGGCCGCGTGCTCAACGTGATCGGCGAGCCGGTGGACCAGCTTGGTCCCGTGCAGACCGACAAGCGCATGCCCA
>CALMRM010000291.1:15559-15871 GCA_937871605.1 uncultured Terriglobus sp. | reverse complement strand
GATGCAGGCGTCGCGAGACCCGTGGTGGTCCGCTTCGAACCCAGCGAGCGGTAGCTTGGAGAAACCCGAAGACGGTGTTCGAGTGATCACTTACGCTCATCGGGATTAATACTTCGACAAGGCACTGCCAACTTGCTACGCTGCCAAAATGCATGAAGCGGATAGTGCGGCGATTCGGCGGCAGGAAGACGAACTAAAGCTGCCAGAGTTCTCGAAAGAGATAGCGTGGCTGGTAGGATCGCTGGCGCGTGAACTGTTGCCTTTCTCACATCGTCAGCAATGTTTTGAGAGTGTCACGCACCGTTCCTAGGT
>CALMRM010000291.1:13381-15549 GCA_937871605.1 uncultured Terriglobus sp. | reverse complement strand
GGCTTCGATATATTTACCTTGCGCAAGTTCCATGTCACTGGCCGCACGAACAACAACACGGACTGTGCCACCCTCAGCAATGGATTCGTCTTTGGGTGCAAAGCGCAACTGTTCCGACAGGAGTTGGCCGTCTTGGATTCGCTGACGCGCCGCCAGCAGGTTGTCCGGGAAACACGCTAGATCATGCAGAATGCGAAGCGCTTCAACGCAGCGGCACCTGGGTGCAAGCGAACCGTCCGGCAATGTGGCGTAGATGGCCGGTACCGTCCAGATGTTACTGCGTCGTCCGGAGGCCCAGGCTAGCCGGTTCACGGTCAACAACATGTCGCGAAGGTAGTGAATCTCCAACATACTGGCCATGTTTTTGCTAGGGCCGCCAATGGCTTTGATGTAGCCGTTCCAGGTATCCGCAAGGTGCTGTTCAGAGAGTCCACCCGATGGGTGACTGACCGCCACGTACTCTGCTCCAGCCAGTGCTTTGCGCAGGGTGCGTGTGCGCCATGCGGCCGGCAGTTCCTCTGCAAAGATGTCGGCGACAAATTCGACGAGGGCCACTGCATCTGCCTGCGTCCGTACGGATGCGGCCAGGTCATTTAGGCGCTCGGCTTGTGCCCGCAGGTGCACAGCTTGCGCCTGAAGTTGCTCGCGTGATGGCCTGGTGCGCCCCCGCCTGCTGGGCCAGCCATCACCGGTCAACGACAGTGGAAACAGCGACAACGCCTGGAGCAGGTGACGACGAAGCATGTGCCTCTCCTCCGCCGGGCTGACTCCGGCTATGCTGGTGCCATGCACGAAGAGGATATCGCAGCCATCCAGCGGCAGGAACAGGCACTGGTCCTGCCAGCATATTCAAAAGACATCGCATGGGAGATCGGCACGCTGGCGCGCGGGCTGGCTGTCGAGCGCGGCTTCGGCATCGCCATCGAAATCTGCAATGCGGGTGTACCGGTGTTCACCACGCTCATGACCGGCACGGTCCCGGGCACGGTGCGCTGGCTGCGGCGCAAGGCGGCCACGGTAGCGCTGTTTGATCGCAGCAGCTACGCCATCTGGTTGCAGCTGCAGAGCAAAGGCCAGACGCTGGCTGGTCGGCACGCGCTGGGGGATGCCGAGTTCGCCGCAGATGGCGGTGGTTTTCCCCTGCGAGTTGCGAACGCGGGTTTCGTGGGCAGCCTAACCATCTCCGGCCTGGATATGCGGGCGGACCACGAGTTTGCGGTTGAGGTGCTGTGCCGCCATCTCGGCAAGGACTATGCCGCACTAGCCTTGCCGCCGTCATCCTGAGCGCAGCGAAGGATCCCAACGCAGTTGCGCTTGCCACGGTGCTTGTCTGGCTTTCTCGCCGGAACCCTCGTCGCAGCGGTGCAAAGCCGAACATCGTAGGGATTCTTCGCTTCGCTCAGGATGACGGCAGCGGGGATGACAGGGTGAGAAGCCGCACCCTATCCTTGAAGCATGGGTTCCACGCTGTACGCGATTGCTCCGCTGCCTCCTTCATCCCACGGGTATCCCGCTGACAGCTTCGCGGAGGCCGCTGCGCTGGAGGCGGAACTGCGCCGTGTCGTGACGGGCGAGGTGCGGTTTGACCGCGGCACGCGCGCACTGTACGCGACGGATTCCTCGAACTATCGGCAGGTGCCCATCGGCGTGGTGCTGCCGCGTACGCGGGAAGACGTCATTGACGCCGTAGCCGTATGCCGCCGCTTCGGCGCGCCGCTCTTGTCGCGTGGGGCGGGCACGTCGTTGGCGGGGCAGTGCTGCAACGTGGCCGTGGTGCTGGACTTTTCGAAGTATATGAACGCCGTGCTGGAGGTGAACCCGGCAGAGCAGTGGGCGCGCGTGGAGCCGGGCATCGTGCTGGACACCTTGCAGTACCACGTGAAGCAGCACGGCCTGTTTTTTGCGCCGGACCCGGCGACGCACTCGCACTGCACGCTGGGCGGCATGATCGGCAACAACTCTTGCGGATCGCATGCGTTGCACGGCGGCAAAACGGACGACAACACGCTGGAACTGGAGGTGCTGCTGTACGACGGCACCATCCTCACGGTCGGTCCGACCAGCGATGAGGAACTGCAAAACATCATCGCCGCAGGCGGCCGACGCGGTGAGATCTACTCGGGCCTGCTGCAACTGCGCGACGAGTACGCAGGCTTGGTGCGGGAGCG
>CALMRM010000291.1:10849-13371 GCA_937871605.1 uncultured Terriglobus sp. | reverse complement strand
CTTTCCGGACATTCCGCGCCGTGTCTCCGGCTACAACCTGGACGACCTGTTGCCGGAGGGCGGCTTCCACGTGGCGCGTGCGCTCGTCGGGTCTGAGGCGACGTGCGTGGTGGTGCTTTCGGCCAAGCTGCGGCTGATGCACCATCCCGGCTGCCGCACGCTTGTCGTCGCGGGCTACCCGGACATCTTCCAAGCGGCGGATGCGGTGCCGTCGATCCTGCAGCACAAGCCCATCGCGCTGGAGGGCGTGGATCGCAAGCTGATCCAGCAGATGCAGGCAAAGGCGATGCTGGCCGACAACATCGCGCTGCTGCCACCGGGGAACGGCTGGCTCTATGTGGAGTTTGGCGCGGACACGGCGCAGCAGTCGCGCGCGCAGGCGGAGACGTTTGCCGCCTCGTTACCTGCAGAGGTACACCGGCAGGTGCTGGTGGCGTCCGCCGATCAGAAGAGGCTCTGGGAGGTGCGCGAGTCCGCCCTTGGCGCAACTGCCATCACACCCGGCGAGGTGCAGCGGTCCGAGGGCTGGGAAGACCACGCCGTTTCGCCGGAGCAGCTTGGGTCATACCTGCGCGGCTTTCAGGCGCTGCTGGACGAGTTCGGCTACACCACCGCGTACTACGGCCACTTCGGCCAGGCGTGCGTGCACGTGCGCATTGACTTCGACCTGCGCAGCGAGCCGGGCATCCGGCATTTCCGCGCGTTCCTGGACCGTGCGGCGGACCTGGTGGTGGCGCATGGCGGCTCGCTTTCAGGCGAGCACGGCGACGGACAGGCGCGCGGTGCGCTGCTGGAACGCATGTACGGCTCGGAACTGATCCACGCCTTTGAGCGCTTCAAGGACCTGTGGGACCCCGCTGGCAAAATGAACCCGGGCAAGCTGATCCGCGCGCGGCAGCCGCATGCAGACCTGCGCTTTGGCGCGGACTACGCCCCCGCAGCGCCGGAGACGCACTTCAGCTTGTCGCGCGACAACGGCTCGCTGGCACAGGCAGTGGAGCGCTGCGTGGGCGTGGGCAAGTGCCGCAAGGAAGACGCGGGCACCATGTGCCCCAGCTACATGGCCACGCGCGACGAGCGGCACAGCACCCGCGGTCGCGCGCACGCACTGTGGGAGATGCTGCAGGGCGAGGTGGTCGGTCACCGCCCCGCAAACGCACCGAAGGCCGACGCGGACGCCGCCATGTGGAACGACGAGCATGTCAAGGAAACACTAGACCTGTGCCTGAGCTGCAAGGCATGCAAGTCCGAGTGCCCGGTGTCGGTGGACATGAGCACCTACAAAGCCGAGTTCATGTCGCATTACTACCGGCAGAATCGCAGGCCGCTGCATGCGTATGCGTTCGGCTACATCGACCGGCTTGCACAGCTGGGTGCGATGCTTTCGCCGGAGTTGCTAAACCTCATTCTTAAGGTTCCAGGCGTTGGCTTTGCGGGCAAGTGGCTGCTGGGCGTTGCGCAGGAGCGGATGGTCCCGGAGTTTGCGCCGGTGCCGTTTACGCACACACTTCCGCGCAAGCACACCGGGCCGGCAGAGGTGGTGCTGTGGCCCGACACCTTCAACAACTACTTTGACCCGCAGGCGGCCGCGGCGGCAAAGGCGGTGCTGGAGCGCGCGGGCTTCCGCGTCCATGTGCCGCGCGAGCACGTGTGCTGCGGGCGTCCGCTGTACGACTTCGGCTTTCTGGAAGAAGCCAAGCGCTACATGCTGCGCAATGTGGAGCGCGTTGGCTGGGCCATTGACGCCGGTCTGCCGGTCGTGGTGCTGGAGCCAAGCTGTGCGTCGGTCTTCCGCGACGACGCCCCAGACCTGCTACCCGGCAACGAGCGCGTGCAGCGGCTGGCGAAGCAGACGTTTCTCCTCTCCGAATTTCTGGAGCAGTTCGCGCCCGACTGGCAGCTGCCGCAGTGGCCGGTGGAGGCGGTGGTGCAGGGTCACTGCCACCACAAAGCGTTGATGAAGATGACCGCGGAAGAGGCGGTGCTGCGCCGCATGGGCGCGAACGCAGCCGTGCTGGATGCGGGCTGCTGTGGCATGGCGGGCCCGTTCGGCTTTGAGGCGGACAAGATTGAGGTTTCGCAGGCCTTGGCAAACCGACGGCTGGTGCCTGCGGTGCAGACCGCGCCTGCACACGCGGTCATCCTGGCAGACGGCTTTTCGTGCCGCGAGGCCATCAAGCAGAACTCCCACCGTGAGGGCATCCACCTGGCCGAGCTGCTGGACCTGGCAAGCCGCCCGGACCGCGACAGTGCCCCGCCCGAGGTGCTGTCACGCGCGCCACTGCTCGCCGCTCGGCGGAAGGCACGCACGCGACTGGTGTGTACCGCGTTCGCGGTGGCACTGGCTGCAGCGGCGTTCTTGCGCAGCAGGAAGTAGAGCGGAGAGGTCTATCCCATGTCTCTGCAAGGCATGGGCAACCCTCTGTCGTAACTCGTACGAGGCACCTCTTTTTTTTGTCATCCCGACCGGAGCCCGGGGTGGGGGGGGGGGGGGCCGGGCGGGGGGCCCGGGGGGTGTTGGG
>CALMRM010000291.1:8631-10839 GCA_937871605.1 uncultured Terriglobus sp. | reverse complement strand
TCCCGACCGGAGCCCGGAGTGCGGAGTGGAGGGACCTGCTTACGGCCCGGGCTGTCCTGCTGCTCCGGGCAAACAGCAGGTCCCTCCACTCCGCTTCGCTCCGGTCGGGATGACAAGGTGCTGGGATTGCACGGGTGTTTGGTATATGAATTGCTCCACCGCCTGAAAGGCGTAAGCTGCTTCTCGACGAATCTTGGTGGGTGCTGGTACCTTGCTGTGAAACGACTTACTTCACATCAGGAAGTTTCTGTGACCTCTCGCATTGCACGTACCCTGGTTCCCATGCTGGCAGCCGCAACGCTGACCGCTGCCTGTGCCGCACAGCAGACTTCGCCGTCGCTCATGTCGGTGCAGGACATCCGCTCCAACACGCTGCCGGGGCCGCCGCGCCCGCAGAGCATCCAGGATGGCGTGCAGATCCAGAAGCCCAACCTCGATGACTACGTGGCCATGCTGGACGCCCTGCCAGCAACCGCACCGGCCAGGCCAAAGCAGGCACGCCGCGTACTGGTGTTGGCGCATGCGGCTGGTTTCTACCATTCGTCCATCCCGCTGGCGGCGGACATGGTGCAGGAGATGGGCATCAAGACCGGCGCGTACACGGCTGACATCACCTACGACGCAGCCGACATCAACACGACCAACCTCCAGAAGTATGACGCCATCTTTTTGGATAGCACCACGCTCGGTTTTCTCGACGATCCAAAAGATCCGTCCGCATTGGACGCGCGCAAGAAGGCCTTGCTGGACTTTGTGCGGAACGGCAAGGGGCTGGCAGGCATTCATGCCGCGGGTGACGCCTACCACACCGTACCGGCGCGCGGCTCCAGCGACAAGCCGACCGGCACATGGCCGGAGTTCGACATCATGATCGGCGGCTTCTTCAAGTTCCACTGGGTCTATCCGCAGCCAATTACCGTGAAGATTGACGACCCCAAGAGCCCGCTGACGGCAGCCTTCCACGGGCGCGAGTTCACCATCCACGACGAGACCTATACGTTTGAGCAGGACTCATTCTCACGCAAGCGCGTGCACGTGCTGACCAGCGTGGACTACGCGAAGATGAGCGACGCGGACAAGGCACTGGAGCCAGCCGCCACCAAGCGCACGGACGGTGACTACGGCCTGAGCTGGATTCGGCGTGAGGGCAAAGGCCGCGTGTTTTACGAGGCGCTGGGCCATAGCGAGCACGTGTACGCCATGACGCCGATCCTGGAGCATGTGTTGGCAGGCATTCAGTACGCGCTCGGCGATCTTGCGGCGGATGACAGCCCGAGCGTGAAGTAGCTACTTTACTGTGCAGTGGTGAAGTAGCTTGCTTACTGTGCAGTGGAAGTGAGGGAGCGCAGGATCCGTGCCTGCACTCCCTTGCACACTTCTCCACTGTCATCCTGAGCGGAGCGAAGGATCCCCGAAGGACCGAGGTTGGACGACGAACCCTGAAGCTTTTTTGCACAAAAGTTCCAGGCTGACTTGCCACTCGCTACTGCTGCGGGGATCCTTCGGTCGCTTCGCTCGGTCAGGATGACGGTCGTTGTGGAAGTGGCGCTACAGCTTCTGCAGATAGCCGGTGATCTCGGGGCTGGTCCAGTCCTGCGAGCTGATGAACTTGCGGCGGATGATGCCGTTGCGGTCGACCACGTAGGTCTCCGGCACCTTGACCGAACCATACTTCAGGTTGGCCCCCTGCGAGCCGTCGCGCACGCTCAGCAGGTTGATGTCGTACTGCTTCAGAAACGCGGTGTAGGCATCCGGGTCGTCGTCAATGGAGACCGCCAGCACCTGGATGTCGGGCCGCTGGCGCTGCAGCGCCTGCAGGCTGGGCAACTCGTCGATGCAGGGCGCGCACCATGTGGCCCAGAAGTTGACCAGCACGATTTTGCCGCGGAACTGGCTCAGACGGATCGTCTGTGGGCCGTTGTGCACGGTAAAATCGGGCGCGGCCTGCGACAGCTGTTGGGGGTGGTCGCCACGGTTGCAACCAGTGAGCAGGCCTGCAACAAGCAATGCTGCTACAAAGCGGATTGGTGCGCGATGTGTCACAGCCTCTATCATACGAAGCGACATGGCCGAGCAGGACGCTACCCGCACACCAGGCGCAGATTCGGAGTTCACGCTACGGCTGGATGGCAGCGCGCCCGCCGCTCGTCACGCGGCGACTGCGGTGCGCACCGAGGCGGAGGATGTACCGTCCACGCATGAGTTGAC
>CALMRM010000291.1:7797-8610 GCA_937871605.1 uncultured Terriglobus sp. | reverse complement strand
ATCCCGGTGTGCACGCGCTGCGCGCAGAGGAGCTGACGCCGCGCCGCAATGGCTTTACCGGCAAGAATGCTGCGTTGTGGCTGGGTGCCGCGCAGCCGGTGGCGCAGACGGCGAAGTGGCTGCTGTTTACTGACGCGGACACGCTGCACGAGGCGGGCAGCACGCACCGGGCGGTCGTGGAGGCGGAGCGGCACGAACTGGGCCTGCTGTCGTATTCGCCGCGCCAGGTCACGTCCAACATGGTGCAGCGCGCGCTGCTGCCGCTCGTCTTTTCCGAGCTGGCCAGCACCTACCCGCCCAAGCGCGTTTCTGACCCGTCGGGCCCCATCGCCGCAGCCAACGGGCAGTTTCTGCTGGTCCGGCGGCAGGCATACTTCGACGTCGGCGGGCACCAGGCCGTAGCCAGTGCGGTGCTGGAAGATGTGGCGCTGGCACGATTGCTAAAGCGGCGCAACGCCATCCGCCTGCGCTACGCGCCAGAGGCGGTAAGCGCGCGTATGTACCGGGGCGTGGCCGACATGGCCGAGGGCTGGACCAAGAACCTGGCGCTGCTCTTCGGTACTCCGCTCTTTCTGGCGGGCGGCACGGTGCTCAACTTCCTGCTGCTGCTCGGCCTGCCGCTGTTGCCGGTGCTGATGCCGAACCTGCAGTTCTGGCAGATGCTGGCCATCGGCCTGCTGTGGCTGGCGGCGCGGCGAGACTGGCTCCGTGCGCAATGGGGGGTCGCATGACGGAGAAGCTGTTCCTGGACGATTCGGGCGCGCGCTCCATGGCTGCGAGCGTCACCGGCGGCGACGGCGAAGCGGTCATGCT
>CALMRM010000291.1:0-7787 GCA_937871605.1 uncultured Terriglobus sp. | reverse complement strand
CGGGTGGGCCGCTCGCACGCGCCGTTTGCCGACCGCATCTTGTCAGTGCTGGCGCTGCCGCTGTTTGCATTTCTGCTGGTGCGGTCGTGGCAGCGGGTCAAGGTGGCAAGGTCGGTGACGTGGAAGGGCCGGGAGTACAGCGTGTAACTGCACCGCAGGTGCACCAGCCTGCTATGGTGATGTGGAGGGGCGGCCGATGCTGACGAATATGCAGTTCTACATTGCGCTGGCAATTCCTAGCATTCTGGTCATCTTGTCTTGGCTGCAGCAAGACAAACGGCTAGGCCGTTTAGAGGCGACCATCGACAAACTGGACGCGCGAATGAGCACCATGGAGCACGATCTCCGCCAGTTCTATGCATTACTGGTAAGCTAAAGGGACGAGTGGATGAGCTTGCACGCCGTTAATTCGGCTGACTGCGACACCGGCACATTTCAATCATCTTAAAGGAATGATCTTTCTCACCCGCAAGGCCGAGTTCTCCTCCGCGCACTTCTATAGCAATCCAACGTGGAGCGAGGAGCAGAACCGCGAAGTCTTCGGCAAGTGCGCCAACCCGAACGGCCACGGGCACAACTACACGCTGGAAGTTACGGTGGCGGGCGAGGTGAACCCTGCCACGGGTTTTGTCGTGGATTTAAAGCTGCTGAAGGACATCCTGGAGCAGGAGGTGGTCAGTGTCTACGATCATCGCCACCTTAATCATGAGGTGCCGGAGTTTGCCTGGGTGAACCCCACCACGGAGAACATTGCGGTGGCCATCTGGCAGAGGCTGGACGGCAAGGTGCCCAACGCCCGCCTGCACCGCGTGCGCGTATACGAGATGGCGGACCTGTTTGCCGACTACTACGGCGAGTCAGCGGATGTGCCGGACGCAGCTGCGGTCGCGCTGAACGCGGAGACCGTAGCATGAGCGCGCCCGTGGTGCACTTCTCGCGGCGCTACCGCTTTTCGGCGTCGCACCGGCTGCACGCGCCGGGCATGTCGGACGAACAAAACCGCAACACGTACGGGAAATGTAACAACCCGTTTGGCCATGGCCACAACTACGTCGTCGAGGTCACGGTGGCCGGTCCGGTTGCGCCGGATACCGGCTTCGTGGTGGACCTGCCCGCGCTGGATGCCCTTGCCAGACGCGAGTTGCTGGACCGCTTCGACCAGTCCCACTTGAACGCTGACGCAGCCTTTGCCGCGGAGTACCTCCCCTCGACTGAGAACCTTGCCTATGAATTGCAGCGCGTCTTTGCGCGCGAAGTACCGCTGCTCCGTCGAGACGGTACGCTGCGGCTCAGGAACATTCGCATCGAGGAGACAGGGAACAACAGCTTCGACCTATCCGGCGCACCCGAAGCGGCGCGTGGAACATCAGACAGCTAGAACGATGAACGATAGCCGACTGACTCACCACACCGCCGTTGCCGCAGCTCCCGCCGTGCTGGACGGTGTCTCTACTGTGGAGCTCTACCGCGAACTGCTGCGCCGCGCGGGCGAGGACCCTTCGCGCGACGGCCTGCTGAAGACGCCTGAACGCATGGAACGTGCCCTCGAGTACCTGACTCGTGGCTATACGCAGAGCCCGAAAGAAATCCTCCAGGGTGCGCTGTTCGACGTGGATTACGAGGAGATGGTCATCGTCCGCGACATTGAGTTTTACTCGATGTGCGAGCACCACATGCTGCCGTTTTTTGGCAAGGCGCACGTAGCCTATATTCCGCAGGGTAAGGTCATCGGCCTGAGCAAAGCCGCCCGGTTGGTCGACGTATTTGCCCGCAGGCTGCAGGTGCAGGAGCGCATGACACGCCAGATTGCCGACGCCATTGTGGAGGCCATCCACCCGCAGGGCGTTGCCGTCATCCTGGAAGCGCAGCACCTCTGCATGATGATGCGCGGTGTGGAGAAGCAGGGCAGCATGACCACGACCTCGTCGATGCTGGGAGTCTTCCGCGACCAGGCGCAGACGCGGAACGAGTTTCTGTCGCTCGTACGCAGGCCTTCCGCGCAGTGAGGGCAGCGTTCTGCGCGAAGTCTGACGAAAACAGCCTCCTTGAGTTACAAAAGACGTCACTGAGGGCGCAAAACGCGAGCAGCTAAACCTCAAACTGTACTGTTTTGTACGTCTGCGAGCGCACTTTTGACTGCTAAGAGCGCAGTTCTCATGCTTCTATGCATGCTTTTGATCGAACCCTGTTGAAACGGGAAAACAAGCAGCAGTTCGGCTTCCAAAACCCTGGGGATGGTGTAATGAGAAGCGCTGATGAATGGTCTCCTGGTTTTCGATAAGCCCCCCGGTCTCACCTCACACGATGTTGTATCCCTGGTTCGCCGCGCCACCGGCGAGCGCTCCGTTGGCCATCTAGGTACCCTCGATCCAATGGCGACCGGCGTGCTGCCGCTGCTGCTGGGCAGGTGGACGCGGCTGGCGCAATTCTTTGGTGCGGCTGCGAAGCAGTACGAGGGTGCCATCCGGTTCGGCTGGGCCACGGACACCTATGACGCCGAGGGCGAGGCCACCGGTGAGCCGCAGCCGCTGGCGGTCTCGCTGGGCGAGTTGCGGGAGCTGGCAGCCCGATTTCACGGCACGCTCGACCAGGTGCCGCCCGTCTTTTCTGCAAAAAAGATTGGCGGTGTGCCCGCCTATAAGCTGGCGCGCGCCGGCAAGGACGTGCCCGTGAAGCCAGCGAGCATCACCATTCACAACTTTGAATTGACGGGCCTGGTAGGCGAGACGGCAAGCTTCACCATGCACGTGTCGGCGGGCGGTTATGTGCGGTCTGTGGCGCACGAGCTGGGGCAGTTGTCGGGCTGTGGAGCACACCTGAGCGCGCTGCGCCGTGTGCAGGCCGGGCCGTTTGGGATTGCCGAAGCCGTGACCAAGGACTGCCTCATAGCTGCAGCCAACGCAGGCACCACGGCTGACCTGTTGCTGCACCCGCGGACCGTATTGCCAGAGCTGCCGGCCGTCACAGCCGACGAGGCAGCGCAGGGCAAGCTGCGCAACGGTATGGCGGTCAACCTGCCGGAGTTCTCGCAGGCTCCGCTGGTCCGTATCTTTGGAACCGGGCACCAACTGCTCGGCATCGGCAAGCGGGTGGCGGGCACGTTGATTCAGCCGCTCGTGAACCTTGCGTAGCATGGCACCTTGCGCAGCCCACATCTCGCGACGGCACGCTTACCTGGAGCCTTACCCTGACCTTTTACAACGCACGCCTTTAATCCGCATCCGCCTAGGTATGCTTATGCTCTTGCTCACCCTTTGGCTCACGTCATCCGCCTTTGCGCAAAGCAAGTCAGATCAATCGCTTGCGCCCTTCCGTAGTGCCGCTCACACAGCATTCACAGAGGAAATGGCTCACGCTGATCAGCCGTTGTGTCCTGATCGCGTTGCTCAACAGGAAATCTCCGCATGCCTTGATGTGTCTCTCAAGCAGTCTGAGCACAACCTGGCCACGTACCGGTCTGCTCTGCGCTCCAGCATAGTGGCTAGGCGGAGCCTGCTGAGAGCGCAATCGCTGGATCATTTTCGACATGCTGAGCGGATCTGGGATCTGTATTCCATGAGTCAACTCAAAGCATCCGAAGACATGGCGGATAGGCCCGAACTTGCTGGCGAAGAGGAGACCCGTATCGATCTCATCAGGGGTCACATGCGTGCGCTCGATCGAATCTACTACACGCTGCTGCACGACGATTGCGGAGCATGCCTGGTCGACCACTGAAGCAAGTCATATCCAAACGACTACCGATGCCAATACCCGGAAGTAGTTTGGCATCCAGTGGAATGACTCTCCGAAGCTCTGCCGCGCTGATACTACACCGGCTTGGAAGGAAACGTCATCGCGTCAAGCCATGACTGACTGTAGACGGAGCCGAGCTGGGCAGCGTCTGTGTCTCTCCGGTTTCCGTATGGATGAACGGCAGGTGTTGAACGAGCCTCAAGCGCTCTAGGCCACCGGCATAGGAAAGCCGGCCTTCCCGGTTGCGGGATTCACGTGCCTTCGACGGCATGGCAGCGGGATGCGTGATTGCCCCTGCTACCTTCGCGGCGTAGTCGTTGCGAATGAAAAAGGCGTCGTTTGCGGCGAGCGTGGTGCCCAGAAACGTGTAGCCCTTCTTCTATGCCAGCGATCGCAAGGCCGCTATGGAGGCACCGAAGTAGAGGTGCGCGTACTCGGGAAGAGTTCGTGTGAACTTTGGGTCGTACGGCACGGAGAGCGGCCAAAGATCACCCAGGACGGCGTTGTACTCGCACACGCAAATGATCGGCTGCACCGCGTCGATCGCTTCCCACACCCAGTAGTCGTTGCCATCGATATCCACACTGAGCACACCGATGTCGCCGCGAAAGCCTGCACGCGCGATGAGCTCGTTGCGACGCTTCAGCCAGGTTCACGTGCCTGCTGAAGCTTCGGCAAGTGTTCTCGTTGAATGCTGGTACGTACAGCAATACAGGTCATCCTGCATGGCAGCTTGTAAACCATGCCGGTCTTCTCCTAAAACGGCGTTTCTCAGTAGCGTTCCAGCAAATGTTTCCGGCACGAGTCAGATTGCAATCAGTCCTGTAGTAATTGCGAGAAGCGACGCTGTCCCCACAAAGATCCACAGAGCAACGCCCTGAAGGAAGGGTCTGATGCCAACGGCCTGCAGGGTCTTCTTTGAAAGCGAGGTTCCAATGAGGAACAGTGTTGCGGTGAGACCTGCTTTGCCGAGATGGTTGAGGTCAAGATAGGTGCCACTGAAGCGCGGCAGATATGTGCTGAGGACGGAAGCACCGAGAAACATAAAGATAAACCAGGGAACCTTGACCTTTCCTTGGCTCCCCGCGCGTTTTTCATGGCGGACAGCGGAACCCATGAGGGTCGCGGTGACGAGAGAGACGGGGACGATCCACAGGGCTCGGGCGAGTTTGACGGTGGTGCCGATGGCAAGTGCTTGAGGGCCGTATTTCGCGGCAGCTCCGACGACTGAAGAGGTGTCGTGGATGGCGAGGGCTGCCCACAGGCCGAACTGGTTCTGGCTGAGGTGCATCCACCAGCCGACGACGGGAAAGAGCAGCAGAGCAACCGAATTTAAAAGAAACACGGTGCCCATCGAGACCGAGATCTCTTCTTCGCTTGCGTCCGTGATGGGGGCGAGAGCGGCAATGGCAGATCCGCCGCAGATGGCGGTACCGAGCGTGATGAGATAGCTGGCTTTGCCCCCAACCCGAAAGAGTCTGCCGAGCAGCAGACCAAGAACGATGGCGGAGCAGATGCTTACCGCCGTGTAGAGGAAGCCTGATTTTCCAGCATGGATCACCTGGTGCAGGTTCATGCCAAAGCCGAGAAAAACGACCGAAATCTGGAGGAGAAGCTTGGCGAGTGAGCTTGCTTCCTTGCGATAGGGATGGACAGCGGTGAAGCCGAAGGCGATGCCACCGACGAGCGATACCGGTGGGGAGACAAGGCCGCTGCCGGCCAGCAGAAGGCCGAGGAAGAAGATGGTCCGCGCGTCGAACGATCTGCGCGGCGTTCCCAGACCTGTCTGTCCGAGGTGCGCTGAAGTGAACGCGGGGGCCGAATAGATTTCTTCGGCAGTTTCTGTGATGAAGTGCCTCTGCCCGGCGGCTACGGTCGTCAGCCCTTGCGTCATGGTCTCGGTCATGTCGTTCCTCTGAACCAACGATCGACCCGTGCAGACGCGGCGTCCAAGTAGAAGTTCTAATGGCCCATTCGTTCTCCAGATGGCAACGAGGCCGCTACCCAGCCGTGGCGGAAGATTGCCGGGCAGACCGGCGAGGGGCGAGGCTTGCAGCATGGCTGAGAAGAAGGGTCCGAAAGGCACCAGCAGTGCCCACCGGCTCGGGCCCGGCCGGGTAAGCGAGCGAGAAGCGGCGCGAGAGCCTTAGACCGTCGACGCGGGCCAGCTTCAACGTTCCGATAGCGAGCTGGTTGCGCACAGCCCAACGAGAGACGAAGGTGACACCGAGACCAGCTTCGACTGCGTTGAGCAGGCCCTCTGTGGAGTCGAACTCCATGAAGACGTGAAGCTCCTTCGCCGTAAGCCCCGCGTGAACGAATGCCTGCTCCACAATGCGTCGGGAACCGGAGCCGAACTCACGGGTAAGCAGGGGCTGTGACCCGAGATCGCTGAGGCTGATCTTCCGCCCGGCCCACTCGTGGCTTGCTGGAACGACAAGCACCATGTGGTCCTCCATGAAGGGCTCGATGTGGACGTCAGAGCGTTGCTCCGGGCCTTCGAGCAAGGCGAGCTGAACTTCACCGGAGATCAGGGCAGAGAGCATCTCGTCCGTATTGCCGCTTCGAGCAGTCACACGCACCTGCGGGTTTCTTTGCAGAAAAGCGGCGATAAAGCTAGGCAGCAGGTACTGGGCGATGGTCTGGGAAGCGCCTATACTGAGTTCGCCCGCCTCGTGGCCGTAGGCCTTCGCAACCGCAGCAGTCGCATCATCGCTAAGCAGCTTAATCTTTTCTGCAAACGGCAGAAGTGCAGCACCTCCGGGTGAGAGGGAGATGCGTCCGCCTCCACGGTGGAAGAGAGGTCGGCCAAACTGCTCTTCGAGCGCCTTGATCTGCTGGGTAACGGCGGGCTGTGTCAGCAGCAACTCCTGCGCCGCTTTACTAAAACTCGAGTGTCTGGCTACTGCGCGAAAGACGATCAGGCGAAAGTTCTCTAGTGTCACTTAGTCGCCCCGTCTGATCCTGGCCGCATCTCCTACGATAGACCGCTTTCCCCTTCGTTCCCGTTCCTGTACGAGCTACGGCTCTGGTTCTCACTTCTGACGAGCGCACCGTCATTCAACCCAGAGTTCTGCGGCTGAGCATCAGGAAAAGCCTTCACGAGGCGGCTTAGCGCAAGTGATTGTGCCGCAGTAGCAAGATCGGTGCCCGTGCTCCACATTCCTGTTGCGGTCACTTCTTCAGCAATGGCTTGATCAGTCCCATCACGTTTTGCGCCACCTGGGTGCAGCCCTGGGCGGTGGGGTGGACACCGTCTGGCTGGATGCTGCCCGGGGTGCCCCAGACGTCCTGCAGCATGAAGGGCAGCAGCGGAACGGCGTATTTGTTGGCCAGCAGCACGTAGGTCTGATTGAAAGCCTGGATGTAGGGGTGGCTGTACTGCGGCGGCAGGGTAATGCCTGCGAGCGCGATCCTTGTGCCGCTCGCCTTCAGCTTTTGCAGGATGCTGTCGAGGTTGGCGCGGCTGCTGGCGATGGGAACGCCGCGCAGGCCGTCGTTGCCGCCGAACTCGACGACTACGACCGCGGGTTTGAGTGCTAGGACGCGGTCGATGCGGGCGAGGCCGTCCTTGGTGGTTTCGCCGCTGATGCCGAGGTTGACCACGCGGTAGTGGTAGCCGGCGCGGTCCAGGTCGCGCTGCAGGTCGGCGGGATAGCTGCTGTCCACGTCCACGCCGTAGCCCGCGGTGAGGCTGTCGCCAAAGCAGGCGATGATAGGCCGCAAGTCCGTTTCGGGCGCGGTGCGCTCAGCTGCACGCGTGTTGTTGGCGGGTACTGCTTCCTCTGCCATCTCCGGCCTCATGCCTCCAAGATTGGTGTACTCGATAGGGGGGTGGCAGCCTGTGAGTGCGGCGGCGGCCAGCAGCAGCGCGGGGGCTGCGAGACGGGTATGGGTGCGCGGTATCATCATGGTGTTTACCAAGCGCGCGTCGTAGCTGTCTGACGCGCGGCCTTTCGTTTCTATCGTGTGTTTTGCCCCTGCGAGAAGAGCGCCATTTCTCTGAACAACGCTCGTGAGGGCATGGGTTCAGCCCGTCAGCCCGCCATCCG
>CALMRM010000290.1:4041-5897 GCA_937871605.1 uncultured Terriglobus sp. | reverse complement strand
TTTGTGATGGTTCGCCGTTCGACCGGATTACAACCGAGAAGCCGACTTCTCGGGAGAAAACAAACCTATGCGACAGAGAATCACTGTCTTGCAATGCCTCTGCTCTCGACAGGGTCGCGGCGGCTTAATACAGCCCAGAATCTCAGCCCGACATCATAGAGTGCAACTAGGAGAAACGATGAACTCTTTGGACCGATTGCTGGTGACTGGCCTTGAACATCTTTATGGAGCACATCAGCAAGGGGCGCAGCAGGCAGCGGCCAATGCCAAGTCGTCGACTTACCCTAAGCTGAAAGCTGCCGTGGAAGCGGGCTCGAAGCTAAACCTGCTGCAGGCAAGACGACTCGAAAAGGTATTCAAAGCTCTTGATCGAGAACCAACAGCAAGGCCGGATGCTGGCATGCAAGGCATTGCTGAGGCAAACGAAACGTTGCTGACGGGAACGCTTGATCCGGCGGAACGCGACCTGATTAATATCGCGCTCGGGCAGACAGCGGCGCACTTCTACATGGCCAAGTACGGAACGCTTCGCACCTATGCAGAGTTGATGGGCAATCAGAAAGCGACACGCCTCCTGCAGAGGACACTGGATGAAACAGTGAAGACTGACAGGACGCTTACTACTCTGGCCCGAGGGATCCTCAAGAAGGAAGGAGTGAGCAAGGCAAAAACCGGCGGAGATGGCACAAAACTTGCCCTGCTGCTCGGTATAGGAACGGCTATGCTCGCCGTTTTAGTCAGTCGCTCCGGAACTAATGAAGCGTAGTGCCAGCTCCCTCCTTTAAAGGTCTGGCTCCAGGCTTTGCTGCCGCCACGCAGACCAGCAGGGTGGTCAAACGGTGAAGCAAATCAGTCCCTACAAACGCCGTTAGCGTCAGTTGAGATTGCGACTGAGGTGCGCAATAGCGTGATCCAGCGCTACATCTTCTCCACCTTGCCTCACCTTCCAGTCGAACTCCGAAACAACATCAGGTTCTAAGGGCGTGCCCTCCAGAGCCGTGAGGTTCCAGGTGTAATAGGCACCCGTCGGAAGAGCCAAGCGAAATCCATGCCCGACTTTCACAGACGTTGCAGAAAGGAGCCGGCCGGCCGTCTTTTCGCCGATGATGGTGGCGAGCCTATTTTCTTTAGCAAAGACAGAGACCATCTCCGCTGCGCTCGCCGTATGCCGATCGACAAGCAAGACGATGTCCCCGTGGTAGCTCTTGGCTCCGAGACCTTCCGTCTCCAGGAGGATGGGGGACTTGCTCACCAAAGCCGGCAGGAACTTGAGGGCAAGCAGCCACAGAGTGTTCTTGCCTTCTGGTATGCGGTTCAGGCGAGGAAAACCCGCCTTCTCAGCCTGAAGATCACGTTCCGCCCAGCGCTTGTTCGGTGAAAAGCCGACAGGGATCTTCTCGGGTGTAAGAAGGCTCATCAGGCGCAATGCACCAGCTCCACCCCCGGTGTTCCCGCGCAGATCGACCACGAGGCCCTTGATATCACGAAGGTCTTTCACCGCGGCCGACATCGCGTTCGCTACATCGACCCCGAGCATTCCGGGGAACATTGCGACCTTGAGGTAGCCGATCTCTGGTCGGAGCCTTCGAGACTGTACCAAGGTCGGTTCGATGAACTGGAGCTTCTTGCCTTTGGGAGCCGCAACGACCGCCGAGATCGTTTGCTTGATTCCAGCATTTGTCACGACCTCCAAAGAAGACGCGGAGCCCATCGGGAATACGGGATGCTCTGGAGGGACAATTTCTTTGCCGTTTACCCGAAGCAGGATATTCCCAGGTTCAATTCCTGCGGTGTGAGCAGCCCCACCCTCATGCACATCTTGGAAGACCCAACGTTGGCCAAACTCTGTTTCAACA
>CALMRM010000290.1:3553-4031 GCA_937871605.1 uncultured Terriglobus sp. | reverse complement strand
GGGAGGTACGTCGCGCTCAAAGCAGCACGGCTGGAAGCACGCTTACCCGTACCGTGGAAGAACCCAAGATGACTCGCGCCTAAGGTTTTCAGCAAATCCGAAACAGCCTGCTCGAAGGCATCTTGCGTTGCAGCGGCTTTGATGATGGGACGGTATTTTGCAACCGCTTCTTGCCACTGCGCTCCCAGCAGTTCAGGCTTATAGAACTTCTCATCAAGCGCCTTCAAAACACGCTGAAGCACTTCCAGCTTGGCAACGTCAGAAAGAACCGGTTCTGTATCTACGCTCATCAGTCCATCTGATGCGATTCATCATGCACGGACGGATGAAGCCTATTG
This sequence comes from uncultured Terriglobus sp., assembly GCA_937871605.1. Classification (GTDB taxonomy): domain Bacteria; phylum Acidobacteriota; class Terriglobia; order Terriglobales; family Acidobacteriaceae; genus Terriglobus. The sequence goes on along the minus strand of CALMRM010000290.1, from coordinate 3,693 downwards.
GACCTTGAGCGGGTAGTAGTAGGTCCCATTGTCAGAGCCGCGCACGGTCGCCAAGAAATACGTTCCTGGTGCTGTGTTTCTGAGATCGAGAGTGACCACCAACCGGACCTTGTCTTCGGCTGCTACGCTGTTCCCCGTAC
>CALMRM010000290.1:0-3543 GCA_937871605.1 uncultured Terriglobus sp. | reverse complement strand
TCCCCGTACCATGCGCGACAACATTCCTTCCGGCGCGATCCTTCGATACCAAGATGGAGTATGGCCCGCTCTGGCTGAAGCGGGGCAGCGTCACCGTGAGCTTTACGACAGACGACGGTAGAGAGACCTGGCTCAACGGCAGGGAGTCGTCTGAAGAGCCACGTGCTGTGACCGCGTTGAACAGGTCTACATTCGCGTCCACAGGTGTTGCAATAGACGTGACAAGGGCGCCGGAAGCTGGCGTGTTTCGATGGCCTGCGTAGTAGGCACCACCACCCACCACAAGCGCTAACGCAGCCGCAATAGCCCAGATCAAGCTTTTCTGGGATCGCGCGGGTGTGGGAACAAGCGCGTCTATGGGTGTGGGAGGCGCAGGCCGGGTAGCAGCCAATTTGCCCCCAGCTTCTAACCAGTCTTGGCGATAGTGCCTGTACTCGCGGTAGCACTCTGAGCACGATGAAATATGACCAAGAATAGGGTTTCCAGGCGGCAGCCGGTCTTCTGCAAAGGCTTGCAGAGTGTCTTCGTCGGGACAACCCTTCCTCTCTGGGTTCGGGAACGCCTCCAGCAGGAAGTCGTTCAACAAGTCATCGTTCAACTGCGAAATCCCTTCGATCTACATCACGACGTTTCGGCGCGCTTCCATTGGGAGTTGAAGGCGCTGGGTCAACAATTGCAGCAATGCGCTCCCGAACCCGCTGTATTGCTTTTCGGGCTGCCGGGTAGGTGGTGTTCAACTCGCGAGCTATCTTCCGCGCGTCATCGTCGTTGAGAAGAAAGCCGAGAATATCTTGATCTCGCTGCTGGAGATTGCCTTGCACCTGCTCCAACAGTATTTTTCGATCAACGGAGCTTTGGAAGGAGTTGCTTGCACCTCCGATGCGTTCGAGATCGCGGGAGACACCGGCGCTCTGCTCTTGCGCAGCACCAGTTCGGAACCAATCCACCACGCGGCCTCTGAGAGCAGCGTACGCGTATCGCTTCAGGGAGCGTATGTCACTTCCGCGTGACTGCATGCTCTGACCGACAGCTTCGGCCCAATCCGCGAGTTGAGCGCGATCGAGACTTGGAAAGTCTTTCTCCACCCAGTGGTATGCCAGTTCCACAGCCTCCTGAATTGCCGGATTGACGGCGGCTCCCTCGGTACTCACCAGATGTAATTGGGGCCGTTCTGCCATGGGAAGATTCTTTCGAAAACAGGATGCAAGGGGTGTCACAATCCCTCTCGCTCGCCGCGCTTAGATAGTAGATGCCAAACTTTCCCCTGATACGCTGCATCGGCCTCCGCACCCATCGAGAAAGAGGTGCGACCAGGGCTAATCTTTCGACGTTTTGGAGCGCGACTCGACGCTCACCTCGATCCGCCCCAGGCCTGCGACCAGAGTTTCTATCGGCACCTGGAAGGCTTGTGCAACACGAAGAAGCATGGGGACGGAGATCCCTTCGCCCTTTTCGATTCGTGTCAGCTGAGTTGTATGAAAACCGTGGTCCACGATTAGGTCCCGGATCGTTAGCCCGCTCTCCTTGCGGAGCTTCCTAATCCGTTTGCCTAGCTCGACATGAAACGCTTTCGAGTCGTACCGCACGCTGGATGTGCTCTCGGGTTTGGTTTTCTTCACCATTACCTTTCGCGAGCACTTCCTGCGCAGTAGTCCCAGCGGTACTTACGAAGATAGCAACTCCAAAACACACACACAAATGTGGTGCAGCGGTCTTGCGTCCAGTTAACACAATACGTGCATACACCATACGTGTTGACACGATAGGTGAACTCACCGTATATGTGGAGTTGTTGCTACTAAGTTTTGTGTTTGCGGCCACACTGCAACGCCGAGTACGGCGGCAAACCGTGACCGCGCACCCGTTGGGCAGAGGCCGCAAACCCCTCAACAGAAAGGAGACAAGGCAAAGCGCATCCCGGCTCCCGACCAGAGCAGAACTACAACCCTCAACCCCGTACCAGGAGATATCCGTGAACGCTCTTCAGTCCCGCTTCGCTCGCCTTCGCAACATCACCATTACCCGCCAACAGGTGCGGCAGCAGGCCATTCTTGCAGCCCGTACCGCACTGCCCATGGCAGTTGCGTTTGCAGTCTCGTCCGTGGCTCACGCCCAGAGTGGGTCGATCGACATGAGTGGTGCTACCAACGTCATGAACTCATTCAAGACATTCGCTTTGTATGCGGGTGCAGTGATCTGTCTTGGGTCGCTCATCTTCGCGGGCATTCGCATGATGAGTGGTCGTTTCCAAGACGCCATTCCTGGACTCTTCGGCGCTCTGTTTGGCGCTGGTGTCCTCGGCTGGGGCGCTGGCTGGATTTCTTCTCTCACCGGCCAGACGGTCACGCAGTAACAGGAGCATAGCATGCTCAAGCGAGGAACGCCGTCACCGATCAATGGAGCGCTTAACCGCTCTCGAACCAAGTTCGGCTTGGAACTCGGGACGTGGATGGTGATCGTGTTTGTTTCGATCACGGTGTTCCTCGTTGGCCTTCGTTACACAGCCATGCTGACCTTCCCAACGTTGGTCGGCCTAGCATGGCTTATCACCCGCAAACACCCCAAGATGTTCCAGCTTTGGGGTCACAGCCTCCAGCAGAAGAGCTACTATGACCCGCGTAAATCCTGAGCAAAGCCGTCTGATGCCGTGGTACGCCAAGGCTGGCGCGGCATCGAGCATCATCCCCCTCAGCCGCTGGCTCACGCCCACCATCGCTGCCCTGAAGAACGGCGGCTACCTCACCACGTTCACGCTGACCGGCATGGACGAAGAGAGCCTGTCCGACCAGGAGATCGAGGCCCGCACCCGCACGGTGCTGGGCGCGTTGCGCGGTCTGCCGGAGGGTGCGTGCCTGTACCAGTACAGCCGCGTTCTGTCCGGCTACGAGATTCCACGCAAGCCGACCTATGGCGATCCCGTCCTCGATTCGTTCGTGGACGACCGGCTTGAGTATTTGAACGCCAACGCAGGTTTTCGTCGCATCGACCTGCACTGGGTATTGACCGTCGAGCCCGATCAGAAGAACCCACTAGACCGGAAGCCCAAGGATGCCGAAGCCGCGAACACCCGCCGCCTTGTCACATTGCGGAAGACGGCGACGATGCTGGAGACCCAGCTTGCGTCCGTCATCGGCCTGCGCATTCTCCAGAAAGAGCAGGCGTTTCCATTCTTCTCCTACCTGTTCAACCTGGAGTCGTGGGCCGACCATGCCAAGCTTCGCAGCGACCGCGGCCTTGACCGCCAGATCGTGCAAAGCCCGGTTGCGATCCAGGGCGACCACCTGCGAGTGGGGAAGCGCTATGTTCAGATGTTCTCCCTCCAGGACACACCGGAGATCTCGCGCCCATGCCAGTTCGCCGGGCTGCTCACGCTCGACTGCGACAGTGTGCTGTGCACGAGCTGGCGTCCGAAGTCGGCAGCCAAGGCCCGCGCCGAAATTACGCAGCAGGAGAAGTTCATCAGTTTCTTCAAAGTCGGTGTGCTGGGCCGTGTGATGGCGGGCCGCGACACCGCATCGCTGGAAGACGGCGGGGGGGCGCGCG
>CALMRM010000289.1:18340-18595 GCA_937871605.1 uncultured Terriglobus sp. | reverse complement strand
TCCAGGTGCGCAGCGTGGCAAAGGTCGCCAGGGCTGTCGCTGCCGTGTACTTGACCCCGTCGTAGGCGCGCGCCCATGGGTCCTGCTCGAATGGCTGCAGCAGCGGCTTGTCCGCGCCGTAGGTTTGGCGCAGCCGCCACGCCCAAGCCACCTCGCAATCGGCAATGTGGCACAGCAGCTCGCGCACGCTCCACTTGCCCGGTCCCGGGCGGGTATTTACGGTGTCTGGGCCCAGCCGGTCTACCGTGGCCTGCA
>CALMRM010000289.1:0-18330 GCA_937871605.1 uncultured Terriglobus sp. | reverse complement strand
CTCAGCGGGGTCCTGGCCTGCCAGCAGGCGGATGTAGGGGCGTTCGTGTGCAGTTTCTTCACTCATAGTGCTGTTGGATGCGTTCGCTGCGTCAACTTTGCAGCACCGGCGTGTGATTGGTCGCACACGTAGGACCGCCGCGATCGAGCTCCATGGCGTCCAACACAGTATGACGAATCGTCTCCGCTTGCTTGCCGCTGCCGCAGTCCTGTCGATGGGCTGCTGCCTATCAGTTGCATCGGCACAGCCCCCCGCCACGTCCCCGCAGCGTGCCACCAGCACACCGTATGCGGGCGACCTGCACGTGTTTGAAGGGCCAAACCGCGATGGAAAGCTGCAGATCGACCGGGTCATGGACATTCTGCACATCCAGCACGGCAGTGCTATCGCCGACATCGGCGCGGGCGGCGGCTGGTTCAGCGTGCGCGCCGCAAAGCGCGTGGGACCGGATGGTGCAGTGTATGCCGAGGACATCAACCCGGCCGCGCCCAAGTTCATCACGGATCGAGCCGCAAAAGAGCACCTGCCGCAGGTGCACGCCGTGCTGGGCACGCCCGACGATCTCCACCTTCCCGCGCCTGTGGACGCCGCGCTCCTGCTGAAGATGTACCACGAGATTGCGAATCCGGTGCCGCTCATGCAGCAACTGCGCGCCTCGCTCAAGCAAGGGGCACGCGTCGGTATCATCGACCGCAATGGCAATGGATCGGGCACGGACCACGGTGTAAAGCAGCGCGTGCTGGAACACGAGATGCAGCAGGCTGGCTTCCGCGAAGTGGAGCATTACGACTTCACTAAAGAGGATGGCGAGGACTACTTCCTGGTGTTTGTGTCTGCGAAGTAGAAAGCAGAACGCAGAGGACGCAGAGGTGAGCCATGGTCAACGACGATCCATTCCACTTGCAGCGTTTTGTAGACGCACAAGCGTCGACCTATGCGCAGGCCCACGCAGAACTGGCGGCAGGTGAAAAGCGCAGCCACTGGATGTGGTTCATCTTCCCGCAGATCCAGGGGCTGGGCAGCAGCAGCATGGCGCAGCGTTACGCCATCACCGATCTTGCCGAGGCAAGGGCGTACCTTTCGCACCCTGTTCTGGGCGAACGCTTGCGCGAGTGCACGGCGCTGGTCAATGCCGTCGAGAACCGCACCGTGAATGCTATCTTTGGCTACCCGGACGATCTGAAGTTCCACTCGTCCGTCACGCTCTTTGCGCGTGCTGAGAACAGCGGCAACGTGTTCGCACAGGCTTTGCGGAAGTACTTCAACGGGCGCGAAGATAGCGGCACGGTAAAGCTAGTACATCTCTAGGACTTGCATTCCCGTCCATACGTTCTGATGTAACTACCCCGAGCGAAGCCAGCGACACCCTTGAAAAAAGCTTGACCTTGGACCGGGGCATTGATACGGTACGTCGTTCCACATACTCCTTGGTCAAGGTACACACAATGAAATCACGCCTCTTGCTTGGGTGTGTTGCGGCTCTGCTGTGCGCAGCCGCCTCACATGCCGCTCCTATCGTCTACACCGTTTCCGATACCCTGTCGGGGACCCTGGGAACGTCGTCCTTCACAAACCAGTTCGTCACGGTGACCTTCATGGCGAATACCGTGAACACTGTAGGGTCACCTGGTTTCTACACCAACTCCGTCGGCTCTGGCACCGTCAAAATTGGCAGTGCAGCGGTTGTTTCATTTACGGATGCACTGCAATTTTTTGTGAACCAAAATTACCAGGGAACTGCCGCAGCGGGCATCGGTGATCTTACAAATGGTTCCATTCTCGACACGCTGAGTGACGTGTTCAAGACCTACAACGGATCGATCGCCATCGGGCCGATCACCGGACCTGTGTTTTACAACCAGGGTCTGTCCTACGGCACAACAAGCGGCGCTCTGATTTTTAGCAGTGCGGGCGCGAACTCAACCTTCACAGCAACAACGTCTGCCGCTGTCACGCCGGAGCCGAGTTCCCTGCTTCTGCTGGGTACGGGCTTGCTTGGCACGATGGGAATGCTGAGGAGACGAATGGGGCACAGCGCTTAGCGCACACGCGATGCTTGCGTCTGTTGCGATGGATCCAAAAGGGTGAGAGCCGATGCTCTCACCCTTTTGCTGCCTTCTTGACTACTGCGTGTTAGGCTTGCCTGCGTCCGGTGCGGGGCTACCGGTTGGGAACAGGTTGCGCAGGGGCGCGTCCTTGCCTTTGTACAGCTCCGGGTGTGGGAAGGGTTTGCGCGGGATCATGGCTTCGCGCTCGCTGGTGTTGTAAAGAAAGATGGCCTCTACCACAGCCGCCTGTTTCAGGTCGTCCTCGTGCACGTGTTCTACGGTGTCCATGTTGCTGTGGTGCGTGCGCGTGCCGTAGTCCAGCGGGTCTTGCAGAAATTCAAAGCCGGGCAGGCCCACGTTGTCAAAGGCGATGTGGTCTGTCGAGCCGGTGTTGCGCGCAGTGACCGCGCTCACTCCCAGGTCTTTCAAGGGCGCAATCCACTGCCGAAAGATCGGCATGGCGGCATAGTCCTCCTGGGCGTAAATGCCACGGATGCGCCCCGCGCCGTTGTCCAGGTTGTAATACGCATCCAGCGTTTCCCACTCCTTCGTCGTCTTGAGTGGACCCTGCGGCACATGGCCATACTCGGCGGCCGATTCGCCTGGCTGCTGCTGGAACTCGCCAAAGTGCTGCTTCACATAGCCCAGCGAACCGTACAGGCCTTCCTCCTCGCCGCTCCATAGTGCAATGCGCAGGGTGCGTTTTGGCTTGAAGCCCACCGCCTTCAGGATGCGCATGGCCTCCATCGCCACAACGGATCCGGCGCCGTTGTCGGTTGCACCTGTGCCGCTGATCCAGCTATCCAGGTGGCCACCCACCATCACCACTTCGCTCTTCAGCTTGGGGTCGGTGCCCGCGATCTCAGCCACGGTGTTGAAGCCATGCTCGTGGTCGCCGGTGGTAGCCACTTCGATGGCTACTTCCAGCCGCACGGGCACGTTTGCGCGCAAGAGGCGGTAGACGCGGCCATACTGTTCCACCGTGGTCACAGCGTTCGGCACCTTGACGGCGTTTTCCGGCTTCTGTGCGCTGCGGGCCAGGTCCGCGCCGTTGTCGTCGAAGATGATGCCGCTGCCACCGCCCTTGGCACCGTCACGGCTGGGTGAGAGGATGGCGGCGACACCCTCGTCGGTCATCAGCTTGAGCGCGGCTGCGCGCAACTGAGCCACACGGGCCCGCTCCGCCGGGCTGACGGCAGCCGGTCCGCCAGGTCCACCGGCGCGGCGCTCCTGCGGGCCGTCCAACTCCGGCAACTCCGCATCCGTGCGCCGTGTAAACAGTGGTTCCGTGATGTCCACCATCGGGTGCGGCGCGCCCAACAGCACGATCTTGCCTGCGAGCTTGCCCTTGTACTTGTCCAGGTCGGCGGCAGTGTTCAAGTCCACCAACACGGCCTCACCAGCAACCGGGCCCTTGGTAGCGGGCGACCACGGTGCGGCCTGGATCCACAGCGGCTCCGTATCCGGCGTCACCATGCGCGCCCAGCTGTTCACCTGCGACCATCCGGTGCCGAACTCGCCCCAGTCCTCCAGATGAGCGTTCACCAGGCCCGCGTCCGTCAGCCGGTCGCGCGTCCACTCGTTCGCCTTCTTCATGTTGGGCGACCCGGTCAGGCGCGGGCCAATGCCGTCGCTCAGCCCGCTCATGTACTCCATCACGTGCGAGTGCTGCAGACCCTCTTCGCGGATCGTCGCATACATGTTCAGGTCGACGGCTTCGGCTGTGGGCTGCTGGCTGGAGGAGCCAGGCGCACCCTTACCCTGGGCAAAAGCCGGCAGGGCAGACGACGCCGTGAGAGACAGCAGCGCCGCAACGCACAGGGCGCGGCGAAAGACAGGGGCATACACCATGGGCGGTCTCGCAAGGAAAGATGTGGGTATACGCGAAGCCTAGCAGCTACACCGCTCCTATGACTCGGTTCGCAATAGGTAAGTACCCGCACCGCAGCAAAGAGCCACCCAACTCACAGCACACCGCGCATGTGGTGGCTTTCTACCCACACAGCAGGAGCAGGGCACTTGCCGCACGCGCCTACTTGCACTCTTCCCAGCAGGTGGTCTAATCTCCACCACTCGCTCAAAAGGTAACTTTTCAGGTGCGTCAACCTCTTGTTACAGGATAGAGACATGCGGTAAAGTGCGCTTACCACAACAATTTTGCGTACCCGTCGTGTGTGTGTTCGCGGCTGGTGCTGAACCAGTTCAGGGGGCTCCATGAGGCACAGGAACATTCTTCTCGCAGGACCGGTGGCCATTGCGCTCGCCGCCACCATGGCACACAGCCAGACCATCACCGCCGGTGTCAACGGCACGGTGACAGATGCGTCCGGCGCGGTTGTGCCCAACGCAAAGGTCACGGCCACCAACGTCCAGACCAACGTGTCGTCCTCCACCCCCACCACCAAAGACGGCGTCTACGTCATTCGTAACCTGCAGATCGGTCAGTACAAGGTGACGGTCGAAGCCCCCGGCTTTGCCACGCAGACCCTGGGACCCTTCACGCTCGAAACCGGCCAGGAAGCCAAAGTCGACAGCAAGCTGGGCGTTGAGGGCTCGGCCACCGCTGTGAACGTGACCAGCGAAGTGGCCCCGCTGCTGAACACCGAGAACGCGACCCAGGGTGCGACGCTGGATACTAACGCAGTTCAGAACTTTCCGCTTGTCAGCCGCAACATGACAGAGTTGACGCTGTACGTCCCCGGTGCTGTTACCGCGAATCCAGGCGGCTTCACCGGCAGCGCCGCAGCTATCGAGCGGAACGGCAACGGTACGCTGGCATCGCAAAACGGCAACCGCCAGGAATCAAATAACTACCAACTAGAAGGCGTCGAAATTAATGAAACGCTCAATAACGGCATCGGCTATAACGTTAGCGCGGATGCCATCGGCCAGGTGCGCGTTATCTCAGCAAACGCGAACGCCGAGTTCGGCAACGTGGGCGGCGGCGACGTTCAAACGATTCTGAAGAGCGGCACCAACGCCTTTCATGGCAGCGCGTACATGTACCTGTCCAACTACAACATGGACGCGAACTCGTATGCGAACAAGCACTTTCCGTCGGCGGCGTCCTTTGCCGCCAAGCAGCCTTACACCCAGACGGTTTTTGGTGGCACATTCGGCGGCCGCCTGATCAAGGACAAGCTCTTCTTCTTCGGCGACTACGAGGGCCGGCGCTTCCATTCTGCTGGTACGGGCTTCGCATCTGTGGCGACTGCCAAGATGCGCATGGGCGATTTTAGTGAAGTTTCTACTCAACTCTTCAACACGCAAGCTCCCGGTCAGCCTGCGTACGCAAAAAACTTTATCGGGGCACCTACAAACCCGGTTGCGATATACCTCTACGCGCATCCGGAGCTGTACCCCCTGCCGAACCAGGCACCCCAGGCCGGCATTATCCAGAACAACTACCAGGCACCGACTAAAACCAACCGTTATGACAACCAGTTCGATGTGAAGGTGAACTACAACCTGTCGCAGCGGGATACCATGTCCGGCAGCTACTCCCACGCTCTCGCAGGCGACTTCTCGACATCGGTGCTGGCCATCACTTTCCCTGGAACGACGGTCCTGCCCTTTCAGACCTTCTCCTTCGATGAAGTCCACACCTTTACGCCTAGACTGATCAACGACCTCAACATAGGCTTTTCGCGCGTGGTCAACCTGGGCGCAAACACGAATGACCGGACCGGGGTCTTTGGTCTGAACGGCAATGCGGTCGTTGGCCTGCCCAACATCGGCCAGGCACAGAACGGGTTTACCGGACAAAACCTAGGGAACAGCTTAAGCAGTCTGGGTAACGCGTCTACCGGAACCAACTACTACGACAATACCTTCAGCTACATCGACCTACTGACCTACCAGTTGGCCCGTCACACAATCAAGGGCGGCGTACAAATCCTTCGCTACCAGCAGAACACCTTCTATCCCGGTAACGATGGCGCGCTTGGCCACTACGATTACACGGGAGCGTTCACGGCGCAGTTCGGTAATAACGGCGGCTACTCGCTGGCGGACTTCAATCTTGGTCTCGTTGCAAACCGCGCCATTGGCGGCGTAACCGGCCTGGCCGGACAGCGTCAGTTCCGTAATTCGGCCTTTATTCAGGACGATTACAAGGCCACACCGGCGCTGACCTTCAACGTCGGCCTGCGCTGGGAGTATGACGAGCCGATCTACGAGGTCAACAACAAGCAGGCCAACGTCAATGTGGCCACTAAAACGGTGGTGCTGGCAGGGCAGAACGGCAACAGTCGCGCACTATTCAATGGCGTCTGGACAAACTTCATGCCGCGGGTTGGCTTCGCCTGGAACGTGTCTCCTAAGGCAGTCATTCGAGGCGGCTACGGCATTACTACCTACTTTGAGGGCACCGGCGCAAACCTTCGCCTGAACTTTAACTACCCCTTTCAGAACACCTTCTCGGCTACTTCTGCTACGCCGAGCGCCAACAGCGGCGGAACCCCCGCTTCCGTTGCATCCGGCTTCGGAACCGGCAACACGAGCTGCAACATCACCACCAGCACAACGCCATGCACGACCGCAATCAACGCCTGGGACATGCACATCAAGCCCATGTTCCTGCAGGAGTTCAGCCTGACGGCTGAGTACCAGTTGAGCCATTCGGCATCACTCCAGATTGGCTATGTCGGTGAAACGGGCCAACACCTGGTGACTGCGGGTGCCGGAAACGCACTCACATCGCCCTGCCTGGTGAACGGCGTACCCACCGATCCAAACAATCCGGCGCTTGCCACGGTGTGTCCGGCACCTTACGTCAACCTTGTCGGCCAGCAGGGTCGCGTGGTGTTCACCAATTCGAACGCAATGGAGAACTACAACGCCTTCCAGAGCACGTTCCGTCAGCGCTTGAGCAAGGGATTGGAACTCACAGCGAACTATACCTATGGCAGGGCAATGACCAATAGCACCGGCTTCTTCGGTGCTCAGGGCATCAACGGTCAATCTGCGTATGCCCAAAACTACTATGACAACCATTCAGAATACGGCCCGGCCAACTCGGACGTGCGCCATGCGCTGAACGGGCACCTAAATTATGGTCTGCCTGTCGGACGCGGTCAGATGTTCGGCGGCAATATGAATCGTGTGCTGGATGAAGCAGTGGGCGGGTGGCACGTGGCCATGTCTACGCTTGTGTACTCGGGTTTCCCGGTGAATCCGGGGGCAAACACGGTCAGTTTCACCAAGAACAACTCCGAGCGCGCAAACTACTACCGTCCAGTGATCCACACCAACCGCACGGCACAGTTCTGGTTCGGTACGGATCCGTCCGCAATCCCCTGCAGACCAGATAATTCTCCGGCCACACCACACGGCTATGACAACGGCGTGTGCGGCTTCGGCCAACCCCTCAACGGGACCTTTGGTACAGCACGTGTGGACTCGGAGCGCGCTCCGGGATACCAGTCCGCAGATGCCTCCGTGTATAAGGACTTCGCCATTACCGAAGGCCAGCACATCAGCTTCCGTGCTGACGCGGCGAACGTCTTCAACATCACCTCGCTCGGCAACCCATCAAGCAGTACGCAGGGCAACACTACCACTGCTGCAACTGCTAGCACCGCTGCACAGACGATTACAACCTTCGGCCAGATCACGAACTCCCGCTCGCAGGCGCGCCAGCTGCAGCTTTCGGCGAAGTACGTGTTCTAACTCGAAGTGCACACCACAGAAAAGCCCGGCGTCTGCCGGGCTTTTCTGTTTCTGGCGTATCGCCTGCGTAGGACGTTCGAGCTGCCAGACGTTAGGGTGTGGTGAATATGTACTGCAACGTCCAGTGCTGTTCCGCGCCAGGGGCGACGTGGATGGCGATGTAGCCTTCGGGGCAGACGGTCTTTGGGGTGGCCCACAGGTACATTTTGGTCAGGGGTGTGTCGGCGGTTTCGCGAACGCTCAGGCCGTGCGCTTTGTCTGTGAAGGTGAAATCGAAGTCGCCCACCTTTGTTGGATCGAAGCCGGTGAGGTACGCGCCCAGCCCGTGACGCGGCTCCAGTGGAGCAGTGATGCGGATGGTGGTGCCGTCGATCGTCGCGGAGCCGGGCAGCGGTGCGTCGGGCACAGGCGTGAACGGCAGGTGAAGTTCCATGCCGGGGCCGGTGGGCGCACCGTCGAGCATGAAGAAGTCGTGGTTGTACACGGCGGTATCCAGCGGCCTGGTACCCGTGTTGCGCAGGCTGTGCGAGAGCGTCAGCAGGTGATGGTTGCCGTCGAGCCGCAGCGTCTTCTCATACACGTAGCCATAGCCCATCGCCGTGCTCAGCACCTGCCGAACGGTCACGAAGTCCGTGCCGGTCTTCACCGTCCAGGTGCCGTGATCCACGACGGGGTAGGGGCGGCCAAAGCTGTAGGGGCGGCTGTCCAGCCGTCGCAGTGTGCCGACGCCAATCTTGAGAAAGGTGCCGCCCGGCTGGCCATCTGCGGAGGGCGCAGCCTCGTCATAGCCGATCTCGCTGGTGGGGTGGCGAAACTCCTCCGCTGGGCCGGTCACGGCGTCGCTGATCTCCGGGTCATACCTACTAAACCACTCGCCAAAGAACGTGTGACCGTTCAGGGCCAGACAGCCGACCAGCCCGCTCCTATCAAAGCGTGATCCACGGTAGTAGCCAGCCTGCGCATCCGGCAGAAACACCACGGCAGACAGTGGGCCGCTCCGCAACTCTGCCTTTGGGTGGTCAGCGTGCGGCAGGTTTGTGCAGGAGGTCTGCGGGGTAAAGGCATTTGGCCCTGCAGAATGCTGTGCCATGGCAAAAGAAAACGGCAAGAACAACGCAGCCGCAGCCAGCAGCGCTCCCCGGGTCTGCCAGAGCGTTAACGATCCGCCACAAGGGAAGCGAACAGATTGACGGAGGGTGTGATCGTTCATGACGTGGGTGTTAGACCTGCAGCAGGCTGATAGCGTCCGGCACATAGGCCATCGCCGGAGCAAGCGGAGAGCTAAAGCGTCGCGCTAACGCGACCTCATCGGAAGCGTTCCCAAGGGCAAGACGATGCCGACGCAGTTCGCCAGTTGCAGCGCCTGTGGTGTACGCAAACCGGCCACCGGGCGACAGTGCGAGCTCCCTGGGGCCCTCACCGCGATGCACGCGAAGCCGGTGCGTGGGCCTCAGCGTGCCGTCTACCAACGTGAAGCGGGTGAGCGTTTCCAGCCCGGCGTCCGCGGCCAGCAGAGCGCCGTTGGGCAGCAGGGCCACACTATTGGGTGCGGCTGGCTTTGCCAAGCCGCCCTCCTCCATGCCGAACTCCTTGTGGATGGCACTGACGGCCAGCAGGCTGCCGTCCGCCGCGACGGGCAGCAGATTGTAGATGCCGCCACCCTCCGCGGCAACGAACAGGTGGGTTGCGCCCCCCGTGAGCACGGCATGGCGTGGCAGGGTCGCCGACAGCGAGAGCGGCTGCGTGCCCAGCAGGTGCAGCCTGCCAGCATGCCCATCCACGCGGTAGGCGCTGACCACGCCGCGCGGCAGGTGATTCCAGGTATCTACCCGGTGCACGGCGTAGAGCACGGGCAGCGTGGGGTGCAGCAGCAGGTGCGCGGGTGCAGCGGCGGGCACGGTGCCCAGCGCGGTCCAGCGCTCGCCCGCGGTACGGAAGAGGTGGATCGAACCGTCGCCGGGCTCGTTTGCGGGCGCGCTGCCCACAAAGGCCAGCCCTGATTCTTTCCGCTCCCACTGCGCCGCGCCCGCCCCGCTGCAGGCAGCACCGGTTGCAATGGCCATGGCTCCCAGCCCGAACTCCCGGCGTGTCCAGTTCCTCTTCATCAAGTTCTCCCAGGCGCGCTACGTGCGCACGGCCATGCTGTTGTGAAAAATGTTGTTGGGGTCGTACTTCTTCTTTACGCCTTGCAGAAAGGGGTACAGCTTGCCGGTGCCATAGTAGAGCTCCGGCCAGAACGGGTACCGCACCATGTCCTGATCGGGGTAGTTGATGTAGCAGCCCTCGTAGTAGTCGCCGGGAAATGGCGTGCCAGCATGCTTGCCCGCCACGTTGGCAGAGTAGATGTCCGTGTACATGTCATCGAAGTACTTCAGCCGAACGGCGTCCTCCGCCGGGTTCGACCAGTACATCTGGTACTGCAGCTTCATCACGGAGCCGCGCTGCGGCACGGCGGTGCTGTGCGCCAACTCGGGCCTGTTCATGGCACCCCCATAGCTGTCCACGGAAATCACGCAGCCGGTGTCCACCTCTGGAATGTCACGGGTCAGCCAGGCATACATCTTCTTGAGTTCGGCTGCCGTGAAGTTCTGCTTCATGTAGCAGCTCTTGTACTTGCCGCGGGTCGAGCCGTAGCCCTTGATGCCGCCGCTATTGCCATCCACCGTGGCCTCCAGCCAGGGCTTGGTGTTCCAGCGATGCTTGCCTTCCACGCACGGCGTCATCTGGAAGCGGCCGCCGCTGGGTGCGTGCGCGCTGGTTTGCGGGTCTTTCAACTCGGCCACCTGCGTGTCGCACTTTAGGAACAAGTCCAGGAACTCCGTGGGCACGCGCAGATCGTTGGTGCCGTCCATGTCGTGCCAGGTGGCAGACACGTTGATGCGACCGCGCTCTGTCTTATGCGACAGTGCCATCATGGTGAACATGGGCCAGGTGTCCCGCTCCGTGCCGCGCGTGGCCATGTAGTGGCCGTAGGTCTGCGCAATCTGGATGAACTTGTCTTCCGTCATCGTGGCCCACGGAAAGGTCACGCCGCCGCTGGTCAGATGCCTGGGCGCTGCAGGCAGCTCCGCAAAGTAGAACGCGGTAATCACGCCGAAGTTGGCACCGCCGCCGCCACGCAGGGCGCGAAACAGGTCCGGGTCGGTGTGCGCGTCCACATGCCGCATCTCCACCGTGCCGTTGTGCCGCACCGTAAGAATGTCCACCGCCGTAATCAGGTCGGCGCTCAGTCCCTGCTGCCGTGTCAGCAGGCCATAGCCACCACCCGACAGATGGCCACCCGCGCCCACGGTGTAGCAACTGCCCATGGGAATGTTGACCTTTGCCTGCTCATACAGGCCCTTGTACACCTCGCCCAGCATGGCACCTGGACCCACCTGGTAGCCGCCACCCGGTGCCGCTGCCACCGTGTTCAGCTTGCTTACGTCGATCAGCACGCCGCCCGGATTGTTGACGGCAAAGTCCTCGTAGCAGTGGCCGCCCGAGCGCACCGTGGGCCGCTTGCCCGCGCTCACGGCGCGCTGCAGCGCCGCCTGCACATCGTCGGCGGTTTCACACAGCTCTATGCCCGAGACCGCGTCAGCGTCGGTCGTTGGAAAGCGCGCATTGCGGGTGCGGCGCAGCTGCAGGTAGCGCTCGTCATCCTTGCTGACGGTGACAATCATGTGGCTCACTCCCGGGACGTGTTCTGCGGGCAATGCCCGTCACTCTCAGCATAGTGCCGTACGCCATCCAGGGCACCATGCAGCCGGTAGCCTGACGCACGTTGAACCCAGGGAATGTGCTCTAGACAAACACCACGCACATGGGTTTGCTCACCGGGTAGGTGTGCCGCGGTGTGGAAAGCGCCCCCGTGCGTGCATCCCGCGCCAGCACCGTTACATCGTCACTGCCCTGGTGCGAGATCACCATCCAGTGGCCCGTGGGGTCCAGCGTGATGTGGCGGCTGTTCTTGCCGCCCGAAGGCACAAAGCGCGCGGCTGAAAGCATCCCGCTGCTGCGGTCGATGTCGAAGATGGCGACCGTGTCATCGGCCACGCGATTGCCCGCGTATACGTTGCGCCCATCGGCAGACGTGAGGATCTCGCCCACAAACGCGGTCCTGGGCGCGAACCCTTCGGGTAGCGTGGAACGGGTCTGCATCGTGCGCAGGCCCGTGCCGGTCCACGCAAGCGTATTCACGGTGCTGTTCAGTTCATTCGCATCGTAGACGAACCTGCCATCCACGCTCCACGCGATGTGGCGCGGCCCCGCACCGGGCTGGCTCTGCCAGAAGGCTGGGTCGCCCGGCGTCAGCTTCGATGTAGCGGGGTCCAGGTGGTACAGCACGATGCGGTCCAGCCCCAGATCATTCACCAGCACAAAGCGCCCGTCCGGCGAGCACACCGCGCTGTGCGCGTGCGGTGTCTTCTGCCGCTCCCGGTACGGCCCGGAGCCGGTGTACTGGAAGTGCGACACAGCCTCTGACACAGAGCCGTCCGGCCCCACCCGAAACGAACTCACGCTGCCACCCGCATAGTTGGCGGCCAGCACCGTGCGGCCATCGGGCGACACCGATACATGCGCCGGGCCATCGCCGCCGCTGCTCACGTGGTTCAGCAGCTGCAGTGTGCCGGAACGGGGCTCAGCGCGGAACGCCGTAACCCGGGCCGACTGCCCGGCAGCCTCGCTGATGCTGTACAGCAGGGTGGTGCCATCTGCCCTGCGGTACGTGGCCAGAAAGGTCGGGCTCTCCACCTCCGCGGCCACGCTGATGGTGCCCACCTCACCCGTCTCCGCATTCCAGCTCGCGGTCATAATGCCCTGCCCGGGGCCGCTGTTGCCGGTGCCGATGAAGATGCGGCTGCTGCCCAGCGGCGTGGCTGCCCGCAGCAGCGGTCGGGCAAGGGAGAGCGCTGCGGAGGAGGTGATGAACTTGCGTCGAGACACCATGGTGCGTACCCGTCCGTTTCTACGATTGCTGCTTACTGTACAGACATGGTGATGCCTTGCGCGAGCCGCCTGTCCGTACAGCCTGCACAGAGCTGCTAGCAGTACCGGTACTGGGACAAACGTGCTGCAAACGTGCTCGCTTTCTCCCCAAGAATGGCCGTGCGCATCGTTACAGTTGTGTTTCAATGGGGCTACCGAAACAACTCACCTCTGCTCTCGACGCACGCTCTGCAACTGGGCCGACCGTCGTTGCTGTTCGAAAAGGAGCCTCCTTGTTCAGAAACATCCTGCTGTCCTCTGTGCTGTCTACCGTAGCGGTAACGGCGTTCGGCCAGGTGTCCAACAACACCTCGCTGGTGGGCACGGTACGGGACAGTGCCGGCAGTGTTGTTGCCGGTGCTGACGTGACCGCCGTCGACACCGCAACCAAGGTGGCGTACAAGGGGCGCACTAACGGCGAAGGCTTCTACGAGATTCAGTTCGTGCAGCCCGGCACGTACGACATCACGGTTGAGCAGCAGGGCTTTTCCAAGGTCACCAGCCGCGGCACCAGCGTGGTGCTCAACATGGCCGCGCGTACTGACGTGACACTGCCGGTGGGCTCCATTGCGTCGGAAGTGACGGTCACCACGCAGACGCCCGCGCTCTCCACTGACGACGCGCTGGTGGGCGAAACGCTGAGCGCCACCCAGGTGGAAAACCTGCCCATGGCGGGCCGTCGCGTGTTGGAACTTGCGGCCACCAACCCCAGCATCATCGTCGGCCCCAAGACCAGCTACACCGGTGTGCCGCCGGGTGCGAACTACATCGGTGCGGGTACCCGCGAGGTCACGAATTCACTAACCCTCGACGGCATCACCATCATGAATTCACTTATTTCGAATTCGCCGGTGACGCCCAACGCCGACGCCGTGGGTGCCGTGCAAACGCAAACCGGCAACTACACCGCGCAGTACGGCGCGTACATGGGCGTCCACATCAACGTCGACACCAAGGCAGGTACCAACAGCTTTCACGGCACCGGCTTCGACTACGTGCAGAACACGGCCTTTAACGCCAAAAGCTGGCTGACCGCTGTGGGAAAGCCCACGCCCATCCTGCACTTCAACCAGTTTGGCTTTGTGCTGGACGGGCCAGTGGCCATCCCACACCTGTTCAACGGCCGCGACAAGCTGTTCTTTATGGGCTCCTATGAGGGCGTGCGGCAGAAGTCACAGACCACTACGGTGGCCACGCTGCTGACCTCTTCGGAGCAGACGGGCAATTTCTCTGCGTTGTGCGGTGCCGTAAGCGCGACCACCGGTCTTTGCACGGGCAAGCAGCTCTACAACCCGGTGACCAAAGCGCCGTATGCGGGCGACCAGGGTCTACCGGTGTCCCCGTTCGCTGCTGCGCTGCTCAAGTACTACGCGACGCCAAATTTGGCAGGTGTCACCAACAACGCCAACGTGGCTGTGCCCAGCAGCTTTAGCCAGGACCAGACGTTGGATCGCGTGGACTATGCCCTGAGTGACAAGGTTCGCCTGTTTGCCCGCTACGACTACCAGACGCTGCAGTCTGCCAGCGGCAACGTGGTGCCCACGTCGGCCAGTTCGTCGCCCACGGCCAATCGCAACGGCCTCATCGGCTACACGCACATCCTCACGCCGCGCCTCATCAACGACCTGCGTGTGGGCTTCAACCGGTTCTATTCAAACGCGCTGAACTACTTCTACACCGCCGGCCTCACCCAGGCGGGCACGCAGCTGGGCATACCTGGCTTTACTGCCGACACAGCCAACAACAATCCCGGCATCCCGACCGTGACCATCTCCAACTACCAGGGCCTAGGCGCGGAAGGTACCAACTGGTTTCAGGACGACCGCACCATTCACGGCTACGACCAGATCAGTTACCAGTTCGGGTCGCACAACATCA
This sequence comes from uncultured Terriglobus sp., assembly GCA_937871605.1. Taxonomy (GTDB): domain Bacteria; phylum Acidobacteriota; class Terriglobia; order Terriglobales; family Acidobacteriaceae; genus Terriglobus. The sequence goes on along the minus strand of CALMRM010000289.1, from coordinate 3,763 downwards.
TGGCTGGTGCGGACATTCGGCGCATGACCATTGGCCGCGCCGCGGGCAACACGCCCCGTGGCCAGTTCGCCTTCAACGGCACCTACACGGGCGACCCAGGTGCGGACTTCATCACCGGCTACGTCTACCAGACCACCACGCCCGTGTTTCAGGTAAAGGGCTCCGTGGCGGAGTGGCGCGACGGCTTCTTTGTCCAGGACAACTGGCAGGCCTCGCAGAAGCTGACCGTGCAGTACGGCGTGCGGTACGAACTGCCCACCGTGCCGTACTCGCTGAATGGCTACGCGCGCATCCTCAACAGCACGTACACGGCGCTGATCCCCACCAGCACGGCTACCAGCGGCACTGCCTTCCAGCCCACACCGGGCTTTGGCTTTATTGGGACCAATCACACCCTGGTGTCACCGCGCCTGGGCCTGGCCTACCGCGCCACCGACAAGATCGTGGTGCGCGGTGGCGGCGGTATTTACTACAACCCGAATCACCTGAACTCGTTCACGCTGGCTTCTACCAACTACCCGCTGGCGGCATCGGTGGTCTACACCTACAACACGGGCGCCAACGGCACGCTGACCTTTGGGAATCCCACAGGCGGCCAGGGCGGTGCGGCATCGCCGGTGGCGGGTACGCCGGGCACATACGTGTCGGCCTTTACCGACAACCCCTACCTGCCCACGCCACGGCTGTACCAGTGGAACGCCGACACTGGCGTGGAGCTGTGGAATGGCGGTGCGCTGGAGCTGCAATACCTCGGGTCCAAGGCCATCGACCTGGACCACTCGCTCTACCCGAATCAGCCCCGGCCTAGCGTCAGCACCCAGTCCAACGCCAACCGGCCATACCAGTTGTTCGGGCAGATCCGGCAAATCCAGAACGACGGCATCTCTACGTACCACGGCCTTAGTGCCATCTATCGCCAGCACGCGCTCAAGGGCCTGGACATGATGCTGGGTTACACCTGGGCGCACAACCTGGACACCAGCAACGACGCCAATGGCGGCGGCACGCCCATGATCCAGTACAACCTGAAGGCCGACTACGGCAATTCGAACTGGGACATCCGCAACCGCTTTGTGGGTACCGTGACCTATGCCCTGCCAGACTTCCACCTGCTGGGCGCGGTCGGCAACTCGCTGTTGGGCGGCTGGCACGCCAACGCCATTGTGACGCTGCAAAGCGGTGTGCCATTCAACGTGAGCATCACGGACGACCGTGCGCACGTGCTCAACATCGGTACGCAGCGGCCTAACTTTGTGCACAGCACCACCAGCACGTGCTCCCGCGCGTCGCACATCAACAACACGGGCTGCATCGACACCTCGGCCTACACCCTGCCGGCCTTCGGCACCTTTGGCAATCTCCACCGCAACGACCTGCACGGCCCCGGCTACGAGAACGTGAACTTCTCGCTGTTCAAGGACTTCGCGCTGTACGAGCGCCTCAAGCTGCAGCTCCGTGCAGAGGCCTTCGACCTGTTCAACCATCCCGACCCAGGCAATCCCAACGCGACGCTACCCACGGCAACGCTGGCGAACGGCATCGCCACCAACACGCCGAACTTTACCGGCTCCAACTTCGGCACCATCACTTCGACAGCCACCGGCTACCAGCCGCGCGTGCTGCAGCTGGCGGGCAAAATCAATTTCTAACCCGCATGGCGCGCCATCGACCTGTTCGGTTGCGGTGGCGCGCTGTGCGTGCGTAGCGGTACGATTGCAATCATTCCGGTGTGTGGGTGGTGCTGTGCAGGGTCGTGGGTTTCGTGTCGGTGTGGGGATCGTGATGGGTGTGCTGGCCGTGTCAGCCGCCGGTGTGCTGGCAGTCCACGCAGACACGCCCATGACAGAGGCGCAGTACGAGGCCAATCCTGCCGTCATGCTGGAGGCCTACCGGCACGTGGAGGCTGCCAGCGTCTCTGACGCGGAAGAGCAGATCCTGCACGGGAAGCACTACATGAGCCACCTCATGCAGCCCATCTTTCCCACCAAGTTCGCGGGCACGGCGCTTACAGTGCTGCTGAAAAAGGAAGAAAACACCGACCCCAACGCGCTGGGCGGCATGCTCGCAGCCATCGACAGCGGAGGCGCTGGATCTGTCTACGTCATGAAGGTGGAAGACGGCGCGGACATCGCGGGCATGGGCGGCCTGATGGGTACGGCGATGTTTGCGCGCGGCTTTGCGGGTGCTGTGGTCGATGGCGGTGTGCGCGACCTGCCGCAACTCAAGAAGATCGGCTTTCCCGTCTTCTCCACCGGTGCGGTGCCCTCGACCTCGGTGGGGCACTACCGCTTCGCCGGCGTCAACCAAACGCTTGAAGTCGGCGGCACACAGGTCAGCGCAGGCGACATTATCGTGGCCGACCAGGATGGCATCGCGGTGGTGCCCCGTGCGCGTGCGGCAGAGGTCCTCATCAAGGCGCAGGCGCTGGACAACACGGAGCACAGCACCCTGCCGTACATTGAAAAGTTCCACTCCGTGGTGGAGGCGGTGAAGCAGTTCGGGCGCATTTAGAGCAGATGCGCGCGCAGCACTGACACAGGCTGGCGAAATACAGGGCCAAAGGCCCGGTACATACCAGCCCAGGCCGAAGGCCTAGGCTACAGAGCAACATCGACACCGAGCGCTAAAGGCGCGACACATAGGATCAGGGGCAGGCACGTGCAGAACTCACTCGGATCGCTGTTCTCGCGACGTAACTTTATGCGCCTGCTTGGCGCGGCGGGTGCGTCCCTGGGCGGCGGGTCGCACACCAATGCCGCTGGCGCTGTGCCCAGGGCACCCGCGGGTGAGGACTACTACGCGAAGCTCGGCGTACCCACCATCATCAACGCCGCTGGCACCTACACCACGCTGACCGCAGCGTGCATGCCGCCCGAGGTGCTCGCCGCCGTCCACCGCGCGGGCCTCCATCCGGTGCGCCTGCACGACCTGCAGACCAAAGCGGGCGAGTACATTGCTCAGCGCCTGCGCTGCGAAAGCGCGGTGGTCACCTCCGGCGCATCGGGTGCCATCACGCTGGCCACCGCTGCCTGCATGCTGAAGGCGAACCCCGGCCTCGGTCCGCTGGACCTGCCGCAAAAGGTAAACGCTGACGACCCCGGCGCCCTCAAGAACCAGGTCATTGTGCAGCGCGCACACCGCTATGGCTACGACCACGCCATGTTCCTCACGGGCGCACGCGTCACCGAAGTGCTGACCATGGGCGATTACCAGCGTGCCTGCGCGCAGGGCAACGCGGTGATGACCAATTTCTTCAACGCCGCCGAGGACGAAGTTGGCCCGCTCGGCTCCGCGCAGATTGGCCGCGAAGACTGGCTGCGCGTCGCGCACGGGCACGGTATCCCCTGCCACATCGACGCAGCGGCGGACATGCCGCCCATCAGCAACCTGTGGAAGTACACCGGCATGGGCTTCGACCTGGTGAGCTTCTCCGGCGGCAAGGGCATCCGCGGGCCGCAAAATGCGGGACTGCTGCTGGGCCGCAAAGACCTGACCGACCTCGCCGCGAAGAACAACAATCCCACCGATGGCGTGGGCCGCGGCATGAAGGTTGCCAAGGAGCAGATCGTCGGCATGGTCGCCGCTCTCGACTGGGTGCTTGCACACACCGAGGAGCAGATGCAGGGCGACTACGCGAAGCGCGCCGAGTTGATCGCGGGCATGGTCAAGGGCGTTCCGTCGGTACGCACAGAACTCATCACGCCCGGCATCGCCAACCACGTGCCGCACCTGCTCATCCGCTTCGATCCAGCGACGGCAGGCG
>CALMRM010000288.1 GCA_937871605.1 uncultured Terriglobus sp. | reverse complement strand
GGGTGGCCCGCATGGCGGTATGGGTATGCCGGGGGTCGATCGGTCTGGGCCCACCTTTCCGCGGAGTGGCACCCCACCCTCAAGCGGCAACGCCCCCAGCAGCAGCATGCGTGGCGGTTTGCAACTGGGACCGCCCGGGCGCTGGTGGGACGATAAGAAGTTTGCCAAGTCGCTGGGGCTGAACCCTGACCAGCAAAAGCGCATGGATTCTGTCTTCGGCCAGAACCGCGACATTCTGTTGTCGCGGCAGGATGCCTTGCAGCATGCGGAAGGCCGGCTGGAGTCGCTGACCCACAACGGCAAACCCTCTGAAGCGGCCTTGTTTGCTGAGATCGACCACGTGACCCAGGCCCGCGCCGACCTGGAAAAGGCGTATACCCACATGCTGCTGCAGTTGCGCGATGAGATGACTCCCGAGCAGATCGGCAAGCTGGAAGATTACCGGTAAGCAGGCTCCCGTGCTCAGTGTCCTGTGAGCGAGCGGAACCGCAGGATCGCGTACACCAGCAGCAACAAGGCGATTGAAAGCAAAACCGACCAGCGGGCCAGGAAGGCGAAGCTGTCGTGTGCGGGCCGCATGCCTGCAGCCTCGGCCATGCGCACCAGTGCCAGCGACAGCCCACAGTAGAGAAACAGCCACATGGATAACGCACGCGAAAGGAACCAGCCCGCAACCAGAAAGCCTGTCAGGCTGCAGACCAGGATGCGCGCCATGCCCCGAATTTCGAGTTGTGCAGCGACGTCGACAGCACGGGAAACCTGCGTGCGCGCGAGCCTGGCAAAGGGAACGGGCGCGGCGTCCGCCAACGCCACTGGCGCGGGGGCGACCCGGGCGTACTGCAGGTAGGGCGTCGGGCCACGCGGCAGGGCCTGCGCCAGCGGGCGCAACTGCATACGGGCAGCGCTGGGCAGGCCGGTATCGTGCGCAGGCTCGTCTGCTGCTGCTTCGTCCTCCTGTTTCCAGCCACTCACGGCCATCAATCCGCGGAACGCCGCAAAGACTATAAACGTCCAGCAGATAAAACCGGGCAGGCCGACTTCTGCGGCGCACACCACCACGGAATTGTGGGCAGTCACATCGTTGAAGTCCGTAAAACGGTCGATCCCCACGCCAAAGAGCGGGTTGTGCTTGATGAGTTCAATACCGACAGACCACGCGTCCAAGCGGTCGCCGCCCGCCTCCACGGAGATGTCGCGGCCACCGGACCAGCCCACAGCAAGAGACGCAAAGAACAGTCCGCCTGCCAGGACTACTGCCGGCACCGTACCCACCTTGCGGCGCAACGCAATGATGAGTGTCGCCATGAGTGCCAGTGCTCCGCCACGCGAGTGGGTGAAGTACATGCCCGTCACCAGCAACGCGATGGGAGGCAGCAACAGCAGCGTAGTGACCAGCCAGCTGCGTTTACGCCACAAGAAGAGCAGCGGCAGCAGGCTGACCAGCACCTGCGCCAGATCGTTAGGATCCTTTACGAAGCCAAGGCCGCGGACCCTGCGCAACTCTCCATCCCCGTAGAGGAAATCGCTCGGAATGACGTGGTTGTACAGGTCGTGCAGCCCGTTGTAGATAAAGTAGGCGCTGCAAAGAACCATCAAAACAACCAGCCAGCGAAAATGCACGACTTTTCGGAAATTCGCCGCAGGCAGCACAAAGCAAAACACCACGGGTAAAAAGCCATAGAGAACGCCGGCGGCCCCGCCCAGCCAACCACCCACAAGCAGCGACAGCGGTATGGCCATGCAGAGTCCAATGAACGGGTACGTCTGCGGAGTCTCCTCAAAGCGGTTGCGCAGAATATTCGCAGCTGAGAATCCCACGCCCAACACCCCCAGTAGCACCTCGATGTGGTACTCAGACAGCGGCCCAAACAACACTGGGGGCGTGATGTACGCCGTGGCGATAAACAGCAATGTGAAGAAAACAGCCATGGGGTAATTACCGGCGCATCCAGCGGAGCTGGCGACGGATACATCCTGTATCGTCCACCGTGCCGCTGCGCATCATGATAGCCCCGCCGGGCTGCGCAGCAGCACCAGCAGATCCTCAGGGGTATCCACGTCCAGTTCCCCGCCGGGCAACGACACGGTGAGCACGGCATCGTCCTGCAGCAGTTCGCGCGCCCCGGCGTCGCCCTGCAGCTCCTGCAGCGCGTGGAATGAGAAATCCGGAAACAACACAGGGATGCCCCGCCGTGATCCGTAATACGAAGCCACCACGTGCTCCCGCTTGGAGACGCTTACCAGCCGCCGCAGGTGGTCCGGCGTTACTGCAGGCTGATCGCAGGTCAGCACCAGCAGGTCGTCCACGCCCGCCCGCTCCGCCGCCGCCGCTCCCAGGCGCAGCGAACTCGCCATGCCTGTCGCCCATGCCTTGTTGATCAGGATGCGCGGCGCATACGGGTTCCCCTCCAGGCAGTCGAGCATCACTTCGTACGCAGCGCCCAGGACGGCAAAGACCGGGTCCGCACCCGCTTCATGCGCCACGCGAATGGCGCGGTCCAGCAGCGGCTCATTTTCGTAGCGCACCAACTGCTTGGGCTGGCCCAGCCGCGACGATCCACCCGCTGCCAGCACCAACGCTCCCAACCGCCGGCTCACTGGGTCACCACGTCACGGCTCGGGTCGCCTGGGTCGAGGGCGCAGTGGCTGGATGCGGCCGTGGGATGGCCCTCCAGCAGCAACTCGACTTCGGCCATGTCTAGCCGGCGGGCACCCTGCCGGTCCTTGCCTGCCAGCACCTGCTGCACCTCTGCCACAATGGCCAGGGCAACCGCCTCCGGCCCCTCACCGCCCAGATCGAGCCCGACCGGTGCGTGCGTCCGCGCAACAGCCCTGCGCAACGATACCCCTGCCGCCGCCGTGGCGGCCTCCCGCAGCAGCAGCGCAGACCGGTGTCGCGCGCCCAACAAACCCAGGTACTGGAAGTCGCCGGCCAGCAACTCCGTCAGCAGGGCGCGGTCCTGCACGTAGGAGTGCGTCATCAGCACCACGGCATCGCCCGCACGGACCGGCACCTCCGCCGCCGTGCTCACCTGCAAGCACGTGGCACCCGCGACGCACACCGCGGAAAGCCTCCGGCTGCGCGTGTCCACGAGTACCGGCTGCCATCCAATCTCCGCCGCCAACCGTGCCAGTGGCCGGGCATCCTCTCCCGCACCAAAGATCACCAGCCGCTGAACCGGGCATAGCCGCTCTGTAAACATCTGCCCTGCCGCCGTTATGTCGAAGGCGCAGAGCCTGCCGTCCGCCACGGCCAGCCGAGCACTGTGCCGCACCGTTACGATCTCGTCCGTGCGCAGGGCCTCGCTGGCAAACAGCACATCCCCGCGCGCATCCAGCACGACCCGGTAGAGTTCCCCGCCCGCCTCCAGGTTGCCGCGCAACACCGTCGCCACCACGCGCTCTTCGCCGCTCAGCGTTGCCTGCATGCTTTCCAGCAGCGCGCCGGCTTCTGGTGAACCGAGCACCTCAGCCAGCACATCGATCTCTCCGCCGCAGCCCAGCCCGTACGGCACGTCCGACGTGTCGTCAAATGCCGTCGAAAAGTGCACCAGCACGGCACCATCGCGCACCATCCAGCGGCCGCGACGCAACAGGTCGGCTTCCAGGCAGCCACCCGAGATGGTGCCGACAGTCCGGCCATCCCCCAACTGCACCAGGCGTGCGCCCGGCTGCCGGTACGACGAACCGCGCACCTGCACCACGCTGAAGAGCACCCCGGACGACGCTGCTGGAGCGCCGCCGCACAACTCCACAATGTCTCGGCGCTCGCGCAGGCTCATGACTTTAGTCTATGACGCTGCCACGGGTGTGAAGCACCGGTCATACCATCGATTCCCGCAGCAACGCCGGACGTTCCCGGTACAGCTTCAGGATCAGCTCGCCAAACAGCGTGTTCGCCCACGCAAACCAGGGCCGTGTGAACTTCGCCGGGTCATCCTTCTGAAAGGCCTCGTGCATAAAGTGTGTGCCTGCCGTGGTGTTGCGCAGGGTGCGCAGCGCCACCACGATCTCGCCGTCGTCGGTGCTGGTCAGCGCTCGCATCAGGATCGACATGGGCCAGATGTAGTCCAGTCCCACGTGCGGTCCGCCGATGCCCTTGGCCGCCGTGCCCTGGAAGTAATACGGGTTATCCGGCGACAGCGTAAAGCCGCGCGTCCGCGTGTACAGCGGATCTGAAAGCGACGACTCGCCTAAGTACGCGATGCTCAGCAGGCCGGGCGCGTTCGCGTCGTCCATCAGGTTCACGTTTCCGAAGCCGTCGATCTCGTACGCCCAAATCTCCCCGTGCGCCGGGTGCTGCACCTTGCCATGGCGCTCCGTCGCCGTCCCCACCTCGGCAGCCAGCGCCCTCGCGTCGTTGGTCAGCGTGCCGTCCTGCACCGCGGCAGCCATCTCCGCCAGCATGCCCAGTGCCCTCACGGCAAAGAGATTCGCTGGGACAAACAGCGGATACATACACGCGTCATCCGAGGGACGGAAGATGCTGTGCAGCATCCCGTTGGGCTTGGTTGGCGCGCCATACCCAGACAGGATCACCGTGTCGGTCGGGTTTTCCGCACGGCGTTGGAAGTGGTACGGCCCGCGATCATGGAACCTCTGCTGCTCACGAAACGTCTTCACCACCAGCGCCATGGCCGCGCGCCACTCGCCGTCAAACGCGGCCGTGCTGCCGGTCGCCTTCCAGTACCCGTGCGCCAGCCGAATGGGGTAGCACAGCGAGTCCACCTCCCACTTGCGCTCGCCCACCCCGGGTTTTTTGTCGGTCACGTCGTGCACGGCCCACTCCAGCGGTGGGTCGGTGGGATTGCGCCGGAAGCTGTTCGCATAGGGGTCCAGCAGAATGCACGCGGCGTGCCGGTGGATAAGCCCCTCCACCACCTGAGCCAGCTTCGCATCTGCCTTCACAAACGGCAGATACGGGTGCATCTGCGCGGACGAGTCGCGCAACCACAGCGCATCGATGTCGCCAGTGATCACAAACGTGTCCGGTTTACCGTTGCGCGTCCCGGCAAACGTGGTCGTGTCCAGCGTGTTCGGCAGGCAGTTCGTAAAGAGGGTGCGTAGTTCCGCATCCGCAATGCCCTTGCTCACCGACACAATGGCCGCCTCCACAGCGGCGGAGCGGAACAACCGGTCCGCAGGCGCGGGCCGCGTGGTGAGGTCATGCTTGGTGTACTGCGCCAGCATGGGTGCGGGCGCAAGGGCTGCAGCGGCCAAGCCGCAGAGAACGTCGCGACGGCTCGGAGTCATCGTCATACCCTGCAGTGTACTTACTTGGCCACCGGTGTGGCAGCACGGGCAGACCGCAGCGCTACCGCGCCCAGCACGGCCATCGACAGCAGCAGGCCTGCCCACAGCAGTGCGGGATGGCGCTCCGAAAAGGGCCGGCTGTCAGCCGCGGGTTGAAACCCGGCGTTCTCCGCCTCCGGACCCAGGGACGCGCGCACCGGATGCTCCGCCGGCGTAAACAGCCGTTGGTAGTCGTACTGTGGTGCATGGTAGCCCCTGCCGCCGTAGTGGAGAATGAGGGGCGCGCTGCCACCAGCGCTGTCGAAGCACAGGTCACGCTCTCGCATCTGCAGCTCGATGGCAGCCAGCGGCAGCGGCGCATCGTCGCCATTCTCAACCGCAATGTGCCACGTTGCAGCTGTGTCCGCCGGCGCGCCGTTCGTGTCGACCGTGAGGCGCTCGACATCCACGCGCTGCCCGTCCTCTACACGGTGGATGCGCTGCAATGTGCCGCTACTGCGCTCACCGGCCACTTCCGCGTCGTCTTGGGGCGGACCTGTACGCACCGGCGTGACTGTAATCGTCACATCGCGGCTGAAGGTAGCAGGCGCATTGGGCGCAGGCACAAAGCGCACACGGTCCACCGGCACATGCGGCGGCACAGTACGATCCAGCACCGAACGGTGGCCGTCCTGTCGCATGGCCGGACTTGCCAGTGCGGTTACAAACCGCACGTCTTCAGCAGACGAGTCGTCCGGCTGGAAGCGAATGCCGCCGATGCTATCCGGCGTGACACGACCGTGAACCTGGAATCGCAGGTGCTCGAAGTTCACGGGCGGCAGGTGCAGCACCACGCTACGCCCAAGCCGCTGGCTGGAAAGATCGAAGATGGTGAAGGCACCCAGCAGCACCGGCGCACTGCCCGGCTGACGGTGATTGCCCGTCACGGTCACGGTGGCGATGAAATCTTGCGCCGCAACATCGAGCGTCACCTCGCGGTAGCTGCCTGCCGGAGGATCCGCCTCAAATGTCGTATCGCCGTGCACCGTGCCCAGGTTGCTCACGGGGCGCACTACGGCCTCCAGACGCGGCGGCATGGCCACACGCATGGCATACGGCACCTCGCGTTCGCCCTGAAACAGGCGCAGGTCCTCCCCATTCCGTTCACCATGCGAAAAGACCTCGGGCGGCAGTTCGATGCAGGCCTGCCCAATGCGATCCGCAGAGAGCAGCACGGGCCGCTGGTATCGCAGGTGCCGCGTGCCGCCCTCGTCGTGTGACGTGGCGGCTGCTAGCAGCAGGAGCCCTGCCAGGTGCTTCAAGCCGCGTCCTCCTCTGGTCCACGCAGGTGCAGCCAGTCTCTCTGGTACGCGTAACTTATGCCCAGCAGCAGCGCACCCAATGCTAGAAAGCTAAGAATGCGGTATCCCTCGCTCAACGAACTCACGTCACCCAGAAACACCTTGCCGATGGCCGCCACCAGTAGCACCAGAGCCTGCCAGCGTACAAACGGGGAGCGCCGCGCAAAGCCGATGCCCAGCAACACCGCGCCAAACAACATAAAGAACGCCGAGTAGGTGAACTGCGCATACATGCGGTAGTCGTGCAGCAGCGGCGTGGTCCCGCGCAAGCGCACAAACCACAAGAAACTATGGATCTCCCAACCCACCGCAATCAGGATCAACACGTTCACCAGCAGCGCAGACACCGCTGCGATGGAAGGCCACGCGATGGCATCGCCCAGCCCAAGGGTGGCCCATGCCTCTACATCGGATTCCTCTGCGAACGAGACAGCCATGCGAGCCAGCATGGCCGCAAAGGCGAAGATGGCGATACCGATGGAGTAAGTGGCAAACCGTTCGTTGAGCAGCGGCGTTAGTGAGGCATGCGGATCCATTAACAGCAAGGCAGCTAAGCCCAGCAGCAGGCACACCACGCCCAGTGCCCGCAATAGGGCCTGATGCAAGTGGAATGCCAGCCACAACAGGGCAGCACCTTCCACCAGCCAGCCAATCGGCATCCCGCGCCCATGCGTTTGCAACGGTATTGCCAGTGCCAGAAACCCCACGGCCAGGGTCAGGTTCAGCGCGAAGTCCCGGGACGAGCCTGCACGCAATATCCCACGCCCGGGCAGCCAAAGCAGCAGGAGGTGGAACGCTGCAAACGCAACGGCAAGCCACGGCGGCGCCCACGTGTACCCTGGCCCGCTGTACAGGTCGTAAAACGCGACGAAGCCCAGCGACGCGTTGGCCACGGGCAGCAAGAAGGCGGCAAGCCTGTCCCACACGCCTCCAATGTCCTCCCCGTCCATTTGCCAGCGGGCAAGGCGCTGCGGCAGGGCAAACAGCAGAAAGAAGAGGCTCACGAACACAGCCGTTCGCCCTCGCTGATCGACGCTGTAGAAGCGCAGAGACCAGCCCGCGACATAGATCGCCGTGCCCGCAAACGCACCCACCAGTAGCCGTGCCCAGGGCCGCAGCGCCACCAGCAGAAGCACGGCTAAATCCAAAAGCAGCAGATAGCTGAACAGCGATACCTCATGGTTCTCGCCCGTGGATAGCAGTAGCGGCGTACCCAAACCGCCTGCCAGCGAGAAGACCGCAAGGATTTGCGCGTCAAGCCGCCACGCCATATAGCCGTTAAAGGCCGTGACCCCGATCATGGCGGCGAACGCAACAGGTGAAGGCAACAAGCCGTACAACGAATACGCTGCCCAAAGCGACAGGTACAGGATGCCGCTACCCAGCGCCTGCAGCGAGTATGCGAAAACTGGGTAGCCGGTGCGCCGAAAGCGCCCCGACCATGCGACGAAACCCACACCTGCCAGCAGTCCAATCACCACGCGCCCCAGCGGCCCGATCCAGTGGTTGTCGACGGCCAGCTTCAGAAACCAGGCCATGCCAACGAGTACTGCCAGGATGCCCACGCGATTGAACCACTGTGAGCCGATGCGGCTTTCCAGCGAGTGTTCCTGTCGCATGGCCGACCCGGTGTCGAGTGCCGCAAAGGCAGGCTCTACTTTAAACAAAGGATTGAACGTCGGTACCCTGTCTGAAGCAGGTGTCGGCG
>CALMRM010000287.1:50105-53844 GCA_937871605.1 uncultured Terriglobus sp. | reverse complement strand
CCTCCAGCAATTCCTTGTACCGCTCGCCCAGCAGGATGGTGTGGTGTGCGAGCTGCGGAAACTGCTTTCGCACGCCCAGGTACAGCACGAACAGGCCCATGGAGTATTGCTTGTTCTCAATGCGGCGGTCGGTCCACTTCCGTCGCCAACGCTCGGGCACCAGGCGTTTGTACAGGGCAGGCGCGTCTGCATTGGCCACCACGCAGCTGGCCTCTTCGCGGGTACCGTCCGCCAGGCGCACACCGTAGGCGCTGCCTGTGTCGTCCACCAGCACCTCAGCCACCTCCCGGTTCAGGTGGATGCCGATGCCCTCTTCGCGGCACAAGCGCCCCAGCGCCCCCACCAGCGCGGTGGTGCCGCCCATGGCGAAGTGCACGCCATCCTTGCGCTCCAGGTGCTGGATGAGCGAGTAAATGGAGGTGGTGTGGAACGGGTTGCCACCCACCAGCAGCGGCTGGAAGGAGAAGACGCGGCGCAACGCCTCATCCTGCAGGTAACGCGACACAAAGGCGTACACGGAGCGGTCGCTGCGCAGGGCTGCCATTTGCGGCAGTACGCGCAGCATGGAGGCGACGGTGTCGAACGGCTGATCCCCCAGCTGCTCAAAGCCGATGCGGTACACCTTCTCTACCTGCTGCAGCAGGCGCTTGTAGCCGTCCACATCGCCCGGGGCAAAGCGGCGAACGGCCTCGATCAGCTGCTCGGTGGTGCCGCCGTAGTCAAAGGTGCGGCCATCCGCAAAGCGAATGCGATACCAGGGCATGAGCGGCTGAAACGTGACGTGGTCCGAACGCCGTTTGCCAAAGAGGGTGAACAGCTCGTCGAACAGAAAGGGCGCGGTGATAACGGTAGGACCCGCGTCAAAGGTGTACCCGCCGCGGTGGTACACGCCCGCACGGCCGCCAAGCTGGTCGCCATTGTCATAGAGATCTACCGAAAGGCCTGCGGCACGCAGACGCAACGCCGCAGCCAGCCCTCCAAAGCCTGCTCCAATGACGATGGCGCGCTGCATCAGCGTCCGCGCACCAGCCTGTCACCACTCTCCGGCAGTTCCTTGTCCGCGCTGCCACTGTGCTTCGACAGGCTGACCGACCACAGCCCGTACAGCACCTTGGCAATCAGGTCCAGGCAGGTGAACAGCACCGCATCCACCACCGGGCTCCACAGGCGCAGACCTTCCTGACCGATGAGGAAGACGATGGGGTACACAAGCCACACGACCGCAAGCACCGGAGCTTTCTTGCGATACGTCGCTCCCTGAGGGCTGCTGAGCGAAAGTTTACGGAAGGGGCCAAAGAGCAGCGCATAGATCGCGATGAACGACAGGCAGCTGACGGCATAAAACCACCACTTGAGCGCGGGGTCGTCCGTCCAACCCGCCACCAGGCCGGTCACGATCATGTACACGTCAGCGATGACCAGACCTGCGATCATGGCACCCCGCTTGTGACGGTGTCCCTCTACCGCGCCCGAGACCAGGCTCAACAGCAGCAGCGGCGTGGTAATGGCCCAGTCAACGTAGCGGGCGAAATAAAAGACGCGCCCGGATGGCAGCGCGACGGAGCCATGCCCCAGCGCCATCAGCAGGTAGAGCGTCATGGCGATCATCGGCACCAGGAAGTGCGCAATGGAGTGGCTCTGCTCCGACACAGACTCGTTCTTCTGCATGGGAAAGAACAGGAGCAGGAGACCGATCGACATGCCGAAAACGCCGATCCACAACCAAAGCTGGACTGTTACCTATTGACCTCGTTCAAGGAGAGTTTGTCCTCATACGATGCGGTTCTACCGCACTGCATTCGCGTGGCGTATGTTAGCGCACCAGGGTGAAGGTGCTGTGCAGCTGAGCGTTCGCGTCCATTCCAACCCACACATCGAATTCGCCCGGTTCCAGCACCGTGCCGCGCGTGACAGCGCTCCAGTAGCGCAGGTCGTTGGCAGCTACCGTGACGGTGACCTGTCGCGATTCACCCGGCTGCAGGGTGACCTTTTGGAAGGCCTTCAACTCGCGCTGCGGCCGGGCAGTGCTGCCCGCGCGCTGGTGCATGTACAGCTGCACCACCTGTGTGCCTGCCACTGCTGACGTGTTGCTGACCGTGACCGTGGCGCGCAGCGTGCCGGTGGAGCTGACCTGCGGTGCGGCCAGCGAAAGGCCGCTCAGCCGCAGATCGGCGTAGCTCAGGCCGTAGCCAAACGGGTAGCGCGGCGTGCTGGGGATGTCCCAGTAGCGGTGCTCCACGTTTTCCGGGTTTTGCGGCATGCGGGTCGCGTAGTAGAGCGGCTCCTGCGCGGAGTCGCGCGGCCAGGTCACGGGCAGGTGGCCGCTTGGGTTCGCATCGCCCAGCAGCAGTCGCGCCACCGCGTGGCCGCCCTCCGTGCCGGGATACCACACGTTCAGGATGGCGGGTACGTGATCGGCGGCCCACTCGATGGTGAGCGGACGGCCCGTCATCAGCAGGAGCACCACGGGCTTGCCAAGTGCCTGCACCGCTTCTAAGAGGCGCTCTTGCTCGCCGGGCAGGTCCAGGCGGGCGCGGCTGGCATCCTCGCCACTCATGGTTTGCGCCTCGCCCAGCACCATCACCACAGTCTCGGCGTTACGCGCGGCGGCCAGGGCACGCTGAAACGCAGCGTCGCGCAGGGCAGGCGTGGTCAGCCGCGGCTTGTCTGGCACCACCTGCTCGTCGAAGATGGTGGATGATCCGCGCTCGATCTCCACGCCGGTTTCCACCGTAACCGCTGCATTGGGCAGGGCCTCGCGCAATCCCTGCGCCACGGTGACGGTGTCGGTGCGGTCGCCGTGAATAGCCCACGAGCCCATGGTGTCCAGCTTGCTGTCGGCCAGCGGCCCAATAACGGCCAGCGAGCGAATCGACTTGCTCAGCGGCAGCAGGTGGTTGTCATTTTTCAGTAGAACGGCCGACTGCTCGGCGGCCTCACGCACGGCCTGCCGGGTCGCTGGCGTCAGCGTCGCGCGTGCCACGCGGCTCTCGTCCACGTAGGGGTGCTCGAACAGGCCCAGGCGGTATTTCATCAGCAGGATGGGCCGTACCAGCGCGTCGATGTCCGCTTCAGCTACCTTGCCCGCCTTGACCGCTGCGGGCAGGTTCTCACGGTACAGGCTGCTGGTCATCTCCACGTTGACGCCTGCCTTCACCGCCTGCACTGCGGTGTCCATGGGGTTTGCGGTCAGGCCGTGCGTCTGCAGGTTCTTGACGGAATCCCAGTCCGACACCACCAGGCCCTGAAAGCACCAGTCGCGGCGCAGGGTGTCGCGCAGCAGAAAGGTGTTGCCCGTTGCGGGTACGCTGTTCAGGTTCATGTACGCGGACATGATGGTGGCTGTGCCCGCATTGACCCCGGCGTGGTAGGGGCGCAGGTACACGTTCTCCAGCTGGTCGTCGCTGATTTCAGAGTCGGTGTAATCGCGTCCGCCGGTGGCAGCGCCGTAGCCTGCGAAGTGCTTAACGGAGGCCAGCACGTGTCCCGGCGTCCCGATGCGGTCGCCCTGAAAGCCGCGCACCTGCGCCGCGGCCACCTGCTCGCCCAGGTACGGGTCCTCGCCCGCGCTTTCCATGATGCGTCCCCAGCGTGGGTCGCGCGCAATGTCGACCATGGGCGCAAAGGCCCAGGTCACACCGGCTGCGCGTGCCTCCTGCGCGGCGGCGCTCTGCGTGCGCTCGATCAGCGCCGGGTCCCAGGACGACGCCATGGCCAGCGGGATCGGCGCAATGGTGCG
>CALMRM010000287.1:17293-50095 GCA_937871605.1 uncultured Terriglobus sp. | reverse complement strand
CCAAACAGCAATGGAATGTGCAGGCGCGACTGCTCCACCGCAAGGTGCTGCAGCTGGTTGATGCGCGCGGGGTCCGTAAAGAAGAGGAAGCTGCCCACCCCGCCGGTGCGCGCCAGCTGCTCTGACACGGCAGGTGGCGTAAACATGGGCTGCCCGGCGGCCTGCTCCATCTGCCCGACCTTTTCGTCCAGCGTCATGCGGTGGAGCAGGTCGTCCACAAAGCGGCGCTCCTGCGCAGTGGGTGCCACGGCCTGCGTGGCAGCTGTGGGCGGCATCTGCGGACGTGCGAACGGTACAACGCTGACGAAAAGCACTGCGGCGAGCGACAAGGGGCGGTCAAACTGAACGGGTATGCGCATAGAGGTGAACCGGATTTCCTTCGCAACACTACCAGTGAGAACAATCTCTAGACAAACCTGTGTCTGAGGTTCAGCAACAGTACAACTCTCTGCAACCGGGCCTGAGCTACCAGACGTAGGTGGCCACCGCACCCGCGGGCAGGCTCCCTTCGGCGTCCTTGCCGTGGCTGCGGATGGTGAAGCTGCGTTCGGCGGCGGTGGTATTGCTGACCAGCAGCACGTGGCTGCCGCCCGGCGTTACAAACGCAACATGCGGCAGCGCAACAGGCGCCGTCGAGTCGACGCGCACCGAACCCGGCGGCACAAACTTCGAGAGGTGGGCCGCGGTGTAGTACGCCACGTGCCGCGTCACGGTGTCACCGTCCAGCGTCATGGCGCCCACGCAGATGGGGCAGCCGCCGTCCGGTGTGTGCGGCCCATTGTCCGGGTCCGCCGCCAGGTTCCACAGCAGCACGTTGCGAGCCCAGTTCTCCGGCGCGCCCACCATCAGCCGCGCCACCGGTTCCGCCATCAGCAGCGCCGGGTCGTTCCTGCGCGGGATCACCATCTGCTCGGTGAAGTACAGGTTCTTCGCCGGAAAAGCGTCATGCACCTGCGTCATCGCATCAATCTTGCCGAGGTATAAGTGAAAGCCGGAGCCGTCGGTGTAACGGTTCGCCTCCGCGTTCTTCAAGAGGTCGATGCTGTAGTCCGGGTGGTCGCAGTTGTGGTCGAAGTCGATCAGCTTCGTCTTCAGCCCGGCCTTGGCGATCGCTGGCCCAAGATGGCCGCCGATGAAGTCAGCTTCCTGCTCTGACGTGACCAGCATGCTGGGCGTGTTCTTCGCGTTCTCCGGCTCATTCTGCGGCGACAGCGTGGCGATGGGGATGGCATGCTGTGCCATGGCCTGCAGATAGCGAATCAGGTACTGCGCGTACACGTCGTAGTACTGCGGCTGCAGGTTGCCGCCCTTTGGCAGGCCGTTGGTCTTCATCCAGGAGGGCGCGGTCCAGGGCGTGGCCATGATGTGGATGCCCGGCTGGATGGCCAGGATCTCCCGCAGGACAGGGATGACGTCCTTCTCGTCTTCCGCCAGTGAAAAGTGCTGCAGCGCGGTGTCGGTGCTGCCTGCGGGCACGTCGTCGTAGGTGTAGACGTGGTCGTTCATGTCGGACGCGCCCACCGAGATGCGCAGGTAGCTGGTACCGATGCCGTCCGGTCCGGCGGAGAACAGCTCATGCAGCAGCGCGGAGCGCCTGGCCGGGCTCATCTTCATCAGCAGCTGAGCACTGCCGCCGGTCAAGGCGTGGCCAAAGCCGTCCATCGTCTGGTAGCGCTTCGTGTCGTCCACGGCAATGACGCTTGCCGTCCCGCTCCCCGCCCGCTTCCACCTCAATGCGTCCTTGCGTGCCAGCAGGTTGGCGCGGTCCGGCGTGGTCAGCCACTCGCCCTTCTGTGCCCCGCGTGCGTGCAGCGGCAGCGCACCACCCAACAGCAGGGCGCTGAGAAGCAGGCAGCCCAGCGAACGTCGAACATGCTTCATTAGGAACCCTCTTCGGGCTGTGCAGGCATGGATACCACGCCGCGAGGCCGCCTTCATTGGGCACGCGCAGCGGTTCTGCTGTCAACCGGAACGGCGAGGAAGGTTAGCTAAACAAGCGTTTGTTTACACACAGCCGGGATGCACGCGCTGATGATTCCCGCACCATCAGCTCCGGTTGCAACTGTGTCTCGTGCGGCACGGCCTCGCCTGCAATGCAGCGCAGCAGGGTTTCCGCAGCGGTCTGGCCCATGCGGTGCAGCGGCTGCCGCACCGTGGTTAGCCGCGGCACCTGGTAGTCGGCGGACGAAATATCGTCGAACCCCACCACGGAGCAGTCCTCCGGAACCCGCAGCCCGGCATCCGTCAGCGAGCGAATCACACCGATGGCCGACACATCGTTGAAGCACAGCACCGCCGTAAAGGCGCGTGTACGCTGCAGCAGTTCGCTCATGTCCGGGTAGCCGAGCTCTGGCGTGACCGTGTCTTTTTCCAGGCGAATGGTCAAAGATTCCGGCATGGCAATGCCAAGCGCCTTTGCGGCACGCACGGTCGCGTGCCAACGCACGTCCGAATCAGAACTGAAGCTCTGCCCGCGCATGAACACGATCTGCCGGTGTCCCAGGTCGTACAGGTGCCGCAGCGACTGCATGGCGGCGGCGTCCTCGTCCAGGTTGATGCTGCTGACACCGGGGAGCCCGCCGTGATGGGCTACGCACACCGTGGGCACTGCGGGCGTGCACTCCAGTCGCGTATCGATGGTCAGGATGCCTTCCACGCCGCGTGCCTGCAGCAGCTTGGGATAGGTGTTCACCAGGTCTTTGCGGTGGCGGTGGTGCACCGTGAAAAAGAACCACTGCTCGCGCATCAAGACGTCGGCCACGCCGTTGAGCACCTGCGCGTGATAACCCTCCCCCATCTCCGGCAGCATGACGCCGAGCGTCTGCGTCTTTTTGCTGCGCAGCGAACGCGCGATGTGGCTTGGCTGGTAGCCAAACCTGGCCGCGGCCTCGCGCACCCGCTGCCGGGTCGCCTCTGGAATGGACCGGTTTGGCGTGTTGTTCAGCACAAAGGAGACCGTGCTCGGATCCAGGCCGAGATACTCCCCGAGCGTTTTCAGGCTGGTGGGTTGGCCCGGATCGCCTGACTCCAGACTGCGCATGGTCATGGTGAGCACAGTGTAGTGGACAGAGGTGTGTCTGCGTGTGTCGCCGCGGGAAGCGTGGAGCCGTGCGTCCCAGGTCTGCGGCGTTTTTGGCAGGAAACAATCGTGTGTTCTACACTCAGGCGTCGCCCGCCGGGCCGGGGCGCGATGCAGAAGGTGTGGGTGTATGGTGCGTCGTTTATGTCAGATGGTCTTCTTCGTTCTGTGCGGCGTGGCAGTGCAGCAGGCAAGTGCGCAACGCGCATCGGCGATGCCCGACCTCGGGCCGAACGTCTTCGTCTACACGACGGCCAGCAAGCCTGCTGACATCCAGGCCAGGATCGACGTCGTCTATGCAGAGCAGCAGCACGCGGAGTTCGGCAGCGGGCGCTATGCCTTTGTGTTTGCGCCCGGCACGTACCACCTCCACCTGCCCATTGGCTTTTACACGCAGGTCATTGGGCTGGGTGCTTCGCCGGACGCCGTGCACATCATCGGTGACGTTCGCGTGGACGCAGCGCTCAATAACAACAACGCCACTACTACGTTCTGGCGCTCGGCCGAGGGCTTCTCCGTCACGCCCGACAGCGGAACGATGCAGTGGGCGGTGTCGCAGGCAGTATCGTTCCGGCGCATGCACGTGCTCGGCAACATGGTGCTGAACCAGCAGCACGGCTGGGCCAGCGGTGGATGGATGAGCGACACCGCCGTGGACGGCACCGTGGACTCCGGCACGCAGCAGCAATGGATTTCGCGCAATACGGAGTGGGCGCGCTGGACCGGCTCCAACTGGAACATGGTCTTTGTGGGCACGCCGACCATGCCGCCCGGCGAGTGGCCGCAGCCTCCGTACACAAAGATCGCCACCACACCCGTGGTGCGCGAACAGCCCTACCTGGAGCAGCAGCCGAACGGCACCGTAGCGGTGCGCATCCCCGCGCTGCAGCGGAACACCAGCGGCGTCACCTGGCACGGCGGCAGTACACCCGGGCGGGTAGTCCCATTAGGCCGCTTCTACATTGCGCGGCCTGAGCGCGACACAGCAGCCACCATCAACCGGGCGCTGGCCGCGGGCAAGGACCTGCTGTTAACGCCCGGCATCTACGACCTGCAGGAACCGCTCCGCGTCACGCGCAAGGACAGCACTGTGCTGGGCCTAGGTTTCGCCACGCTGCACCCGGTGCGCGGTACCGAGGCCATGACCGTGGCTGACGTGGACGGCGTCACCGTCTCTGGCCTGCTGTTCGACGCGGGTGAGGCGAAGTCGCCCTCGCTGCTGCACGTGGGCAGCCCGGGCACGCACCGCTCGCACGAGGCTGACCCCATAGCCCTGCACGACGTCTTCTTCCGCGTCGGTGGCGCCGCGGTGGGCAGGGTATCGGCAAACCTCGTCATCGACAGCGACGATACCGTGGTGGACCACACCTGGATCTGGCGTGCGGACCATGGTCTCAGCGGCAGCAACAGCGTGGGCTGGACCGTGAACGAGAGCGACAATGGGCTCGTCGTCAATGGCAACCGCGTCACGGTCTACGGCTTGTTCGTGGAGCACCACCAGCACTACCAGGTCTTGTGGAACGGCGAGGCCGGCCGCACCTACTTCTACCAGTCCGAAATCCCGTACGACCCGCCCACGCAGGTTGCCTGGACCGACCGCAACGGCGCGAACGGCTGGGCCAGCTACAAGGTGGCCGACACGGTGCGCGAGCATGAGGCGTGGGGGCTGGGCGTGTACAGTGTCTTCCGCCATCCGGACGTGGTGCTGGACCGCTCCATTGAGGTGCCGCGCACCGCAGGCGTTCGCTTCCACCACATGATCACGGTGGCGCTGGACAACCTGGGTGCGATTGAACATGTGATCGACGACCAGGGCGGCTCAACCCACACAGCACCAGGCAGGGTCACACCCAAGGTGGCGGAGTTCCCTGCGCCGCTTGGCCAGCGTCAGTAAACGCCACGCAGCGCCATGTCCCTGCCTTGTTCAACTCTGGGCAAGCAGTAAGGGTTGGCGAACCGTTGTCCGCTCTTCAAGGCAGCAGTTCGCTTGCCAGGGTCGACAGGGCTGCCATCCTGCCGGTCTGTGATCAAGGCCACGTGCAGGTTCGGTGCGCTCTTAGCCAAGCCCGAAAGCAGAGCCATCACACTCCCATAGCTGACCTCCGGCTCTGCCCGGAGCCAGACAATCCGATCGTTACGGTACTTGATAGCGTCTGCCGCGCCCTGCAGCAGCGCGCTTTGGCTTAGCTCCGTGTCGTTCAGAAACATGCGCCCATCGCTCAGGTAGGAGATAACGTAGAGTAGTCGATCGTCTTCCATGTCGCGCGGACACTCAACGGAGGCAGTGACATACAACCCTCGGGAAGGCTGCTCAGGGGGCAACGTGCTGTATGCAAAGAAGCTACCTGTGCATAGCAGCGCTCCAATGTAGTGAATCACTTGCATACAGAGCTAGACACCGGTACGAATTTGCATGTTCCCGTATGGCACGATGCCATCCGCCAGCCGCTCCCAGTGGCCATGCGCTTAGTCTTCGCAAGTTTCATGTTGGCTCTTGCTGCATAGCTAGATGAGGCAGGCACTAATGCGCGCTGCAAAATGGGAGGGTGCTCCGGTAGACTTGAACGAGCCCCACCCATGCCGACCGTCGAACTCGAACACATCCGCAAAGTGTATGAAGCCAAGGTCGCCGTGGCGGGGCTGTCGCTGGTCATTGAGCCGGGGACCATGTTCGGCCTCTTGGGACCGAACGGCTCGGGCAAGACGTCGAGCATCCGCATGATGATCGGCATCACCATCCCGGATTCGGGCACGGTCAAGCTGTTCGGCAAGCCCTTCCGCCGCGACATGCTGCAGCGTGTGGGCTACCTGCCGGAAGAACGCGGCCTGTACAAGAAGATGAATGTGCTGGAGCAGATCGTCTTCATGGGCCAACTGCGCGGGTTGAGCGCCGCCGAGGCGAGTAAGCGCGGCAAGCAGTGGGCCGAGCGGCTGCAGATTACCGAGGCACTGCCCAAGAAGACCGAGGAGCTGAGCAAGGGCATGCAGCAGAAGATTCAGTTCATCTGCACGCTGCTGCACGACCCGGAACTCATCATCATGGACGAGCCCTTCAGCGGCCTCGACCCGGTGAACGGCGCCCTGCTCCAGGACACCCTGCTGGAACTGCGCGCGGCGGGCAAGAGCATCCTGTTTTCCACCCACCGCATGGACCAGGTGGAGCGCATGTGCGACAGCATCGCACTCATCCATCGGGGCGAAGTGGTGCTCCAGGGCAGCATGCGGCAGATCAAGAGCGAGTACCCGCGGAACCGTGTGGAAGTGGCCTACGAGGGCGACGATCGCTTTCTGCACCACGCCTCCGTGGAGTCGCACAAGCAGTATGGCGGCGTGGCCAACCTGAAGCTAAGCGGTGCACAGCCGGACGCGCAGCCGCTGCTGGCGGAGGCGGTACGCAACGGCACCCGCATCACGCGCTTCGAGGTCAAGGAGCCAACGCTGGAAGAGATTTTTATCGAGCGCGTGGGAGGCACCGTCGATGCATAACGTCTGGCTGATTGCACGGCGCGAGTACCTGGAGCGCATCCGCACCAAGGGTTTCCTGATCGCCACCATTCTGATCCCGCTGCTGATGGGCGGCGGCATCGCGGCGTCCATCCTGATCGCGAAGCATGCGAAGTCGAGCTCGCGCCTCGTCATCGTGTCGCAGGACATGCGCCTGGGCGAAGACCTGAAAGAGCAGCTGCTGCGCGACACTGACAACGGCATGCAGGTCAACCTCATTTCGCCGCCCAGTGCGAACACGCGGCCGTCGCTGGAACGCATGATCCACAAGAAGGATCTGGACGGCTACATCACGCTGACCCCGGTCGCTGGCGGACGTCCGCAGATTGCGTACCGTCAGGGTTCCTCCGCTGACCTGGCCACGCGTGAGACGGTGCGCGACAGCCTGGGTAAGGTGCTGGAGCGCGAGCGCCTGACGCGGCAGGGTATGAGCGCCGCCGACGTGGACAGCATGATGCGCCCGGTGGAGATGAGCAGCAGCAACGCCGCGGCCGAAGACAACACCTCCGCCAACTTTGCAGGGGCGTACACGCTGTTCTTCCTCATGTACCTGGTGATCATGCTCTACGGCATGAACGTGGCGCGCAGCATCATTGAGGAGAAGACCTCACGCGTGTTTGAGGTGATGCTGGCCACGGTCAAGCCCGCAGAAATGATGGCGGGCAAGGTCATCGGCGTGGGGTCCGTAGGGCTTACGCAGGTCAGCATCTGGATGCTGGCCGCCGTTCTGCTCACCGCCACGCCCCTCATGGCGCACCTGCTGGGCGCGGGCGCGCACATCAGCCTGTCCGCCGCGCAGGTGGTCTTTTTCATCGTGTTCTTTCTCCTGGGCTACCTCTTGTACTCGGCCATGGCCGCGGCGTTGGGTGCCATGACCAACTCCGAGCAGGAGCTGCAGCAGCTGAACATGTTTCTGGTCATGCCACTGGCCGCGTGCATGATCGCGCTGCCGCTGGTGCTGAACTCACCGGGCAGCCTTGCCGCACGCATCCTGTCGTTTATCCCCTTCTGTGCGCCGCTGCTGATGTACATGCGCATCTCGGTGTCGCCGGTGCCCTGGTACGAGATCGCCGGGTCCATTGCGCTCATGATCGTCACGATCTATGCCGTGCTGTGGGTCAGCAGCCGCATCTACCGCGTGGGCATCCTGATGTACGGAAAAAAGCCGAACTTTGGCGAGATTCGCCGCTGGCTCAAGTACAGCTAGCGCGGCTCTGCTCTTACGCCAACATTTAGGGTTGTCATCCCGTAGCGAAGCGAAGGGATCTGCATGCGTGGTCGTCCATGCGACCGTGTTCTGCTAAGCCGAAGAAGCGGGCCTGTTCGCGCAGGCGCGAACGGGGTGCAAGCCATGCGTATAGCGTAGCGTTTGAGGCGTTAGGAACACACATGCAGATCCCTCCGCTACGCTGCGGGATGACAAGCCTGTTTAGAGATTGCACTTCAGCGTGCCGCCACCTGCTGCGGCGTGCCGGTATAGGTGACGCGCCACACGGAGCGGCTGCCGTCATCGGTGACGTACAGGCTGCCGTCCTTGCCGGTGGCCACGCCCACGGGCCTGCCCCACACAGTGCTGTCATCGACCACGAACCCGGTCAGGAAATCCTCATAGCTGCCATCGGCCTTGCCGTCATGCAGGGGCACGTGGATCACCTCGTACCCGGCGCGGTGCTGCCGGTTCCAGGAGCCGTGTTCCGCCACAAAAGCATCGCCCTGAAAGTGCTGCGGAAACGTGCCGGCCGTGGGGTAAAAGGTCAGTTGCAGCGAAGCCATGTGCGGCTGCACCAGCACATCCGGCGTGCGCACCGTCGCACGCAGGTCCACATGGGTGCAGGTCGCCGGATCGAGCGTGGCGCTAACCGGCTGCGCCTTGCCAGCCTCGCCATCGCCGCAGGGCTGGGGCAGGCGCGGGTCCTGGTGCCCGCCCATGTAGTACCAGGGCCAGCCAAAGAAGCTGTCCTCCGGCACTGACGTCACATAGTCCGGCACCAGGTGGTTGCCCAGCTCGTCGCGCTCGTTGGCAGAGCACCACAGCGCCCCGGTGCTGGGATGGATGGCCTCGCCCACGCAGTTGCGAATGCCGGACGCATACACCTTCACGAACTGGCCGTCCGGCGTGTACTCCAGCACGTCGGCACGGTGAAACTCCTTGGGGTGGTCGTCCGGGTTGTCGATGTTGGAGCCAGAGCCGACCGACACCAGCATGTGCCGGCCGTCCTGCGTAAACACCACGTCGCGCGTCCAGTGGCCGCCGCCCGTCAGCTGCGCAAATCCGGGCAGTGTCGGCACCACCGTCTCCGGCTTGCCCTTCGCGTGCAGGTCGCCGGACCGGTATGGAAAGCGGACAACCGAGGTCGTATTCGCCACGTAGACATACCTGGGGTTATTTGCCGGGTAAAAGGCGATCCCGAAGGGATGGTCCAGCCCGGTGGCGAAGCGTTCTACCTTGTCCGCCTTACCATCTGCCTTCACACCGCGCAGCACCACAAGCTCGCCGCCGCCCGAGTCCGCTACAAACAGGTCGCCATTGGGTGCCATGCGGATGAGCCGCGGCTGCTGAAACGTGCCGCTCGCGGGCAGCTGCGTCTGTTTCTGCGAGTGCGGCTGGTCTGGCGACTCTCCCGGGCCATTGTCGCCGCCCGCGTACAGGGTCACCGTGAAGCTGGCAGGCGCAACCGGCCAGGCGTTTGCGGGGCGCGCCACCAGGTGCGGCTGGGCCCTGACGGACTGCTCCGGAGCGGGCGCGGGCAGGGTGTCTACGGTGATCAGGCGGCTCGTTCCCGGCTTCTGCTGGTCCCAACCCGCAAAGGCCGCATCGCCGGTGGCAGGCTGGGCCGCCTGGGCTGTCGGTGTACCGGCAATGGTCTGTGCGGCGAGAGGGGCAACCGCGGCGGCAGCCAGAAGCAGGGCAGGGAGGGTTCGCATCGTACCTGGTAAGACGCCAGAAAGCCGACTCGCGGCGTGACTCGGGGAGTGTTCAGGAACCCAGCCCCTCGAGCGTGACGGAAAGTGTCGAGTGCTGCAGCACTCGGGTGTTCAGTGGCCGCTGAACTGTACGATGGAAGGCAACGGCATGCCCGATGCACCCACACCTCTCGCAACGCCAGCACCCGGGCAGTTTCACGCCCTGGCCGGCAGCGGCCACACCCTGATTCCGGTGTACCGCACCGTAACGGCAGACCTGGACACGCCGGTTTCGGTCTTTCTGCGCATCGCCGCGCACGAGCCGGAGGCGTTTCTGCTGGAGTCGGTGGAGGGCGGTGAGCGCATTGGCCGCTACACCTTCATTGGCATACGTCCGTACAAAAAGCTGGTCTCGCGCGGCACGGCCCTGACCGCAACGGAGCGCGGCAACAGCCGCACCTACACCGGCGACGTCTTTGAAGAGCTGAAGCACGCCCTGGGCGAGCACCGGCCCGCCAAGCTGCCCGGCCTGCCGCCCTTTACCGCGGGTGCCGTTGGCTTTTTCGCGTATGACGTGGTGCGCCAGATCGAACGTCTGCCAGCAACGGCGATGGACGAACTCGGCGTGCCGGACGCGTGCCTCATGTTCTTCGACGAGGTCTTGGCGTTTGACCACGTCAAGAAGGAAATCTTCCTCATCCTGACGGCGGACCTCTTGCGTCAGCCGGATGTCGACATCGCCTACGCAACGGCGCTCGAGCGGCTCGACCGGCTGGAGCAACAGCTGGCCCAGCCACTGGCACCGCCTGCTAAAACCGTGGTGCAGGGTCCGCTCCAACTAACGCCACGCACGCCGCGCGCCGACTACATGGCTGCCGTGGACCGCGTCAAGGAGTACATCGGCGCGGGCGACATCTTCCAGTGCGTCTTGTCGCAGCGGTTCGACTGCACACCGGGCGTCGACCCCTTCGAGATCTACCGTGCGCTGCGCATCGTCAACCCGTCGCCCTACATGTACTTCCTGCGTTTTCCCATGGCCGCACCCGGCCAGCAGGTGGAGACACCGGCACACATCGTGGGCTCGTCGCCGGAGCTGCTGGTGCGCGTGCACGGCGGCCGCATCGAGTACCATCCCATCGCCGGAACCCGCCCGCGCGGCGCGGATGAAGCTGCCGATGCAGCGCTGGAACAGGACCTGCTCCACGACGAAAAGGAAGTGGCCGAGCACGTGATGCTGGTGGACCTGGGCCGCAACGACGTGGGCCGCGTCAGCCGCTTCGGCTCGGTCGAGGTGAAGAAACTCATGTTCATCGAGCGCTACTCGCACGTCATGCACCTGGTGAGCACGCTCAAAGGGCAGCTGCGCGACGGCATGGCACCCGTGGATGCGTTTCGCTCGTGCTTCCCGGCGGGCACGCTCTCCGGTGCGCCCAAAATCCGCGCCATGGAGATCATCGAAGAGCTGGAACCCACACGCCGCGGCGTCTACGGCGGCAGCATCTTCTACGCCGACTTCAGCGGCAATCTCGACAGCTGCATCGCCATCCGCACGCTGTTCATGCACGGCGAGCGCGGCTCCATCCAGGCGGGCGGCGGCGTCGTG
Source organism: uncultured Terriglobus sp. (assembly GCA_937871605.1). Taxonomy (GTDB): domain Bacteria; phylum Acidobacteriota; class Terriglobia; order Terriglobales; family Acidobacteriaceae; genus Terriglobus. The sequence goes on along the minus strand of CALMRM010000287.1, from coordinate 39,005 downwards.
GCAGACTCCGTGCCGGACGCCGAGTTCGACGAAACGGTGAACAAGTCCAAGGCCGTGGTCCGCGCCATTGAACGCGCCCGGTCGCGCTGAATGCCTCTCCATTTCCCCTTCAATAAGACAAGATTTGTCATCCCGACCGCAGCGAAGCGAAGTGGAGGGACCTGCTTTCCTTCCGGGCTGCTCTGCGCTTCGGGCAAACAGCAGGTCCCTCCACTCCGCACTGCGTGCTCCGGTCGGGATGACAAACTTTCAAGTGCTCCGGTCGGGATGACAAATGAATGGGCAAACGTGTGCAATAGACAACAAGGAACTATGAGCAACGAATACTCCCACTTCACCCTGGCCGAAATGAGCAAGGGAGACAGCTTTAAGCTGATTGCCTCGCTGATCATGCCGCGCCCCATCGCCTGGATCACGTCGGTCGACCTGGCAAGTCGCGTGAACGCTGCGCCGTACTCGTTCTTTAACCTTCTGCTGGCAGACCCGCCGTTGGTTGCCGTCGGCTTTGCTGCCGCGAGTGACCGCGAGGGCAAGGACACACTGGCCAACGTGCGCGCCACGGGCGAACTCGTCATCAACCTGGTGAGCGAGGGGCTCGCACAGGCCATGAACGTGACCGCGTTGAATGCTCCGCGTGGCACGGACGAAACGGCGCTGGCTGGGCTGGCCCTGGCACCGTCCTCTCACGTCAAGCCGCCCCGCATTGCGGAGTCGCCGGTCTCGCTGGAGTGCCGCACCTTTCAGCTCGTGGAGCCAAACGCGAGCAGCACCATCCTGCTGGCGCAAATCTTGGAGGTGCACGTGCGCTCGGACGCCTTTAGCAATCGCGAACGCCTCCATATCGACCCCGCAGTGCTGCAGCTGGTGGGCCGCATGCACGGCGGCGGTGGCTACTGCACCACACGCGACCTGTTTGAGCTGGACCGGCCCACCTGGCCCAAGAACGACGGGGACAATCGCGGCGTCTGGAAGATGGAGTAGGTTCACCACGCCGTGCGTGACCGCGCCATGGTAGCAACCTCCCTGGACGTAAGCGGCTCAGCATGGGGACCAACGCCGCGTTCCCACGCAATCTCGTACCTACCGGGCGGCCGAAGCCGCTACGCGTGGCAGCGGCGCTACACTGGTGGCGAGGCGTCGCTTGGTCTTTGTGCTGGACAATTACGATTCGTTCACCTACAACCTGGTCCAGTACATGGGCGAGCTGGGGGCGGAGATGGTGGTGCGCCGCAATGACGAGTTGCAGCCCGCGGAGATTGAGGCGCTCAACCCCGACCGCATCCTGATTTCGCCCGGCCCCTGCACACCGCAGGAGGCGGGTGTCTCCATCGACCTGATTCGCCACTACGCCAGCAGGGGCAAGCGGACACCGATCCTGGGTGTGTGCCTGGGCCACCAGGCATTGGGCGCGGCCTTTGGCGGAAACGTGGTGCGTGCACAGCGGCTGATGCACGGCAAAACAAGCCAGGTGCGGCACGATGGACGCACCATCTTCCAGGGGCTTGAGCCAGAGATGACCTGCACCCGCTACCACTCGCTGGTGGTGAGCCCGGAGGGGCTGCCTGCCGAGCTCGAGGTTTCTGCAAGGACCACAGACCCGGAGGGCGAGGTCATCATGGGCCTGCGCCACCGCGAACTGCCCATCGAAGGCGTGCAGTTTCACCCGGAAAGCGTCTTGACCGCGGGCGGCAAAACGCTTATCCGCAACTTTCTGGAGCTGTAGCGTGCTTTACCGGGGCATTGCGGGTGTTGTGGGCGCGTTGCTCGCCTCGGCCTGCGCTGGGCAACAGCCGCTTGGTTCATTGAAGACGGAAGGCGCGGCCATTACGGGCACGGTGACGGTCAGCGGAGGGCGCGCTACCATCGCCAACACAGGCATGGTGGAGGCAGGTGCGGGCACGGCAGAGGTCTCGCTGACGCGCGGCGGCTCCGTACGGGTGTGCACCGGCTCTTCCGTGCGGCTCGCGCAACCTGCGCTGGACGTTCAGCGGCCGCCGCTAATGCTGGCGCTCAATAGCGGCGCGGTGGAAATGCGCACGCGGGCCGAAAAAAACGACATCCTGGTCACGCCGGACTTCCGGCTGCAGCTGTCCGACAGCGCGCCGTTGAACGTGTCCATGCGCCTGACGGCGAACGGCGACACCTGTATCGAGAATGCGGGCAAAGACGCGCCGATTCTGCACGTGACCGAGGCCTTCGGCATGGGGGCGTATTTCATCCGGCCGGGCCAGCGCGTTCTGTTTGAGCATGGCAGCCTGCGTGAGGTGGTGGACCACGAGGGCAGCAGCTGCGGCTGCCCCAAACCCGAGCCGCTGGTGCTGGCGGGCAAGGGCAAGCACGGCAACGGCAAGATCACCGAGGCGGCGCGCAATAACCCGTTCCCGGAAGCTGAGAGCCAGGGCCTGGTGAAGCCGACGGTGCCCCAAGCCCTGCCAGCCGAGACGCACGTGCAGGTGTCCACCGCGCTGAATTACAACGGCACCAGCAACACGGTTACCGGGCCGCCGGGGCAGACCACCGGGCCCGAGAGCTTGAACCCGGCCGGCAACACTGCAGGTGGAACTGCGGCTCAGGGTCAGGCACAGGCCAGTTCGCCCGCTGCCGCCGGAACCGGTACACCGCCGGATGGTACCGCCGCCGCGCACGTGGAATCCTCTGCGCCGCCGCCAGGGGGACCGAACCCCTTTCACGCGCTCGGCCGCTTCTTCCGGCATCTCTTCGGTAAAGCATCGTAAGGTGCACCGCACGCTACAATCAGGGTGCAAATTGCATACGAAATCGACACATTCTGTACAGTTTTGTGCAGCAAAAACAGCGATTCTGCACCGTACAGATGCAGATTTAAGCCTCACAAGTACGTTTAGGAGTCCTTTTATGGCGATTCCCGCCACCCAGATGCGTCCCGGCATGGTCATCAAGCACAACGACAAGCTCCACTCGGTTTTCGCCGTGGAACACCGCACTCCCGGCAACCTCCGTGCCTTTATTCAAGCCAAACTGCGCAACCTGGAATCCGGTGCCATGTTCGAGCACCGCTTCCGCTCCGGCGACGCCATTGAGCGCGTGATCGTGGATGACGTGCAGATGGAGTTCCTCTACAACGATGGCGATGACTACATCTTTATGGATATGAATAACTTCGAGCAGACCACGCTTGGCCGCGACATCCTGGGCGACGCGGTGGACTACATGCTGCCCAACATCAAGATCGACATCAGCTTTATCGACGGCAAGCCGGTGGGCGTGGAGCTGCCCAACGTGGTGGAGATGACGGTGGTGGAGACTGAGCCCGGCATCCGCTCTGCCACGGCGTCGTCCGTCACCAAGCCGGCAAAGACGGAGACCGGCCTGACCGTGCAGGTGCCGGCCTTTATTAACGAAGGCGAGAAAATACGCATCGACACGGCGGAAGGCGCATACATGAGCCGCGCGTAGTGGGTATGACACGGGTCGACTTTCAGCGGCTCACAGAAATACGCCTGCATGAGGCGCACCTGCTTTTGCAGCATGGCAGCCCAAGCGGGGCGTATTACCTTGCAGGCTATGCCGTAGAGTCTGCACTAAAGGCGAGGATTGCTGGGCTGCATTCCCGAAGTGCATTCCCCAGCAAAGCCGACGCACGTTGGGTGTACACCCACAACCTGCTGAACCTGTTGCGCATTGCGGGTCTCGACCGTGAACTCATGGAGTTCAGTGCCCGGCAGCCAGCGTTTGACGCTAACTGGGCGCTCGTTCTCGAGTGGTCCGAGGAGAGCCGTTACGCCTTGTCGCCCGCCGCGCAGACGCGTGCATTACTCTCATCCATACAGGATGAAACAACTGGAGTGCTGCCATGGATCAAGGCTCGCTGGTAAGTTTGGACAAGAACGTCGATACAGCCATTCTTCAAGAACTTGAACGTAGTGGCATCCGTGTTGTCGTGGCTTTCTGGGGCAAGCTGGAAGAATATGGCGCGTGGCGTTTTTTTCTTGCAGCGCCGGAGTTCGATGGCATGGATCGCTTCGAAGCCTACAGGCGCATTGCAGCCGCCCGGAGCCCTGGTCTTGTTTTTAATGAGCACGTCATCACCATCCTCAGCATGGACAATCCGATTGTGACAGGGGTGCTTCGCCTTACCATGCACAACAAGCAGGTGCATGGTGCAAGACTGGATGGTCTCTCGTTTGGCCCTCATCTAATTGAAGAGGGCATCCTGGAGCGCGCCGCTTAGCGTATAGGGTGTCGCTGCATGCCGGTTTATTCCTCACAAGTATTCTCGTTTGTTCTTTGCGCTGTAGTACTCTCCGCGTGTCTGCTTCAGGCGCAGGTACCTGCCCCGCCGCCCGGGGGCGATCCAGTGCCGTGGGCCGCAGTTTCCATCCACCCGAGTGACCCTGCGCGCGACACGGCGAACGACAGCTGGGGTGACCAGCCGAACGGCATTACCGGCCAGGGCATGGACCTGCGGAATCTTCTTTCGGCGGCGTATCACTTCGGCTTTCTGCCATTCCGGGATGAGGAGATGGAGGGGCTGCCCAGCTGGGCGAAGAACGCACAGTACGACGTCCGGGCGCGTGTCGACCCAGACGATGTGGAGAGCTTTCGCAAACTGTCCAGCATGACCATGGCGGACACAATCGCAGCCTTTGCCGCGCGGCAATACACCGGCGAGATGCTCATGCAGCAGGCCATGCTGGCCGACCGCTTTCACCTGAAAGCGCACTACGTAATGCGCCCGCGTGCGGTATATCTGCTCACGGTGGACAAGGGCGGCCCGCACCTGAAGCCCACAGCAAACGGAGCCAACGAAGGCTCCATGAGCTTCGGCAACGGCAAGCTCGCAGGCAAAGGCGTAGCCACACCGCTGATTGCCAACTTGCTGGCCTACCCCGCGGAGCGCGTCGTGGTGGACCGCACCGCGCTGCCGGGCCGGTTCGACTTCGAGTTGCGCTTTGCGCCGAGCAACGCCGGCGTTGCGTCGGAGCCCTCCACTGACCCGGATTTCTTTACAGCCGTGCGGCAGGAGCTTGGTCTGCGGCTCGAGAGCGGCAAGGCTGACGTGCCGGTGCTTGTGATCGACCATATCGAGCCGCCCACAGCCAATTGATCCAGGCCACCTGACTCGGTTACGGAGATGACGCAGGTTGGGAGTGTGGAAGAATGGGCTGTCGCTTGTGCGGGCCATCTATCCGAATGGCCTAGCAGGCCTCGTAGATAAGAAGACGCTGCTTCGGAGACGCTGTAACAGTCATGTTCGACACGCCAGCACCTTCGAACGCGTATGCCGTTACCGTCACCCTGATTACGGCCTCGCATGGCCGCTGGTAGTCGGTTCTGTAGTCCTGACCTACCGCAAGGAGCTCGCTGCCCTGCTGGGCGTGTTCACGAGCAAGCTCTCCTCGGCACAATCGTTCAAGCTCGGACCAGTCGAAGTAAATGGCCTCCTCGATGCGGCGGCGCAGGAGACGAGAGCCGCCCTTGGCACCACGCCTTTCCCTCAGCCCGATATTCCCCAAACCCAGGTGGACTCCTCGGAAAAGCTGAACGAGCAACTGAAGAGCAGCGGGGTTGCCTATAGTGAACGGCTGTCAACTGTGAGTGCCCGGCTGGCAGAGCTGGCCGCCGACTATGATCGCATTCGCGCGGAGAGACCAGCCGGTGACGATCGTACCCGCAGTATGAACGAAATCGCCGGACTGATGCGGACCTTTGCGTTACCCGCCATTCCTTTGCTGCCCCAGTTAGTTGCCTCTGCCAGTCCCGGAGAGCGGCTGGCTGCCGTCGCCATTCTGCAGGTGCGATCCATGCCCAGCTACCTTCCATGGCTGCAGAACCGCTTTGTTCAAGAGACCCAGGCCTTTCTGCTCTACAACACAGCATTGGTTCTACGTCGGCTGGCGCGCATGCCCGACGCCAAGAATCGACCGGAACTGGCGGAGGCCATCGCATTTGCCTTGGATCGCGTACTCGCTTACCGGGATGGGCCGCGTGACTCCAACACGCTTGACATTCTGGAAGACGCGCAAGCCTTCCTCAGCTAAGCGGCATGGCCCTCTTGCGTGGCTACGGCTGCAGGCCGGCGCGCATCTTACTCCCATGCGAACGCACACCCTCAAGACCGACCGGCTCAAGCTGACCTACGAGGAATCTGGACCCAAGGATGGCAAGCCGCTCATGTTGCTGCATGGATGGCCCGATTCGCCGCGCACCTGGGACAAGGTGCTGCCCACGCTGCAGGAGGCTGGATACCGCACGGTGGTGCCGTACCTGCGCGGCTATGGCAAGTCGGAGTTCCGGTCGAACCTGTTTGGGCGCAACCCGCGCCACACCGGCCAACCGGTGGCGTTTGCGCAGGACGTGATCGACCTGGCGGACTCGTTAAAGTGGAGCACCTTCGACTTTGTGGGGCATGACTGGGGTGCACGCACGGCGCATGCCCTGGCGGCGCTGTTTCCGCACCGGTTGCGGCGCATGGTGACGATTGCCGTGCCGTTCGAGCCTGGCATTGGCCAGCCGCCCAAGCTGCCGCAGGCACAAGCATTCTGGTACCAGTGGTTTCTGTGCTCCAAGCCGGGTGAAAAGGCATTTCGCGAGGATCCGGTGGCCTACTGCAAGCGCCAGTGGGATACGTGGAGCCCGGAGGGGTGGTACAGCTCCGGCGACCTGGCCGAAGCTGCCAAAAGCTGGACGGGCGACGACTTTGCCGACGTGGTGTTGCACAGCTACCGTTCGCGCTGGGGGCATGCGGAGAAAGACCCTGCCTATGATGTGCTGCAGACCCGCTTTGAAAGCACGGTGACGTTGGGTGTGCCCACGCTGCTGTTGCATGGCTTGCAGGACCACTGTGAGCTAGCCGAGACCACCGACGGCGCGGGCAAATACTTTACCGCGGGCTACCGGCGCGTCCTGCTTGACGGTGTCGGTCACTTTCCGCAGCGTGAGGCACCGGAGCACACGGCACGGGAGATTCTGGCGCACCTTGGAGGCGGCGAGCAATGAGTGACGATCTGCTGACGCGGCACTATCAGGTGGAGGGCCGGGTACAGGGCGTGGGCTTTCGCTGGTATGTGCAGCGTGAGGCGGCGGAACTCGGCTTACGCGGCTGGGTGCGCAACACGGACGCTGGCCATGTGGAGGCCGTTGCCGCCGGCAGCCCGGAGCAGTTGCACGACCTGGAAGCTGCCCTTCACAAGGGTTCGCGCGGCAGCCGGGTGGATCGCATCCGCACGCACGACCTCCTTGACGGGGAAGGCGACAACCTACGCAGCTTCGAGATTGAGGGTGCTGTTTAAGTCAGCAGTTTCGTTCCACGCCGGCCCCGGACCAGATTCAACCACAGCGGTTGCCCCTGCTAGACTTTCAGGGTACGGCACGTTTGCCGCAGTTTGCCGGTGTGCTCAACTGCCCGGCAAAGAGGAAGAGCTTCTTGGACCCTGTGACCCGTACCCGCACCACGCCCTTGCCATTACGGCAGGATGGTCCGTTGGCTGTAAACACCAACGTAAGCAGCACCGCGTTTTTTGACCGCATCCAGAACGATCGTGCGCTTGCCCTGCGACTGCTGGTCGCGATTGTGGCGGTGGTACTGGTGGTCGCGGCCATCTCCGTTACCTACACCGTACGATCCAACGCAGCCAGCGCCGCACTTGCCGATGCCATGCAGGTGCTGGACACACCGGTGAGCACGCCGGACCAGCCCGTGCCGCCCAGCACCAAGAGCTTCTCCAGCACGGCGGAGCGGGCCCGCGCCGCTGCGGTGCAGTTCGGTGCCATTGCGGACAAATACGGCATGACGCCTGCGGGCCGCAATGCACGGTACCTGCAGGCCGTTTCGACACTGGATGCCGGGGACAAGGGTGCGGCAGAACCGCTGCTGAAGAAGAGCGCAGACACGTCCAATCGCGACGTCGCCACACTGTCAGAGATGGCGCTGGCGGGGCTGTACCATGACACCGGCCGCGACACCCTGGCTATTGACACGTACAAGAAGGTGGCCAGTACGCCCTCGGTTCTGGTACCCGCCGGGCTGGCGCGGCTTGACCTGGCTGCGCTGTATGAGAGCACCGGCAAGGCAGCCGATGCCAAAAAGATCTATGCGGAGATCAAGGACAAGGATCCCAAGTCCGCCGCCGCGGAGATTGCGACACAGAAGCTGAGCGGCGCACCCGCGCAGTGATCCAGCGGCGGCATCCGTATGGCTTCGCCTGACCAAACACCGGCTTCACTGGCACAGCTGTTTGCGCAGCGGCGCGGGCGTGTTGCCAAGCGGCCCGCGCCCACGCCACAGGCAGACCGGCTGGGTCAGTTCGGCCTCCTCTTCACAGAAGCAGAGCCAACAGAAGCAGAGCCGGAAGCGCAACCGGAGCGGCCTGAAACGCCCGTTGCCGCTGCACCGGTTCCAACTGCTCCCACCGTTGCTCCCGCCGAGCGCAAGCTGTGGTCGGTTGCAGAACTTGTCAGCACGCTGCGTGGCCGCGTGGAGCGTGACTACGCCGATGTGTGGGTAGAGGGCGAGATTTCCAACTGCCGCCCCGCACCGAGCGGCCACCTGTACTTTACGCTGAAGGATGGCGACGCGCAGTTACTCGTCGTGCTGTTTCGCAGACAGGCGTCGCTGCTGCGCTTCCGGCCAGAGGATGGCATGGCCGTGCTGGTGCGCGGGCGTGTCTCCGTGTTTGAGAGCCGTGGCCAGCTGCAGCTCATTGGCGAGTCGCTGGAACCGCGCGGCGCGGGTGCGCTGCAGGTCGCGTTTGAGCAGCTCAAAGCAAAGCTGCGTGCAGAGGGTTTATTTGAGGCGGAGCGCAAGCGGGCGCTGCCCGCCTTTCCGCGCACGGTGGGCGTCATTACCAGTACGCAAGGTGCGGTGCTGCACGACATTCGCACGGTGCTGCGGCGGCGGCACGGCTGCATGAACATGCTGGTGTTCCCGGCGGCCATGCAGGGAGCCACCTGCGCCGCGGACGTGCTGCGCGGGCTGCGGTACTTCAACACGAGCGGCCAACATGCCGTGGATGTCATTGTGATTGCACGCGGTGGCGGCTCTGCAGAGGACCTGCAGGGCTTCAACGATGAGGCCCTGGCGCGCGGGATCGCGGCGTCGAGGCTGCCGGTGGTCAGCGCCGTGGGGCATGAGACGGACTTCACCATTGCCGACTTTGTGGCGGACCTGCGCGCGCCCACGCCCTCTGCCGCGGCGGAACTGATTACCGCCGCGCAGCACCGTGTGGAGGAGCGTGTGCAGGCGCTGGAGGCACGGCTGCTGCGCGGCATGCGCTTTCAGCAGATGCACGCACAGCAGCGCTTTGCACGGCTGAACGCCCCTGCGACCTTTGCGAGGATGGCCGACGTGCTGGGTCGCCGACAGCAACGTGTGGATGAGCGTCGCTTTCGGCTGGAAGCGGCCATGCGCAGCCTGTTACAAGTGCGGGGCAGCCGCGTGCGGGAACTTGGCTCGCGCGTGCAGGCACAGGATGTAAGCCGGGGTGTGGCGCGGGCGCAGAGCCGGAGCCGGACCCTGCACGAGCGGCTGCTGCGGGTGGGCGCGGCAGTTGCTTCCAGCGAACGGCAGCAAGTGCAGCATGCCGATAACCGATTGCGGCATGCGGGCGAGTCGTTTGCGCAGGTACAACGTGCGCGCGTAGCGCGGGCTGCAAGCCACTTGGGTGCATTGTCTCCGCTGGCCGTGCTGCAGCGTGGGTACTCACTGAGCTTCCGCGCGAATGGAACGCTGCTCCGATCTGCCGATGAGGTCCATGCAGGCGATACCATCACCACGCGGCTGCACCGGGGCACGGTGGGTTCGCGCGTGACCGGTACTGAAACGCAACGGGAGAACGAGGCAGGATGAGGAAGCTGTTTGGAACGGATGGCATTCGCGCCGTTGCGGGTGAAGCGCCGCTGGATGGTCGCACGGTGTTTGCCGTGGGCGTGGCGCTGGCGCACCACATCGGCAAGGGTGGCGGTCAGCCGCGGGTGGTGCTGGGCATGGACACGCGGGAGTCGAGCGGGTGGATTGCCGCGACGGTTACGGCGGGTTTGCGGCAGGGCGGCGCCGCCGTGGAGTCTGCCGGGGTCATCACCACGCCCGCCATCGCATACTTGACGCGTGCTCATGGCTTCAGTGCGGGCATCGTCATTTCCGCCTCGCACAATCCCTGGCAGGACAACGGCATCAAGGTGTTCGGCCCGGACGGCTACAAGCTGCCGGATGCGACGGAACTGGCGATTGAGGATGAGATCTTTGCGCAGTTGGCTGCCAACCATGCCGACGCTGCGCACAGTGAGGCATCGCCGGTTGTAGAAGAGGCTGACCGCGCGGAGTACGTTCGCTCGCTGTTGGCAGCCGCGCCCGGGTTGTCCCTGGATGGCAAGCGCATCGTGGTGGATTGCGCGAATGGTGCCGCGTCCGCCGTTGCGCCGCAGCTGTTTGCCGGCCTGCTGGGCGAGGTGCGCATCCACAACGCAAGCCCAGACGGCCGCAATATCAACGAGGGCTGCGGCGCGCTGCACCCCCAAGTGGTGGCGCGCATGGTCGTCGAGGAAAAGGCGGATCTGGGCATTACCTTCGACGGCGACGCCGACCGCGCGCTGTTTGCCGACGAGAACGGCGCGGTGGTGAATGGCGATGCCGTGATGCTGCTGGCCGGGCGCGATTTGCAGGCACGCGGCCTGCTGCACGACAGCACCGTGGTGGCGACCACCATGAGCAACATGGGGCTGGAGGCGGCGTTGAAGCGCAGCGGCATCCGTATGCTGCGCGCGCCTGTGGGCGACAAGTACGTGCTGGAGCAGATGCAAAAGACCGGTGCGAGTCTGGGCGGCGAGCAGAGCGGCCACATCCTGTTCACGGGCAAAAGCACCACGGGCGATGGCCTGCTGACGGCTCTGCTGCTGCTGGATATTCTGCATCGCAGCGGAAAGTCCCTGGCCGAATTGACGGCCGATCTCAAGACGTTTCCGCAGGTCATCGTGAACGTGCGCGTCCGCGAAAAGAGGCCGCTGGAATCGATCCCGTCCGTCGCCGCAGCCATTCGCGATGCCGAGCAGGCATTGGCGGACACGGGCCGCGTGGTCATCCGCTACAGCGGAACGGAGGCGCTGGCGCGCGTCATGATTGAGGCCGAGGATGAAGCCGCCATGCGGCACCATGCGGATACCATCGCCGCGGCCATTCGTGCTGAGCTGGGCGCAGCCGTGTAACTCCGCGGGAGTACACTGCTGCGCATGAAGCGTGAGCTTGTTCTGGGTGTTGTGTGCACGGTGGTGCTAAGCCTTGCGAGTGCGTCTGCGCAGCAGGAGGACGGTGGCGTCAGCTACTTCGGCCGGGGCCAGGAGGTGCTTGAGAGCATCTACGTGCCGAATCTTGCAGGTGCACCCTTCAGCTTGCAGCTGTCGACGGAGTGGACGCGCCCGTTGCTGAGTGGCGGAACCATGACCTCGGTGAACTCGCGGCCGATCAAGCGCGACAGCCAGGGCCGCATCTACATGGAGCGTTGGCTGCTGGAGCCGAAAGGCAGCATCGGACGCTCCCGCATGAGCTGGATCCAGATCGATGACCCTGTCTCGGGCATGTATTACGAGTGCAACCCGCGCACGCACCTGTGCGAGAGCAGCCCGCATGAAGACGCGCCGCCGTTACAGCAGCCACCCGCCATGACGAAGTCAGGCCCGGTGTGGGGTGGCAAAGCCTTTCGAGAGCATGAGGACCTGGGGGCCGAGACGGTGGCCGGTGTGCCCGTGCACGCGTATCGCGATACCATGACGGTACAGCCTGGGGCCATGGGCAACAGCCAACTGACCACGTATCACCGCGACATGATGTTCTCGGACCACCTTGGCCTCAACCTCCTGTCGATCGTGCAGTCACCGTCGTTGGGCGAGCAAAAGTTTGTTGTGACGGAGATCACGACCACGGAACCAGAAGCCAAATGGTTCAAGCCGCCTGAGGGCTACACGGTTGTAGAGAAGAAGCGGCAGCCTTAGCGCGTTGCTGGCTTACGAGAGCACGCGTGGCACACGGTCGCTGATGCCGCACAGCACCTCGTACATGCTGGTGTTTGCGAGCCTGGCGTGTTCGTCCGCGCCGATGTGCTCCGCCCCCTGCGAACCAATCAGCACGGCCTCATCGCCAATGGCTGCGTCTGGCAGGTCCGATACATCGACCACGGTCAGGTCCATGGAGACGCGGCCCACGACCGGCGCGCGCCTGCCGCCGATGAGCACCGCGCCGCCCGGCTGGTGTGTGCTGGAGGAGAGCGCGCGCCGAAAGCCGTCGGCATAGCCCACCGGCAGCAGCGCCAGCCGCATGGGCCGCGGTGCGACAAATGCCGCGTTGTACCCCACGGTGCTACCGGCTGCCACATCGCGCAGGCTTACGATGCGCGTGGTCCACGTCAGAACGGGACGCAGGTGTGGCTCTACGTGCGGCGCGGCACTCTCCAGCGGCAGGGCGTACCCATACAGGGCCACGCCGGTGCGCGTCATGGGCCGTGTGCCCAGCGTCGCCGCGAGTGCGGGCAACGCATGCGGCATCAAGCCGCTGTCGAGCGAAGCGCTGTTCCCGGCGTGGACCCAGGCTGGCCTCAGTCCTGCCCGCTGTACCTGCTCGAGTGCTTGTCGGAAGCGGTCCATCTGCGTTGTGTTCTGCGGGTCTGCCGCACATTCGCTGGAAGCAAGGTGCGTCATCGCGCCGTCCACCCGCAGGACGGGCGTGGTCTGCAGGCAGGTCAGCAGATCGTGCAGCGCCGCGCCGGGTTTCACGCCCTGGCGCGCCATGCCGGTATCGATCTCTACGTGCACCGGAACAGAGCCGCTTGGCAGTGCGCGGCGCTCCCCTTCAGCCTGCAGCAGGTGCAACTGGTATGGCTCCCACACCACGGGTGTCAGGGCATGGTCAAGGCAGGCACCCGCTTCACCCTGCCACAGACCGCACATCACCAGGATGTGCGTGGGGATGTCTGCCGCCGCTCCGCGCAAGGCATGCCGCACCGCGATGCCCTCGTCCACAGAGGTAACGCCCAGCCATCTTGCACCGGCAGCCACCAGTTCCGGAGCACACAGCGCGGCACCGTGGCCGTATGCATCGGCCTTGACGACGGCCAATGTTTCCATGCCTGCGGCTGCACGCAGGGCGGAGTAGTTGTGCCGGAGCGCCGCGGCGGAGATGCTGGCCACGATCGGGCGCGTTCGGCGTGGGGTGTCGCTCGGCATGCTCTTCCCATGCTAAGCGGGACAGGCTGTGTTACTCCTCGCCGTCGCGAAAGCTGGTAAAGAGTGTGTTCAACACCTCGGCCTTGGTCGGGTGCGCAAAGATGCCGTCACGCAGTGCCGTGTACGGTAGCTTGCCCATCATGGCCAGCTGCAGCTGTGCGGTCACTTCGCCGCCGTCCACGCCCAGCACGGTGGCACCCAGAATCTGTTTTGTCTCGGGATCGACCAGCGCCTTGATGGTGCCGCGCGGTTCAAACATCTGGTTGGCGCGCGCCATCTGCTTCATGGGGACCTGTGCTACGCGGTACGGGATGTTCTCCTTCTTTGCGTCGGTCTCATTCAAGCCGATGCGGCCCAGTTCCGGGTCGGTATACATCACGTAGTTGGTCAGCCGGCCCTCCGTGGAGGTGCTGCCGTTCTGTAGCAGGTTGGTGCGCAGGACGCGGAAGTCGTCATAGGAAATGTGGGTAAAGGCCTGGCCACCCTTCACGTCGCCCAGCGCCCAGATGCCGGGGGCGCTGGTCTCCAGCCGGTCGTTTACCTCCACATAGCCGCCGCGTTCTTTCTGCTTCACTCCCGCCCGGTCGAGGTGCAGCGACTCCACGTTGGGCGTGCGGCCGGTCGCGACCAGCAGGTGTGAGCCTTCAATGGTTTGCGGCTTGCCTTCGACTTCGACGTCCAGCGTTACGGCGTTCTCGTCGCCAGAAACACGCTTGACGGCAGAGCAGGTGAGGATGCGCATGCCATCCTCTTCGAGGATGCTGCGAAGGCACTCGGCCACGTCTTCATCGTCGTGTGAGGCAAGCCGCTCGCCCCGTTCGACGACGGTGACCTCCGCTCCAAAGCGCAGAAACATCTGCGCAAACTCCAGCGCGATATAGCCCGCACCCAGCACGATCAGGTGCTTCGGCACGTCCTGCAGGTCCATGATGCGGGTGCTGTCCAGGTATGGCACCTCGTCCAGCCCGTCAAGGTCCGGCGGGTTGGGGCGTTCGCCTGTGTTGAGAAATACGCGGGGCGTTTGCAGCTGGCGCGTGCCGCCCTCCTGCAGCAGCACGTCGAGCAGGTAAGTGCCGCTGCCCGGCTGCGCCTCTGCAAAGCTTGCCTCGCCCAGGATCAGCGTGCCGTGATCGCCCTCGAGTGCTTCGCCGTTGTTCTTGCGCGAGGCTGTTACCAGCTTCTGCTTGCGCTCGTACACCTTGCGCAGGTCCACCGTGACGGGCCCGGTCTCCACGCCAAAATCGTCGCCACGCTTTGCCAGGTAAGCCACACGCGCGCTGGCGTCGATGGTCTTGGACGGCGTGCAGCCGTCGTTAACGCAGGTGCCGCCCGGGTAGCGGCGCTCCACGACGGCCGTCTTCCAACCGTGCTTCATCATGGCCTGCGCCAACGGGTTGCCACCCTGCCCGCTGCCGATCACTACTGCGTCAAACTGCTCTGCCTGTGTGCCCACTGCTGCTCCTGGTGCTGGTTAAGGTGTCATCCTGAGCGTAGCGAAGGATCCCGTTGCCGTCCGGGTCACCACCGCCTGCAAAGACCTTTTCGTAACAAATCACGACGTGTTGTTGCGTATGCCTAAGGCCTTTCGCGCAAGAAAGCCCGCACCACCATGCCAGGTGCGAGCTATTGTAGGGATCCTTCGCTGCGCTCAGGATGACGCTGCGTTCAGAATGCCGCTGCGCTCAGGATGACGCGGCGTTGTGAGTAGGCATCGGGTTCAGACCGTCATCAATTCCTTTTCCTTTACCTTGAACATTTCTTCCAGCGTTTTGATCTGTGCGTCGGTCATGCCCTGGGTTTCTTCCATGGCGCGCTTCTCATCGTCGACGCTGATGAGCTTGTCTTTGGTGGCCTTCTTGATGACATCATTGCCGTCGCGGCGAATGTTGCGGACGCTGGTCTTGTGGTCTTCCAGGATGCCGGAGAGCTGCTTGACGGCGTCGCGGCGGCGCTCCTCTGTCATGGGCGGCACGGGTACGCGGATGACCTTGCCGTCGTGCATGGGGTTGAAGCCCTGACCGCTGGTGCGAATGGCCTTTTCAATGAGCCCGACCACGCCCACGTCAAACGGCTGCACCACGATCTGCGTTGCTTCCGGTGCGGAGACCTGTGCCAGCTGGTTGATGGGCATCTCCGAGCCGTAGTAGTCCACGCGCACGTTGTCCAGCATGTGCACGCTGGCACGGCCCGTGCGGATGGAGAGCAGGTTGGTGCGAAAGTCCTCAATGGACTTCTTCATCTTGTTCGTGAGCTGGACCTGCAGGTCCTTCAACGCGGGAATGTTTGCCATCTGCGAAGCCATCGTCTTGTTCCTTCAGCGCGCCTGTTGCGCAACCAGGGTTCTGCCCTGCAAACAGGTGTTCGTCACCTGCTAACGTGTCGATTCTATGGGATGCACATCGGCGCACTCCCGCTTGCCGGGCAGGTGTCATGGTGGCCGCCTTGCCCTGCGGCGCGGCAACCTCTACCCTTGCTGTCAGGGGAGCCAGGCATGTACGAGGATTTTCGGGTCGAAGACCGCTGGAGCGGCGAGGAACTGCACTGCGTCTGGAAGGCGACCATGGTCGCCATTGCCACCCGGCACGCTGACGCCACGGACATCCGCTTCGACGTAAACGGTCGGCCCATGTGGATTGCCATGCCCAACATCGCGTGGGTGGAGATGAAGCGACGCACCGGCTTCGTCATTACGGATTACGCGGCGGCACAGGCCGCCGGACGCTACCTGAAGACCATCGTAGAGAACGGCTACGACAACGGCCGCGAGCTGTACACCATGACAGTGGACGAGGTGCTGGACCATGTGAACGCCGTGGTGAATCAGGCAGGCAGCACCTTCAACCTGCCGCTGCTGCCCGTCATCAACGACGACGTAAAACCCGAGGAATACGCCGGGCACCTGGAAGCCGAGTAGCGCCGCCGAGGGTTGGTTGGCCACCCACGTACCGGCAGGAGTAGGCTGGGCATCCCAGGAGCGACACCTTGCCCACGCGCCGACGCGTTCTGACCACACTGCCAGCCGCCACGCTGTTGCTGCGCACCGCGCTTTCAGCCCAGGTCGCTGCGGCCACCCTGCAGCGGCAGCGCGCGTATGTCGGTACCTCTGGCAAAGCAGCGCAGGGCATCTTCACGGCGGAGTTCGACCTGGACAGCGGCAGCTTTTCCCAGCCGGAGGTGGCCGCGGCGCTGCCCGGCAATGACTGCATGGTGCTGACGCGTGACCGCAGGCGGTTGTACAGCACGTGCATCGTGGATGGCATTGCCCAGGTGGTGGCGCTGCAAGCGGGGGACGGGCAGGAGCCGCTGCGCGAGATCAACCGGCAGAGCACCACGGGCACTATCCCGAACTTCGTTTCGCTGGACCGTACCGAGCGCGTTTGCATGGAGGCGAACTGGGGCACGGGTGACATCACCACCTACAGGGTCGGCAACGATGGCGCGCTCTCCGCAGCGGTGCAGCACATCAGCTACGGCGACGCGGTGCACGGGCCTGACCGCATGCAGCCGCACAGCCGCTGCCACAGCATCCTGCAGGCACCGGGCGACGGTGGGTTTGTGCTGGTGAACGACTACGGCGCGGACCGCATTTATGTCTATCGGCTTGACCCCGCGACGGCCAGGCTGACGCCGCATACGCCGCCCTTTTACACGGCACCGCCGAGCAGCGCGCCGCGCCACCTCGTCTTTCACCCGAATGGCAGGTGGATCTACTGCAACAACGAGCTGGGCAACCGCATCGATCTGCTGCACTGGGACGGTAAGCGTGGCACGCTGGAGCGCGTAGCGTCGGTCAGCACCCTGCCGCCGGATGCGCCAGCTAAGAACCGCACCGCCGACATGGTCCTGTCGCCCGATGCGCGCTTCCTGTATGGCAGCGTGCGCGACAGCAATACGATCAGCACCTGGGCGGTGCAGCGCGACGGCACTTTGCAGCCGGTCGGCACGCCGGTGAAGAACGGTGCCGAGAACCGTTGCATCGCGCTGGACACCACCGGCAAGTGGCTCTTGGCCGCGAACGTCTACGGCACGGACAATCTTACCGTCTTCCCGCGCGACCCAACAACCGGTGTGCTGGGACAGCAACACAGCAGTACCGCTCTGCCCGGTGCGTGCATGATCGTGTGGGCCTAGCCCAATGTTCCTGCACACCCTGCGTATCGAGCGGGTGACTGCGGCGGGCGAGGTTAGCCCGTGTCCCATCGCCTGGATCGACAACTTCGCCATGCGCAACTTCACCAACGATGCCATCTTCGACGACACCCTGCCCGTTGCGGACGGGCTGATGGAAGCTGGACTACTGGTGCCGCTCCCGCTGCTGCAGGAGCGCATGGAGGCATGGTTTCGCCGCAAGGGCTATTTGCGCGCGGACGACACACTGCGCATTGTGAAACTATCGCTCTGACGCGTAAGCAGGCGCGCTACTCCGCTTCGAAGAATGACAGATCGATTCTCTTGATGTGGTAAGCACCCTCAACTAGAACACCGACGCCGAACTGGATACAGAGTTCTGCCAGCCGAGGACCATCGATGAGCACTACTCGGTGCTGCACGCCGCGGAGGTACTCGGAGACACCCGGCTGAAAACCTGAAGTCGTGATGAATACACCTTTGTGTGCTCCGCCACCTGCCAAGCTACCGACAAAGTCGCGCATCTCTGGTGTGCCAACTTTGTTCTGCCAGCGCTTTGCCTGTACGTATATTCGATCTAAACCAAGCCGAACTTCGTTGATCAGTCCGTCTATACCGCCATCGCCAGAGCGACCTGTAACACGTGCGTCCTGCTCTGAACCACCGTACCCCATCTTGACCAAGAGTTTGAGTACGAGATCTTCAAAGAAGGCAGGCGACTTGGCCATTACTTGTTCCAGCAGTTCGGCAGCAAGTTGTTGTTGCAGGACCTTGTACGCAGCTTCGATAGCACCCTGCGGCGTTTGCGTAGCGGGTTCATTCGTAGGTGCTTCAGTAGACGAAGGAACTGCCTCCTTAGACTTTGTCAGGTATTCCCTGTAGCTTGCGAACTGCTTGAGGTACTTCTGGTCTATACCCTGCGGGCTATCTTGGAGAGCTTGCTGTCCTCGCGGAGTTATGACATATCGACCACGCGCTGGCCGGTCTAGCAGTCCTGCTCGGTACATGTGGTAAAAAGCCCAGCCTACCCGGTCACGCAGCACAGTCATGCTGCCGCTCGACAACATCTCTGCTCTGTCGTCAACTGACAGCTTGAGCAAATCTGCAGCACCAGCTTCAAAGTCAGCTGTCGTATGAACGATGCCGTCGCGCGCGACAGAGAGGATGGGCACCATGAACACCTGGTAGTTAGGAACCGCCACAACGCCTCCTCAGGCGAACTATCGCTAGTGGCTTACTCGTCGTAGTGCAAAAGGCTGTAGACATCTACATCCGGGAATTTGGAGCGGCCCTTCAGGAAGTCGAGTTCTACCGCAAAGGCCACGCCCGCTATTTCGCCGCCCAACTGCTTTACAAGCTGCACCGTTGCCTGCATGGTGCCGCCTGTCGCCAAGAGGTCGTCTACGATGACGACGCGCTGCCCGGGTTGGATGGCGTCCAGGTGGATTTCGAGCGAGTCAGAGCCATACTCCAGGTCGTAGGTCACCTTGGCCGTGGGCGCGGGCAGCTTGCGCGGCTTGCGCACAGGCACAAATCCCGCGTTCAGCCGGTACGCCATGGCGGGACCAAAGATGAAGCCGCGCGCCTCTATGCCCAGCACCAGATCCACCTGCTTGTCGATGTAGTACGCCGCAAAGGCGTCGATCATCTGCGCAAAGCCTGCCTTGTCCTTCAGCAGCGTGGTGATGTCGTAGAACAGGATGCCCGGCTTGGGGAAGTCCGGCACGGTGCGGATGAGGTCTTTGAGCGGCTCGCAGTTGATCGGGTGGGACATGCGCCTATTCTACCGGCGCTGTTGCATGCCACGCCCAATTAGCTGTATGTGGCAGTGCACGCCCGTGCTGCAGATGATGCGGCGTGCCAGTAGGGCAAACAACCTGTTGAATAAACGTGCTTAGATTGGAACTGCCGATCTGTGGGGCTGACCGCTACGGGGCACCGAGGAAGTGACCAGTTTCGCCCTGAAAAGCGAAACGCTTCCAAGGCTGCAACCTTGGAAGCGATCTCACAGAAAGGAGCTATGACGATGCAGCCATTTCGGTTTCGTTGTCGCAGCTTCACCATGCAGGTCCCGGGAGAAATTCTCCTATTCCTGCTGGTGACTTGGGCAAGACACATGTCGTAGGACGTGAGCCTTGCTTCCCAACCTCCCCGCCGTGTCAGCAACGGTGGGGAGCCATTCCTATCTGATGCTTATCGACTCGTGAAAGTCAATCCCTAAAATCAGGCCAGGCCCGTCGATTGCGCCTGTTCGTGCGCATGGTAGCTGGAGCGCACCAGCGGGCCGCTTTCCACATGGCGGAAGCCCATGCGCAGCGCCTCTTCTTTCAGAAAGGCGAACTCCTGCGGCGTGTAGTAGCGCTTCATGGGGATGTGGTCCTTCGAGGGGCGTAGGTACTGGCCGATGGTCAGGATGTCGACTTTGATGGCGGCGAGGTCGCGGAAGACCTCGAGCAGTTCGTGCGTTTCTTCGCCCATGCCCACGATGATGCCGGTCTTGGTCACCTGCCGCGGGTTCAGTTCCTTTGCCAGCCGCAGGTAGCCGAGACTGCGCTCGTAGCGGCCGCCGCTCTTGGCCACGCGGTACAGGCGAGGTACGGTCTCGATGTTGTGGTTCAGGATTTCCGGACCCGCGGCGACGACCAGGCGGATGGCTTCCTCGGTACCCTGGAAGTCCGGCGTTAGCACCTCGACCTGGCAGCCTGGAGCTTGCGCGCGAATTTCGCGGATGACCTCCACAAAGGCGCGTGCGGCACCGGTGTTGTCGTCGTCACGGTTCACGCTGGTGATGACGGCGTGCTGCAGACCGAGCTGCGCGACGGCATAGGCTACGCGGCGCGGCTCGTCATGGTCGATGGGCTCTGGCTTGCCGCTGGGCACCGCGCAAAAGCCGCAGCGCCGGGTGCAGCTATTGCCTAGCATCATGAAGGTAGCGGTTTTGTGGTTCCAGCACTCGCCAATGTTGGGGCAGTGTGCGCTTTCGCATACGGTATGCAGGCCGAGGTCGCGCGTCAGCTTCTTGAGCGCGTGGAACGTCTCGCCCACCGGCGCGCGCGCCTTCAGCCACTCCGGCTTGGGCGCAGCCTTCTTCGGCGAGAGATCAATCTGGATGAGGTCAGGGACCAGACTGGGGGCAAACTGGCTCACAGTGAGAGTGTACGCCGTGTGAAGCCCTAAGAGCGTCCGCAGAGTTCGCAACGGTTCCGCCATGTTCGCAAAGCTCTCTGCGGACATTGCGGCAACTTGGCGCACGTTGCGGACGCTCTTTCGTATTGCGCCAGCACACTCTATCCTTGAGCTATGGACCGGAACGCTGTGGACCTCATCGATACACTCCTGCCGTTGGAGAAGAAGTTGTTAGCAGTCGGCGCGGACTGCGGCCGCGACTGCATCGAATCGCTGCTTGCAGAAGACTTTCGCGAGTTTGGCGCAACCGGCAAAGTGTGGGATCGTGCCGGGCATGGTGAGCGAACTGGTGCGCATTCCCGCGCGGCGCCACCGCATCAGCGAGGTGCGCTGCACACCCCTGACAGCCGACAAGGCTCTGCTGCACTATCGCACTGTGGTGAACGGGCGAGAGAGCCTGCGCAGCAGCCTGTGGATGCACCGCGACGGGCGCTGGCAAATGCAGTTTCACCAGGGCACACTGGTGCCGCCTAAGGCGGAAGCGACCGGGTCCTGACCCCGTACCTGTTCTATGCGCGTCGCTTGCGATCCTCCTAGACCGCGGATCCGTTTTGGTCAAACTGCGCGTTGATGCGGCTACAACCTAGTTGCTTTGACAAATTGGCCGCGCGGCAATAGCGTCCAAGGTACATGGCTGCACCCTACGAATGCCACCCTTTGCGACGGGGACGCCCACTTGTCGCCATGCTTGCCACCGGCCTTGCGATGCTTCCCGCCGCGGCAGGGGCACAGGGTGGCCCCACCGCGTCGCTGGCGCTGCCCGATGCTCCTGGCGTGCGCGCCTCCCCTGAGCAGCAGGAACTGCAAACGGGCAAGGGCAGCATCTCTGGCCTGGTGCTGGACGTAAATCAGGGCCTTGTACCCGGCGCAAGGGTGACCCTTGAGACCTTGCCCGCCGGCGTGGCAGAAGATGCTGCCTCTCCAGCCAATGAAAAGGTCCCGCCGGTCGAAACTACCTCTGACAGTGAGGGCCGCTTTCGCTTTGTGAGTTTGCCGCCCGGTAGGTACCGCTTCACCATCACCGCGCTCGGGCTTGAGACCTTTGTTTCTTCTGAGATCACGCTCAAGGAAGGGCAGCAGCATGAAGCGCCCAACATCGCTCTGCCTGTCGCTTCAACCACAAACTCCGTAACCGTGCGGGTAACCGAGCGTGAGCTCGCGGAAGAGCAGATTCAGTCTGAGATGAAGCAGCGCGTCCTGGGCATCATCC
>CALMRM010000287.1:0-17283 GCA_937871605.1 uncultured Terriglobus sp. | reverse complement strand
TCCCGAACTTCTACATGAGCTTTGTGTGGGACGCGGCCCCGCTCAAGACCAAGCAGAAGGTCAAGATGGCGGTGCGGGCACGCAGCGATCCGTTCGCATTTTTCGCCGCAGGCGTAGCGGCAGGCATTCAGCAGGGGCGCAACACGTACCCTTCATTCGGGCAGGGCACAGAGGGGTATGCCAAACGGTACGGCTCCACCCTGGCCACCGGTACACTGAGCCGCTTCTTTGGCAGCGCAGTGTACCCCGCGGTCTTTCACCAGGACCCGCGATACTTCTACAAGGGGTCTGGCGGTTTGGGGCAGCGGACCTGGTATGCCTTTACGCGCTCTGTAGTTGCACGCGGCGACAACGGCAAGTGGCAGCCCAACTACTCGCACATCCTGGGTAGCATGACGGCCGGTGCCATCTCAAACCTGTACTACCCGGGCAGGGAGCGCGGGGTGGGCCTGACCTTTCAGAATGCTGCGCTCGGCATCGGCTTTACCGGCGTCGGCAACGTGGTGCGCGAGTTTGCACTGCGCCACATCACGCACGGTGTCGCGACGTACAACCAGGGGCAAAAACCGATTCCGACCAAGTGAGGCTGCCGCGGGCGGTCAGTTGGATCGCGCGGGCGGTGCTGGTTCGTCCAGCGACGGGATAGATACGGCTGGCGGAGGCGTGATGCCCTGGGCGGTCAGTGCAGCGTCAATCGCACGGTACACATACTCGATGGGCACCGCACCCGTTATCGATTCACCGTTGATGAAGAGCGCCGGGACGCCGTTCACGTTGAGTTGCTCGCCCTCTGCCAGACCCGCCTTTACAGGCGTCTCGTCCTGGGCTTTCACACAGGCCTGCAGCTTGCCTTCGTTCACCTTCTGCCGCTTGCCCTCGTCCAGGGTGGCCTGATCGAGTTGCGCCATGGCGACCGGCAGCGTTTTCTCCGGCTGCTTGCCGTCGGGACCGGGCTTGGCGGCTGGGTCTACACCGATGTCGGACAGGTGCTCGTGCAGGTGGTCCACCAAAGCCCAGTAGCCGCTGTTGCTTTGCTGCGCCAGGCAATCGGCATCCACCGCGGCGTGCGTGGCCCAGGGGTGGATCTGCGTCAGCGGGTTGTCCTTGTAGGCAATACGCACCCTATCGCCATAGCGGTTGAGCACGGCAGGAAACATGGCTGCGTGCATGCGGGCGCAGAAGGGACATTCCAGGTCGTCGAAGACCACGATGTCTACCGGCGCCTTTTCACTGCCGCCACGCGCTGGGCGACCGGCATCACTCACCAGCGTCTTCGGATCCTTTCCGAGGTCAAAGGTGTTCATCTGCGCCAGCGTCTTGCCGTCCTTGGACAGGAGGAACGTCATGGGCTTGAGTGGTTTGCCATGCTCGCCTAACAAGACCGTGACCTCATCCCATCCGGCCTGCGAGCTTGGCTTGTGGTCGCCCACCGTGACGTCATAGTTGAACGGCAGCTGCGCCTTGGCCCGGATGGTAATCGCGATGCGCCGCGCCACCTCCGGCGAAAGCGCACCGCCCGGAGTTTGCGCATGGCAGCCTGCGGCCAGGAGTGAGACGAGCAACGCCAGGGAAGCGGCTGCGCGAGAGAGGTGCGGACGGTTCAGCATGCAGTCTCGATTATCGCAGGCACCCGGGAGCCAATTCAGGGACAAAGCATGCATCGTATCCCCGGATTGCCGCGATGCTCGAAAACGCCTACGACGTGTGGTCGAGCACAATCTTCCAGCCGTCCGCGGTCTTTTCAAGCACCAGAGAGAAGATGCCGTTGGCATTGCCGCCGCCCTTTTTGCTGCGCTCCAGTTGGAACGCGCCGGTCACGGTGGCAAAGCGCTCGTCCAGCAGGCGTGGTTCAAGGTCGCTAAAGGTCAGGCGGCCCATGGTTTCCTTGTTGGGATAATTTTTGGCGTACCGCGCCACCATGCCGTCATAGCCACGGGCTAGCTCCGACCCCATGAAGACCGTGTCCGGCGAGTTTTTATAGCCGCTGGTAAACCCGGCCATGTCGCCCTTGTTCCACGCGCGTTCCTGCGCCAGCAGCACCTTGACCACGTCCAGTTCGCCCTGGGGCAGCGTCTTCATCTGGCTGCCTTCGCGGTCCTGGGCAGGGAGGCGATGCGGAGCGACCACGGGGAAAGCCGCAACGGTCAGGGCGAGTGTAAGCAAAATGCGGCGCATGCGCGGTGTCTCCTAACAGGGTGCCCCGTTTCGCAGAGGCTGTGGTTGCTGCGTTGTGCCTGGTGAGCGTGCGGTTCCGTGGTGTCTGCGATGAACTTTTACAATCATCCCATGTCTCCTGACATCGATGCCGTAGCCGCGACTGGTGCCTTTGCACCACATGAGAACGGCGCGCGAACGACCGCGCGAGCCCCGCTTGCCTCGCAGGTTGTGCAGAAAACGGTGCACAGCACCTGCTCGCTGGATTGCCCGGATAGCTGCGGCGTGCTGGCCACGGTGGATACGGCGGCCAACCGCGTGGTGCGCATCGCAGGAGATCCCACGCACCCGGTGACGCGTGGGTTTCTGTGCGGCAAGGTGGCGCGCTTTCTGGATCGCGTTTACGCGCCGGACCGGCTGCTCTACCCCTTGCGCCGCCGCGCCGGCGTGCCCAAGGGTGCGCTGACACACGGCCGGGAGCTGGAAGCCTTTGAGCGGGTCAGCTGGGATGAGGCGCTGGGCACCATGGCGCAGCGGCTGCAACAGGTCAGCGACCGGCACGGGCCGGAGTCCATCCTGCCGTACAGCTACGCGGGCACCATCGGCCAGCTTGGCTTTGGGTCCATGGATCGCCGCTTTTTTCACCGGTTGGGTGCGTCGCAGCTTGCACGCACCATTTGCTCCACCGCGGGCGCGGCCGCGCTGAATGCCGTGTACGGCACGCGCCTGGGACCGGAGCCGCAGAGCTTTGCCCACGCGAAGCTGATCGTGGCGTGGGGCGCAAACCTGCACGGCAACAGCATCCATCTGTGGCCGTTTATTGAGCAGGCGCGGCGCAATGGTGCCCGGCTGGTCGTCATCGATCCCTACCAGACCAAGACGGCGCGGCTGGCCGACCAGCACCTCGCCATCAGGCCCGGCAGTGACACCGCGCTGGCCATGGGCATGATGCACGTCATCCTGCGCGACGGCCTGGAAGACCGCGACTATATCGCGGAGTGCACGCACGGGTTCGACGCATTGCGCGACCGTGTGGCCACAGCGGAATACGCACCAGAGCGTGTTGCAGGCATCACCGGCCTTGATGCGGAGACGATCGTAGCGTTTGCTCGCGCCTACGCCACCACCACGCCCGCTGTGATTCGGCTGAACTACGGCATCCAGCGCACGGACAACGGCGGCACTGCGGCCCGGGCGGTAGCCATGCTGCCGCTGCTGACGGGTGCGTGGCGGCACCATGGCGGAGGTGTGCTCTTGTCTACCTCGGCTGCCTTCGGCTTCAATTCCACAAAGCTGCAGATGCCGGAATTGATGCAGAGCAGCCCGTTGCACCGCGCCGCGCGCACCGTAAACATGAGCCAGCTGGGCCACGCGCTGACGGAACTGGCAGAGCCGCCGGTCCACGCGCTGTTCGTCTACAACAGCAATCCCGCCGCCGTCGCACCCAACCAGAACGCGGTGCTGCGTGGCATGCGGCGCACGGACCTGTTTACCGTCGTGCACGACAGCTTCCTGACCGACACCGCCGACTACGCCGATCTCGTGCTGCCCGCGCCCACCTTCCTGGAGCAGGACGACGTGCAGGGTGCCTACGGCCACTACCACGTGCAGCTGTCATCCCGCGCCGTGGACCCACCCGGCGAGGTGCGCAGCAACGTGTGGCTGTTTGCGCAACTGGCGCAGCGGATGGGATTTGCGGAGCCATGTTTTCGCGACACGGAGGAGGACCTCATCCGGCAGGCACTGGACAGTACGCATCCGTGGCAGGCGGGCATCACGTTTGAGCGCCTACAGGCAGAGGCTCGCGTGCCGCTGGCTCTACCACGCACTGGGCGCGGCGCGTTTCTGCCCTTCAGTGGTGCTTCGTGGTTTCGAACACCGAGCGGTCGAGCGGAGTTCTTTTCAGAAACGCTGCAGCAGCAGGGGCTGGACCCGCTGCCCGCATACGTCCCCACGCCGGAGCGCAACGACAGCACGCAACCCCTGCGCCTGCTGGCGCGCAAGGCCGACCACTGGATGAACTCCACGTTCGCCAACGTGCCACGGCACCGCGCGATGGAAGACGAGCGCGTTGGCCTGGGCGTGCTGGAGATACATCCCGAAGATGCCGAGGCGCGTGGCATCGCTGAAGGCGACACCGTAGTGGCGCGCAACGACCGTGGCAGCCTGTGCCTGAGGGCAAGTGTCACCCAACGCGTGCAGCCCGGCACCGTGGCCGCTTCGCTGGGTTGGAACAAGCTGGCCGCTGATAGGAACGGCATCAACGTGCTCACCAGCGAGCGCCTGACTGACCTGGGCGGCGGCGCGACGTTCTACGCGGTCAATGTGGAAGTGAGCCGAGGCGACAAGAATTACTCGTAGCGCAGTGCGTCAATCGGGTTCAGGCTGGCCGCTTTCCAGGCCGGGTAAATGCCGAAGACCAGGCCGATGCCGATGCTGATGGTGAACGCCGCCACCACCCACGCGCTGGACAGCAGCGACGGCAGAAATACGTGCAGCACCAGTGCCACCAGCGAGCCCAGCGTAACGCCCACAAAGCCGCCAATGGCGCACAGCACCATCGCCTCCAGCGTGAACTGCAGCAGGATCGTTCGCTTGGTCGCGCCAATTGCTTTGCGCACGCCAATTTCACGCGTCCGTTCCGTCACGCTCACCAGCATGATGTTCATGACGCCAACGCCACCCACCATCAGGCCCACGCTTGAGAGGGCAAACATGAGCAGGAAGAGCCCGCCGGTGAGCTGCGACCACAACCGCGTGAGCGAGTCGGACCCGAAGATGGCGAAGTTGTCGTCTTTCTCCACGGGCACCTTGCGGCGCGCGCGCAGCACCTCGCGCACCTCCTCCTCGACCGCGTCCTTGTTGGCCAGCGTGTCGTACTTCACGGTGATCCAGTAGTCCAGGATCTCCGGGTGCATGTGGTGAAAGGTCGTGATGGGGAAGTAGCAGAAGTTGTCCGACGGGTTCTTGCCCGGCGAGATCCCTTTGAAGTTATCCAGGGTGCCCACCACCGTGGCGGAGATGCCGGAGACCTCAATCTCCTTGCCAATCGCGTCGCCGTTGGGGAACAGGTCCTCTGCCGTGTCGTGGCCCAGGATGACGACCGTGGCGGCGCGGTCCTGCTCCTCTTTGGTGAAGACGCGACCCGCCGCAATGGGCCAGTCGTTCACGATGTAGCTGGTGTCGCTGTCTCCACCCAGGCCGACGTTTTCCACCTTGTGGCCGCCGCCGCGGACGGTGGTCATGCCCTCGGCGCCGAACGCGCCAAAGTTGGCCAGTCGCAGCCCAGCCGCCGCGGCCACCACGTGCGGCAGCTTGTTGAGCGCCTCCATGTCGTCGTACGTCAGCTGCTTGCGCGATAGCTCTTCCAGCGTGGGCCGCGACCCGAAGACGGAGAAGCGGAACACAAACAGCGCATTCGATCCCATTTGCGAGATGATGCCGTTCACTGAACTATTCAGCCCGTTGATGAGCGACGACATGATGATGACGGTCAGCACGCCAATGACGATGCCCAGCACGGTCAGCCCGCTGCGCAGCTTGTTGGCACGCAGCGTGTCAAGCGAGATGGTGATGGTTTCGCGGACGTCAGAGAGGTTCATGGGTGTCCTCCCATCTGCTGACGCGCAACCTCGCTACCCGTCATCCTGAGCGGAGCACGTAGTGCGTAGTCGAAGGACCTGCTTTTTTCTAGGAGCAGCGGTGCAGCCGGGAAGGAAAGCAGGTCCTTCGACTCCGCTGCGCTCCGCTCAGGATGATGAACAAAGGGTGTGCGGCTGCGCTCCGGATGAAAAATCAAGGTAGACGTCACACATCACTCCGCAGTGCGGTAATTGGGTCCAGCATGGCAGCCTTCTTCGCCGGGTACACGCCAAAGAATATGCCAACCGCCGTCGCCACAAACAGGCCTACGAACACGCTCCACCACGCAATGCCCATGGGAAAACCTGCCACGGCGGAAATGGCAAAGCCTACGCCAATGCCGAACAAGACGCCGATGACGCCGCCGGCCGCCGCCATCAGACCGCTTTCGATGACGAACTGCAGCAGGACGTCGCGCCGCCGCGCGCCCAGCGCCTTGCGTACGCCGATTTCGCGCGTCCGCTCCGTGACGCTGACCAACATGATGTTCATGATGACGATGCCGCCAACGACAAGCGAAATGGCTGCCACCGGAATGGCGATGGCACCGAACAGGTTGGTGACCGTTTTGAACAGCGACAGAAAGGTGTTGTTCAGGTCGAGGGTGAAGCTGTCGTCCTCGCCGAGCCGATCGTGGCGGGCGCTGCGCATGAGGGTGCGCACCTCCGCGCCCGTATCCTCCAGCGCCGCACCGGTGCCCGGTGCCTTCACGTAGATGGTCAGCGTCTTCTGCGTGCCATAGGTGCGCTGGTATGCCGAGATGGGTACGGCCACGTAGTTGTCCTGGCTGGAGCCCAGCGTTTTGCCCTGCTTTTCGCCCAGGCCAATGACGGTGTAGACCACGCCATCCACGCGCAGCTCCTTGCCGACAGGGTCTTCGCCCTTCAGCAGGTTCTCCTGAATGTCGGTGCCCACGATGGCCACATGCGCGCCGTTTTCTACCTCCGTCGGTGTGAAGGCACGGCCCTTGATGATGTTGAGGTTGTTGAGCTCGGGCATAGCGGCGGTCCATGCCCGCAGGCTCACGTCGGTGATGGAATCCGTGCCGTACTTGACGCCGACGTTCGAGCCCTGGCCCGCGCCCGTCATCACACAGCGCTTGCAGTTCTCCTGGATAAACTGGAAGTCGTCCAGCAGCACGTTCTTGCGCTTCTGAAACCGTGTGTATTCGGCAAAACTGGTAATCAGGTTTGGCATCTTCGATACGGTAAAGACGTCCGAGCCGTAGCGGTTCAGCTTGCTGTCGACGTACGCATTGGCTCCGTTCACCAGCGTAACGACAGCAATGACCGCGGCCACGCCGATGACGACGCCCAGCAGCGTCAGCGTGGTCCGCAGCTTGTTTGCCCACAGCGATTGCAGCGCCAGCTTCAGCGCCTCAGTCCAATGCATACCTCACCTGGCTTAAGTAGCGTACTCTCCTGTACGCATCCGGCGCAGAGCCAGTTCCGCAGGCGACCGATACTCGAAGGGGCCGCCGGGCTCAGTCCTGGATGACCAGGTCCTTCATGAGCAGCAGCACGTCTTCGCCATTGGCCGAGGGCTGCAGCAGCGCCAGCTGCAGGGTGGCGCAGATGCCGTCTTCCATCTGACCGGATGCGGGAGCAGCATGCGCCATGGCCCACTCTGGAAAGTCGCGGGCACCGGCAAAGCCATTCTCCACCACGGTCACCTCACCATGGCGACGGTCGCGCTGGATGCGCTCAAAGGTCGTCTCCACCGGAGTGCGCGGCCCTTCCAGCACCTGCGCGAAGTACTCGCGGTTGAAAAGGAGCGCACCGGTCACATCGACCGAACGGTTGTTGACGCGCGAGGCATTCAGGATGCTCTCCAGCTCTGCATCGTGCGTGGTGCTGGTGCTGTGCTCGTCGATCAGATTGCGGCTGCAATACACAATGCGGTAGAGGTCGTTTGCCATGGCTACTCCGTGCTGGTGTTCAGGTGCTTCAGTTTGTCGATGAGTTGGGTGATCTGGTCAGCCGGTACGGCCTCGCTGTAGTAGTAGCCCTGCACAGAGTGGCAACCGTCGGATCGCACCCGCTGCAGGTGTTCCAGTGACTCCACACCTTCGGCGTGCGTGCAGATGCCCAGGCTTTGACCCAGTGCGCTGACGGCGCGGATGATGGCACGGTTTCGCGGGTCCGCACTTTCCATTGCGATGAGCGATCGGTCGATCTTGATCTTGTCGAAGGGCAGCCGGGCCAACTGGCTTAACGAGGCGACACCGGTACCGAAGTCGTCCAGCGTGACACGAACGCTCATCCTCTGCAGGGCATGCAGCGTTTCCGGTACGCTGGGATCATTGCGCAGCAGAACGTCTTCTTTGACCTCGATTTCAAGCCGGTGACCCGGCAGGCCTGCCTTGGACAGCGCACGCTCGACAGACGCTGCGAACGCGGTGTCTTCAAACTGCTGCGCGCTGACGTTGACGGCAAACACCAGGTTGTCCGGCCACTTCTTCGCCTCGGCACACACTGTGCGCAGCACCCACTCGCCAATGGGTAACGTCATGCCGATCTCTTCGGCCAGCAGCATGAAGTCGCCCGGCAGCAGGAGCCCCCGCTCTGGATGGCGCCAGCGAAGGAGCGCTTCAAAGCCGGTGATGGCACCCGTTTCTACGCTTACCTGCGGCTGGTAAAACATGGCAAGCTGCCGCAGCACAATGGCTTTGCGCAGCTGCATCTCCAAGTCTCGCCTGCTCAGGGCCTTGGACTCAAACTCGTCCTCAAAGAAGTGGAAAGCACCCCGGCCGCGGTTCTTCGATTCGTACAGCGCCAGGTCGGCACGTCGCAGCAGTTCCCGCGCGGACACCCCGTTCTGCGGAGCCAATGCGATGCCGATGCTGGTGCCCACATGCACCACATGCCCTTCGATCAGGTAGGTTCGCTGCACCAGGTCAATGAGCCGCTGCGACAGCTGTGCCAGCGCCACCGGGTCTGGTGCGTTCGCCAGCAAAATGGCGAACTCATCACCACCCAACCTGGCAAGCACATCGTCCGGGTGCAGCTCCCCGCGCAGGCGATCGCTGACTAGGCGTAGCAGATCGTCTCCCACTGCATGACCCAGCGTGTCATTCACACGCTTAAAGCGGTCCAGGTCCAGGAAGAGCACGCCAGTGCCCTGCCGCGTGCCTGCCGCGATTTCCTCAAGACTGCGATGCAGTTCGTCTTCAAAGCGTGCGCGACTGGCCAGGCCGGTAAGAAAGTCCACATCACCGCCCGGCGTACGTGCCTGCGCCTTGTGTCGAGCGTGATGCTCGGGCGAGGGCACCACGCGTAACGGCAGCGGCGTAAGGTGGACAGAGGCGGTGTTCAGGGCGTGAGCTTCAACCTGCATACACCTCACGTATCGGCGGCTTGGCTGGCAGCGTGACGGTGCTGCCCTGCATTGCGATGCCACGCGCGGTCGGGCCATACCAGAGAGTGTGTTCTGTGCGTCCTACCACTATGCCGCATGTCGCCCGCACACCCCGTGCGCCGATTCCAAATGCACCCAGCTTCTACCTGACAGCGCGCCAGCCGTTGCGCCCCGGTGTGCTGCTGCTGGCCGTGGCACTGGCCGCGGGCGGGGTGTACGGCATTGCGTACGGCCTGGGGCAGTCTGCCAAGCGGCGACACCTGCACGGCGGCGGCGATGCTTCAGCCAGCCGCGCGGCAGCGGGCGCTGGTTCCAGCCAAAACAGCAGTGGCAACGACGACAAGGACGACGACCCCTCGCAGATTGACACCGTGGTGCTGGGCGATGCGGCCGATGCGCCCGTGCCGCTGCGCAAAGGGTACCGGCCCGCAACCACAAACGTGCATGCCACTGTGATCGTGCACCTGCCACGCTTTGGACAGGATGCCGGGCTTATTCCGGACAGCCCTGCGGGGCACCTGCTGTGGGCCTGGCTTGCAGCATTCAACAACGGCAGCGGGCCCGCGCTGGGTCATGCTCTGCCCACGGCCGCTCCCGCGCCCACCGTGGCTACCCTGCTGGCACTGCGTGCGACCAACGGTGGCTTCAACCTGCTCTCAGCGCGGGAGATCGCACCCGGGCTGATGGTGTTCCGCCTGCGTGACCAGATGCCCGACGGCGCTGAGGTGCTGGGCACGCTGCAGGTTCGCCCAGGGTCCAACCCACCCGCCTTGAGCAGTCTTAGCCTGCGCGAAGTACCGGCGGCAGCACAGCCAAAGTTGTAGCGCGGTTAATCGTGTCTCGTTGTTACGTTGCTGTCGTTTTGCGTTGTTCCCGTTGGCTTGTTCAACACGCCAACGACGAGAACAACGATGCCTACGAGAGCAACGAACAACGAGGCGTACAAGAAGCTGCGTTAGCGGCCCGGCATGGGCGTGGGCTTCAGTGTGTACTCCTTCGGCGGCGTGCCCCCGGCGAGGTTCTGCACAAAATAGTCCCAGCGGCGGCGCGCGATGTAGTACGTCTGGTCGCCGTAGCCGTGGTGAGCGTTGGGAATCATCAGGAGGTCGAAATCCTTGCCCGCCTTCATCAGCGCGTCGACTACGAGCAGCGTGTTTGAGGGCGGCACGTTGTCGTCCATGGTGCCGTGCACCAGCATCAGCTTGCCCTTCAGGTTCTTGGCGATGCTCTCGTTGGCCTGGTCGTCGTAGGCCTTTTTGGTCGTGCTATCGTCCAGGCCGATCCACTTTTCAGCCCAGTCATCCTCATAGTTGCGGTTGTCGTGGTTGCCGCTTTCGCTCCAGCCCACTTTGAAGAAGTCCGGGTAGCGGAACATGGCGTCTGCCGTGGCAAAGCCGCCGCCACTGTGGCCCCACACGCCCGCGCGGTTACTGTCGATCCATGGGTTCTCCGATGCAAGCTGCTTCATGCCCGCCACCTGGTCGGGCAGGGTGTTGTCGCCCATGTCGCCAAAGTAGGCCTCGTGGAACTTCTTGGAGCGCCACGGCGTGCCCATGCCGTCGATCGACACGACGATGAAGCCAAGCTCCGCCAGCGCCATGTCGTCCCCGCGCGAGGCGCTGAAGTTGCGCGAACCCACCGAGCCCGTTTGCGGGCCGGGGTAGATGTAGTTCACGATGGGGTACTTCTTTGTCGCGTCGAAGTTCGACGGCTTGAACATGAGGCCATACAGGTCGGTTTTGCCGTCACGTGCCTTGACCTTGATGTTGATTGGCGGCTGCCAGCCGGTCGCCTTCAGCCGCGAGATGTCGGCAGTGGCCAGCGTCATCAGTTCCTTGCCGTCAGCATCGCGCAGCACGGCCACGGGCGGCGTCTGCGGCGTGCTGTACAGGTCGACAAGGTACTTGCCGTTCTCGCTCAGTGTGGCCGCATGGTTGCTGTCGCCGGGGGTCAGCAGCTTCAAACCGCCGTTTGCCTCTTTGCCGTCCAGCTTCGCCTTGTACGTAGCGGCGTAGTACGGGTCCCAGCCTGCCTCGCGGCCCACGCCCTCAAAGAAGATCTCACCCGTCTTCTCATCGGCCCGCAGCAGCTGCGTCACGTTCCAGTCGCCCGCTGTGACGGGGTGCTTCAGCGCGCCGGTGCCCGCGTCGTACAGGTACAGGTGACCCCAGTTGCTGCGCTCGCTAAACCACAGGATCTCGTTGCGCTTTGACAGGTAGCGCCAGTTCACGCGTCCGTTGCCGCTTTCGAAGAAGGTGGAGACGGTTTCTTCCATGACGGGGCGCACCGCGCCCGTGGCGACATCCGCCATAAAGAGGTTTTCTTTGCGGTGGTCGCGACTGGTCGATAGGAACGCTAACGACTTGCCGTCGGCGGCCCACTGCACGTCGTCCCAGCCGCCGCCACGGCAGCTGATGTCGTCGCACAGGCTGCTGCGGTGCTGGTCGGGTGGCGTCTTTAGCCGCGTCACCTTGCCTGTGTCCGTGTCAATGACGACGCGCTCGATCACCGTCACGTCTTTGTCGCCGGGCAGCGGGTAGGGCCACGCGTCCAGCGTGGGATGGCCCACCTGCGTGCTCACCAGGTACATCATGCCGGTCTTGCGCTGGTCCTGCTGAAAGGTGGCCACCATCTTCGAGTCGGGCGACCAGACCACAATGGCACGGTTGCTGTGTGTCCAGCCTGCGTTGTCCGTGGCGTAGCCGTAGTTGGTCACGCCATCGGTGGTCAGCGGCTTCTCCTCGCCCGTGGCCACGTCGCGCACCCAGAGATTCCAGTCGCGGATAAAAGCGGCACGCTTGCCATCGGGCGATACCACCGCCTCATCCCGGCCCGGCCGCAACGGTGCGGCAGCCACAGGATTGGTGCTCATGCCAGCGTTGCCGCCGGTGCCGGTGGCGCTGACGCCAGCTTCCGGCTGGCCGTTCGCCCTGGTCTGCTGGTGCGCGGGCGGCACGGGCTGCTTGGCACAGGTGTACGCGGGCAGTGCGCAGCGGTAGCGCTCGCCGCGTACGGTGACGATCAGCGTTGCATCGCGGTCGGCAAACTCCAAGTCAGTCACCGGCAGGGTGCCCGAGTTGGCATTGCGAATGCCCGCGGACTGCAATGCCGACGCCATCCTGGCATGGTCAAATGCAGGAGCTTTCGTCTTCTTCTCTGCGTCGGCCAGCATAAACGTGGTCACGCCATTGCTGGTGTCCTTGTACCAAAAGCGGTCGCTAGCGGCGGCCGCTGGATCTGTCTTGAGCCAGATCACGCGGTCCACGGCGTGGTCCACCAGCGGCGCTGTCTTGTAGGCCAGGCGGCTCTCCGCGCGTGCGTAGTCAGCGGTGGTCAGGGTCTGCTGCGCAAACAGCGACGCAGACGAACTCAACGCCAGCACAGCGACGGAGCGAAGCAAGAAGTGGCTCATGCAACGCAGTCTACCAGCGCCGCTCCCTCTGACGTTACGCGCATTGGCAGCTTTGTCATCGCGACCCGACGAAGCCACACTTTCGACCGGAGCGAAGCTCACACGTTCGTCATACGGACCGGAGCGAAGCCTCACACGTTCGTCACCCGACCGAAAGCAAAGCCTCACACACTTGTCATCCCGACCGGAGCGAAGCGAAGTGGAGGGACCTGCATCTCCCCAAAGCAGCACGCAGCCCAATAGGAAAGCAGGTCCTGCGACTGCGCGCTGCGTGCTCCGCTCAGGACGAAGAGATTTGAGAAACTCACATCACCTGCCAGGGTACTTAGGACGGCGGTCGAGCGTTCGCCTGCAGCTTCCACACCATCTGGCGCAGCATGCCGAGCCAGATCTCTACGTCATCCCCGGGCAGCGTCAGCCGCCGCACCAGCCGGTGCAGCGCGTCTTCGCCCATGTTTCCAGGGAAGCGGCGGTCGTACTCACTGCCGTGCAGCACCTCGCGTAACAGCGATTCGAATCGCTGCAGCTCTTCCCCGCTGGCCTGCCGCGATGCTGGTGGCAACGTGCGTTGCGGTGGCGCCCCTCGCGCGACTTCATACAGGCACACGGCGACTGCCTGACCCAGGTTCATGCTAATGCCGCCGTTGCGCATGGGCACGGTCAGCAGGCGGTGGCAGTGGCTCATCTCTGCCGCGGAGAGGCCCGTCTTCTCGGACCCAAAAAGCAGCGCAACGCGCCCGTCCTGCCGTGTCACGGCGTCTTGCATGTGCGGCACGGCATCACGCAACACCTCCACCGGGTGCAGCAATCTGCGCTCGCCCATGGCCGTGGTGCCTACCACCAATGTGCAGTCCGCTACTGCATCGGCAACGCTGGCAAACTGCTGTGCGGCATGCAGGACGGGTGCGGCGTCCACCGCAGAGCGCGCCTCGTGAAAGGGCACGTCGTAGTCGTTCACCAGCCGCAGGTCCGCAAAGCCGAAGTTGCCCATGGCGCGCGCCGCTGCGCCAATGTTGAGCGGGTTACGCGCACGCACCAACACCACGGCAACACGGGTCTGCCCATCGGCGGTCACGCTCCCATTGTACGAAGCGCCACTAAGTCAGGCAGGTGCGTTAGTTACCGCGGCGGCTCTTGCGCTTGGCCTCAATGCTGTCGAACTGTGCTTGCGACATCTTGAGCTTGCCCGGGTTGGCCTTGACCCACGCTGCCAGGGCGTCATACTTCTTGCCGTTCCAGCCCCCTTCGAAGTTGCCGCCATTGGTGCCCTGGCTGTTCAGGTAGAAGTTGAAGGCGTCTTCCAGGTTGGTGAACTCTGCGTTGGCGATGGCGTCTTCTGCCAGCGGGGCCGGAATAAAGATGACACCATCACGCTTGGCCAAGACTAGGTCACCCGGCAGGACAGTGGCGCGGCCGATGCGAATGGGTGTGTTGATACCCGTCAGCACCATGTCCTTCCAGGCGGAGGGATCATAGGCACGGTACAGACCGTTGAAGTTGGGCAGTTCGCGGTTCTCTTCCGCGTCGCGGACGCCCGCGTCGAAGATGAAGCCGACATGGGTGTGCGCCGCAATACCGCTGCCCAGGTTGGAGCCGATCAGGGTACCCTCAACGATCTTGCCAAAGCCGTCGGCAATGTAAACGTCGCCGATCTGCAGCTCGTTGATGGGCCAGCTGTTGTTGTTGCCAAAGGCAATGCGACTCTCCGCCTTGCCTTCCGCGGCGATAGCCTTGGCCATGTCCGGGCGCGAGGGCATGTACTGCGCCGTCAGGGCGCGGCCCGCAAACGGCTTGTCCGGGTGCAGCGCCTGAAACCCGGTGTCGAACTGGCAGTTGTAGCCCAGGCCGCGCAGGTACTCCCAGATGTCTTCGATGGACACATCGAGCGCGCGGGTCAGCAACGAGTCCGGCACCTTGGGGCGGCCGTCTGGGAAGCGCTCACCCCTCCAGTCAGCGGTGTAGAACATCATCTGTTCGCGGGTTTGCTTTACCTGCGCACAGAGGGGTACAACGGTTGCGATCAGGGAGGCGGCGAGGGCAAACTTCAGCAATCTAGACATGGTCGTCCTTACAGTAGCCCAGCAGGTATAAGGTGCCAAGCCGTTAGCGCGGGCCTTCAGCCCGCTTTCTTTATGGACCGCTACCTGGGGCTACGCCCCAGGCTATGACAGCGCGGGCCTTCAGCCCGCAGGTGGGTACATCTTGTTCCGTTCGCACCAACCGGCCGATTCCTTCAGTAAGAGCAGCGACTCAGCGGTTCCAGGTACAGCAACTTTGCTGTCTGCGGTTTGCTGACTCGCTGCCTTGCTGACCGGCTGCTTCTAGCTGAACAGTTGGTCATCAAAGGACTGTTTCTCGTCCCACATGGGTGTAGGTTCAAAGTAGCCGACACCGGGTGCGAGGTGCTGCCTCATCACCTCGTCGTTCAGCGTCACGCCTAGGCCCGGCAGGTCAGGCACTGGAATGTAGCCCTGCTGGATGATGGGTTTGGGGACCTCGTTCACCAGGTCCTGCCACCAGGGCACGTCCAGCGAGTGATTCTCAAGCGCCAGAAAGTTGCGCGTGGCAGCGGCGCAGTGCACGTTGGCCATGCAGGCCACGGGCGTGCCGGCGAAGTGCATGGCCATGGGCACGCCGTACTTATAGGCCATGTCGCCGATCTTGTGTGTACGCAGGATGCCACCACTGGTGGACAGGTCCGGATGAATCTTGTCGACGGCGTGGTTCTTGCAGAGCGTTTCAAAGTCGGCGATCTCGTAGATGTCCTCGCCTGTGCAGGTGGGTGTTTCTATGCTGTCCGTAATTTGCTTCAGCTGGTCGGTGTACCACCAGGGGATCACATCCTCCATCCACTCCAGGTTGTACTTTTCATACGCGCGGCCCAGCCGGATAATGCTGTTCACGCCCAGGTGGCCCAGGTGGTCGGTGCACAGCGGCGTGTCCGTGCCAATGGCCTCGCGGATGGCTGCAATGTACTCGCAGTAGACGTCGATGCCCTTGTCCGTAAGCTCATTGCCGGTGAACTGGTGCGGCAGGCGCTTGTCGTACTCCACAGACTGCTGATTGGCGGGCTCCACAATCGTCCCCGGCTTGCCTTTCAGAATCTCCGGGCCAACGTCCGCCTTGATCCAGGTGAAGCCACGGTCTTTGCGCTCTTTCACAATGCGCGCGAACTCCTGGGGCGTGTCGGCCTCTGGCGTGTCGGCGTAGATGCGGATTTTGTCCCGCCACTTGCCGCCCAGCATCTGGTAAATGGGCACGTTGTAGACCTTGCCCACGATGTCCCACAGCGCCATTTCGATGGCGACCACGCCGCCTGCCTGTCGCGAGATACCGCCGAACTGTGCAAGCTTCTCGAACAGGAAATCTACGTTGAGCGGGTTCTCGCCCATGATGCGGTTCTTTAGCACCATGGCGTACTGGTAGTTCGCCACGTCGCGCACCTCGCCCAAACCGTAGACGCCCTGATTGGTGTCGATGCGGATGATGGGGCAGGGGCTTGGGCCCGGTTTTTTGACCACGGTGTAACGCAGGTCCGTAATCTTGAGCGTGGATGGGCTGCTGTTTTTGTTCACGTTCTTAACAGAGGTTTGTGCCTCTGCCAGCGGCATGCCCTTGCCCAACATGCCTGCGGCAAACAGGGCCATGGTGGACTTCATCATGCCGCGCCGGGTGGTTGTGAAGCGATTAGCAAACACCATTAGGTCTACAGTCCTTTCAGAACGAGCGGTTGTGCGGTGCATGCCGCGTTGCGGTCATCCCCACCAGACTTCGCCGGGTGCAAGGTGCGCTTTGGCCACGTCTGGATTGATCTCCACACCGTAGCCGGGTTTGTCTTCAATGACGTAATAGCCGTTCGTCCAGAACGGTCCTTCATGGGTGACCAGCGTGGGCCACCAGTCGACCCACTTGGCTAATTCATGAATGCGGAAATCACGCATGGCAGCGGCCGCATGAACCGACGCGATGGTACCCAGCGGGCTTGCGGGATTGTGCGCCGCGGTCCAAATGCCAAACTGGCTGGCGAAGTCAGAGATGCGTTTGGACTCGAACAGGCCACCGGACTTGGGGATATCGATGTGCACGCCCGCGCAGGCCTGCTGCTCAATCAGCGGGCGAAAGCCGTGCAGCCCATACAGGTTCTCGCCCGTGCAGATGGGCGTGCGCACCATGCGCGCCAGCTTTGCCGTGGCCTCAATCTCCTCTGGCGGTAACGGGTCCTCGACCCACATGGGCCGCACGTGTTCCAACGCCGTCAGCAACTGGATTGAATCACCGATGCTGTACTTCCAGTGGTTCTCGATGGCAAAGTCCGCATCCGGCCCCAGCACCTTCCGAATCGCTTCCATGCGAATCAGTATGCGATCGATATCGCGCAGGGTCAGCTGATTGGTATAAGGGTCGTGGCCCGGCTCGGAGAAAGTAGGGTCTGCCGTGGTCGGCACGCCGTCGCCCTGCACCTTCCACGCGGTAAAGCCGTACCGGTTGTGCGCCAACTCATACTCCATCTGCGCGGGCCAACTCGCGGCGTCGGCGGGGTGTTTGTCTGGCGCCTGCAACGTGCGATAGAACCGCACACGGTCGCGAAAGCGCCCACCCAGCAGGTTGCACACGGGCGTCTGCAGAATGCGCCCTGCCAGGTCCCACAGCGCAATCTCCACACCGGAGGCGGCTGTAATCGTCACACCGCCGATGGCACCGTAGCCGCCGCTGCGCAT
>CALMRM010000286.1 GCA_937871605.1 uncultured Terriglobus sp. | reverse complement strand
GTGCGCCAGCGCGGCTTTACCGCTCCGGCGGCGGGCAAAACGGGTACCAGCCACGATGCATGGTTTGCCGCCTACAGCAGCAACCTGATCTGCGTGGTGTGGGTGGGAAACGACGACTACACCAACATCAACCTGACCGGTGCCGTACTGGCCGCGCCCATCTGGGCTGACTTTATGAAGCGTGCCCAGCGGCTGCCGCAGTACAGCGATATGAAGCCGTTCACACCGCCCGCGGGCATCGCCGAGTACCCGATCGACAAGGTCAGCAATCTGCTGGCGGACGAGAGCTGCCCCGCAGCGTACACCTTGGCCTTTATGGATGGAACGCAGCCGCAGAGTACCTGCAGTCATATGAGCGACAGCGGCCGCAGCCTGATGGATCGCCTGTTCGGTAAGGACAGCGATACCGCCGGTGCGGACTTCACCGGCAGCGGCAAGACACCCGATGGCCGCCAGGGAGAGCGCGATGGGAGCGGGGAACACCGCAACATCTTCCAGAAGATGTTCGGCTTAGGCAATCACAAACGGGACGAGGACACACCCGCTACGCCACCGGCCACTCCCCAGCGCTGAAGGCTTATTCGTCCTGCAGGTAAGCGCGGCTGTTGAGCAGGTTGCGCTCCATGGACCGGGAGTAGTCCGTCACTTCGTCGGGGCGCTTGCCGCTTTCCACGGCGCGGCTAAACTCGGCACGCATGTTCTGCATCTTGGCTTCCAGGTCGTCCAGCGCGCTAAAGACCACAGCCTCGGGCGTCATGGGCAGCTTGGGCGAGCCGAACTCGTATTTGCCGTGGTGCGACAGAATAAGGTGTTCGACCAGGATGCGCAGGCGGTCTGGGAAGCCTTCAATCTGCGCTACCCGCTCGCGCAACAGACCGATGGCGATGGTGATATGGCCGAGCAACTGCCCCTCGGTCGTGTAGCTGAAGCTTGACTTCCAGGCCAATTCTCGCACCTTGCCGATGTCGTGCAGGATGGCAGCCGTCATCAGCAGGTCAGGCTCGACCTCGTCAGGGTATTGCGGCGCGACCCGCGCACAAAGCCGCAGAAGGAACACCACGTGCTCCAGCAGCCCGCCGATCCAGGCGTGGTGCAGCATCTTTGCCGCGGGTGCTGTGCGGAACGCCGGGCCAATCTGCGGGTCATTGAGAAAGCTGCGCACCAGCTGCTGCAAGTACTCGTTGCGAAAACCGTCTACCACGCCGATTAACTCCGCCCATAGCTCGTCGAGGTTGTAGGCGGACACAGCCTGAAAGTCCGCCGTATCGATCTCGTGCTCCCCTGCAGAACGCATCTGCAGCAGCGAGAGCTGGAAGCGGTTCTGATACCGCTCTACCCGACCGCGCACCTTGACGTAGCAGCCCTGGGAACACGAGGTGAGCGCGGCGGCGAATTCCTCCCACATGCGGGCTTCCAGGGTGCCCGTCTTGTCTGTGAGGGTGAGTGCCAGGTACTGCCCGCCACCGCCCCGCTTGTCACGTGCCGACACTTGCGAGAGGAGAAAGAACGAGGTGATCTCCGTATTTTCGAAGCGGCTTGCGTCGGAGACGTAAAAATCCTTCATGTCTCCAGAATACGAGCAACCCATGCCGCAAAAACAGACTGGGAGCACCGAAGCGCTCCCAGTGGCTGCTTGCATGGGCTGTATTCGTTAGCGGGGATCCAACGAGGTTTGCGGTACAGGCTGGTTGCTGCTGGGTGACACCGCGCCCCCACCGGTCGGCGGCGTCTGGCTGGGAAGGGAACTACCCGGTGCCGGCGCCGTTGCGGGTGCCAGCGTAGTGGTGTCGCTGCTGCCCAGCTTGGTGCTGGTGCCCGCGGCGGCTTTGGCTGCGGGATCGTCTGGCTTCACAGGTCCATCCAGTTGGTGCAGGCGATCTGGCAGCCCATTGTCCTGCAGCGGAGCCTTGGCTTCGATGGGTTTTTCCTGCAAGCGTTCTTTCGGGTCGCCCTTCTTGCGTTTGACCTTTTTCTTCTTCGCGTCGCTGCCGTTCAATCCCAGCGCTGCGGACTGCACAGATTTGGTCTGCTTTTCGTCCGTGGTGGCTATAACGGGCGTGGCATGAACCTTTTCTACAGCTTTGGCCTGCACGGTTGCTTGCTTCTTCTGCTTTACTTCCACTTCGCGGGAGGCGAAGCGAGTCTTCACCCTGGGTCCGGGTTTGGCGGCGAGCGGATCGTCCTCAGGCGCGGCATTCGCTGCGATCGTATTGCCGGTGGATGCAACCGGACTAATCGCCTGGCCGGGCGCGCCCTCTCGCGCCTTGCCATTCGCATCCACGGTGCCGGTGGCGGTGGCTGTGTCTGCACCACCGGGCCCCTGTGGCAGCGCCGTGCGGGGTGCCTGGCCAAAGCGTACCTTCTCGCGCTTCGCCTTCTTCGGCTTGCCGTGCTTGTCGAGCTCCTGCACGGCAGGTGTGGCGCTGGCCACTGTGGGCGTGCGGGTCTGAGCCAGTCGCGCCGTTTTCACAGCGTCACGCTGTTGCTTCTCGACCAGCTTCTTTTTCGGTGTGGGCGCCACATATGCGGCAAAGACGGGCTTGGTTTCCTTGCTGCTGGCACCGCTGTCCACAAAGCCGGGGCGCAGATCGATGTAGGCATCCTCACGCAACCGCGTCAGGTACGCGCGCAGCGCGGGTTGGATGGCCTCCTGGTACATCGCATTCTGCACTTCGCCTTCCACCTGCTCCAGCGGTGGCGTGCCGGCCTGCTGGTGCTCCACAGTCCTCAGGATGACAAAGCCCTGCCGTGTGCGAATGGGCTCGGTAAAGCTGCCAACCGGCTGTGTAAATGTCTTCTGCTCCAGCACAGGTGCCAGCGCACCCACATTCCGCTTGAACTGGCCAAGGTCGCCGCCCTGTGCCGCCGTAGGGCCGCCAGAGGATGATTTGGCCGTGGCCGCGAAGTCTGCGCCCGCCTTGAGCTTGGCGTAGATGTCGTTAGCAGATTTTTGGGCGGCTGCAATCGTGGTGTCGTCCGCATTTGCAGCCGTCGGCACCAGAATTTCAGAGAGGCGCACCTGCTCCGGCTGGGCAAATTCATTTTTGTGCGCGTCGTAAAACTTCTGCTCATCCGAGCGGTTCATGTGGATGGTGCGGCCCACTTCATCGCGCACCACGTCGCCCGTGATGATGTTGTTGCGGATGCTTGCCTTGAAGTCCTCGAACGACACATTCTGCGAACGTGCGGCCCGCTCCAAGTCCTCCATGGTCGCAAAGTTGTTCTGCTTGCGAATGTCGTCCAGACGCCGAACCAGCTCCGCGTCAGCATTGATGCCGAGCTCCTTGCCCTTGGAGAGCAGCAGCTGCTGGTCGATCAGGTCACGCAAGAGGTTGCGCTCGCGGTCTGTTGCATCGCCGCCAGCGCTGGGGTTCTGCGCAACCTCACCCTGCAGCTGCTGCATTGCCCGCTCCAGGTCTGAGCGGGAAATGATGTTGTCGTTCACGCGCACGATTACGTCTTCCACCACGGTGGCATTGGGCGTAATGGATTGCGTCTCCGGCAACGTGTACTGCGGCGTAGGTCCCTGCACCGGGCCAAGGCCGGGCGTCTGGTACCGTGGCGTGGGCAGCGGCTTGGCGGTGGGTGCCTGCTGCGCAAGCGCACTCGCGGAAAGGCTGATGCACGCAACAAAAACGGTGCCAGTCACAGCGGCGCGGTAAAACCTGGAAAACTCAGTCATGCGTACCTGCGGGTAGAAGCTCGGGCAGTGCGGAATGACCGCGGATGCCTGGTCGTTGGACGGGCTGAACTGCGCCCGGTCACCGCTCTCAATTCTACGCGTCCGGGCACATGAGCCGGTCTGCCGATCAAGAAAGTGAACACCAGACCGCGCTTAGACCTGACCCACGGAGAGGGCTTTAGCCCCTGAGGTACGCTTTCAAGCTGACCTCGGCGGCTAAAGCCGCTTCCATGTGCTGCCATATCTGGCATGGCTGAAGCCATGCCCTTCCGAAAGCTCTAGCCGAACTATGGAGGTTGCAGCGGTCATGCGACTCCGCTAACCATGCAGCTCATGCGACGAACTGAAGTATCGCAGCGCAGGCCGCACGCTGTTTCGGGGGCTGCTTTGGAGGCTGGTATGACACTCCGTTGTATACTCCGTCTTACTCTGGAGTGGCCTGGTCTGTCCTGGGCTGCGTCGGAAGTACGACTCAAGAGAAGTGTCACCCGCGAGGTACCACGCCAGCCATGCCCATACGCACCCGCCGCGCCGCTGTTTCCCTGTCACTCTTTCTTGGAACCTGTGCCGTTGCCGGTGCGCTGCTGAATGGGCGCGTGAACGCACAATCAGCCACGGATGAAACCACGGTTCGCGACAGCCTGCACCAGTTTACTGACGTCTATGCGGTCATTGAAAGCAACTACGCAGACAAGCTGAACAGCGATAAGATCGACAAGGTCATTTACGACAGCGCCATCCCAAACATGCTGCATGTGCTTGACCCGCACAGCAATTTCTTCGACCCAAAGGCGTACGCGCAAATGCGTGAAGATCAGCACGGGCGCTACTACGGCGTGGGCATGCAGATTCAGCCGCAGCTGGGCAAAGATGGTGTGCAGCGTGTGGTCTGCGTCAACACCTTCGATGGCTCACCAGCATTCAAGGCAGGCATCCGCCCAGGCGACGCCATCGCGTTCATCGACGGCAAAAGCGGCGATGGCTTGGACTCTCTGGCGGTCAGCAACCTGCTGAAGGGTGCAAAGGGCACGCACGTCGCGGTGCAAATGCTGCGCGAGGGGCAGGAGAAGCCGCTTACGTTCGACCTGATGCGCGACGAGATTCCTCGCCCTG
The DNA here is from genome assembly GCA_937871605.1 of uncultured Terriglobus sp. Lineage (GTDB taxonomy): Bacteria > Acidobacteriota > Terriglobia > Terriglobales > Acidobacteriaceae > Terriglobus. The sequence continues at coordinate 1,162 of CALMRM010000286.1, read as the reverse complement.
CTGTTGACCTGGCCTACATGTTGAAGCCCGGCATCGGTTACATCCATGTGAGGGACTTCAGCGACGAGAATACCGGGCATGAGGTTGGCGACGCCCTAGCGACCTTTGGGCCGGGCCTGCAGGGCCTGCTGATCGATCTGCGCGGTAATCCTGGTGGCTTGCTGAACGAAGCCGTGGCCATGAGCGACAAGTTCCTGACCAAGGGTGATGTGGTTGTCTCCCAAAAGGGCCGGTCGTTCCAGGACGTGGTGTACAAGGTCAATCACGGCGAGAGCGGGAAGAAGTACCCCATCGTCATTCTGGTGAACCGCAACACGGCGTCTGCGGCAGAGATCGTCTCCGGTGCCTTGCAGGACCATGACCGTGCCCTGATCGTGGGTGAGACCACCTTTGGCAAGGGCCTGGTGCAAACGGTCTTCCAGATTGCGGACAACACCGGCCTGGCGCTGACCACCTACCACTACTACACGCCCAGCGGCCGCCTGATTCAGCGCGACTACAACGGCGTCTCCCTGTATGACTACTTCTATGTTCGTAAAGACGCCAAGCCCGCCGACAAGACAAACCTGGAGGTCAAGCAGACCGACAGCGGACGCACGGTGTACGGCGGTGGCGGCATCACGCCTGACGAGAAGATTGAGTCGCCCCGCGCCAACGGGTTCGAAAGCAACCTGCTGGTGCATGGCGCGTTCTTCGACTTCACCAAGCATTACCTGGCGCACCGCGACATCAGCAAGGATTTCCAAGTGGACGACGCTGTCTTGAGCGACTTCAAGGTGTTCCTCAAGTCGGAGAAAGTCGAGTACAGCGATGCGGACTTCGCGGCAAACCTGCCCTGGGTCAAGGCAAATCTGAAGGGTTCGCTGTTTACGTCGCAGTTCGGCACCACCGCCGGTTTCCGTGCACGGACCGATGAAGATCCGCAGGTGCTGAAGGCGCTCACGTTCATGCCGGAAGCATTAGCCCTGGAACAGCGCAGCGACAAGAGCCGGGAAACGCGCACGGCCAGCATTCAGTAGGTGTACCGGCATCGATACGCAGCAACGCCGCCTAACCTGGGGCGGCGTTGTTGTGTGCTCAGGAAGATTGGAGCGGGAGACCGGGATCGAACCGGCGACATTCAGCTTGGGAAGCTGACGTTCTGCCACTGAACTACTCCCGC
>CALMRM010000285.1 GCA_937871605.1 uncultured Terriglobus sp. | reverse complement strand
CCACCTACCATGACTTTTTGGCGTCTGAGGCGGCCATTGCCGTTCAACGTGCGGAGGCCGCTGCGGACATGGCGCGCCGCACCGCCGAAGCCGTGGCTGCCGTGCAGACAGAGCTGCTGACCGAGTTGGACCGGTGGAATGCCGCGCCGGTCGATACCCGTGATGTCCCCGTTCTGGCGCAACCCGTTGCGGAGCTCAGGCCGCTGGCGGATACAGCCGTTCTCAGTACTGCAGCCGTGGCGCAAGAGAGCGCTACTGAGCCGTGGGAGCCGTCTACCTTCCCACTGCAGGAGCCTGCCACGCCGCTGGAACCTGCTGTTCCCTTGCCTGCCAACCTGCTCGAGTTTCCGCGCCAGCTGGTGGCTGCCCGTAAGGCACGGCCACGCTTGGCAGAGGGGCCGCTGCGCGAGGACGCAGACGCCGCGCCAGAGCGTGCCCAGCTGCGGATCTTTGAGGTGCAGGCAGCTGCCCTGTCGCCCGAGCCCGCCGCCGAGAGCGTCTTGCCAGAGTGGCACACGATCCGCCTGGACGCGGACACGGAACGGCGGACCGTCGCGGAGCCCGCCCAGGGATTGCCGATCTACACCGCGCCCGTCGCACTGCGCCTGATGGCCTTCACGGTGGACGCGTGCTGCATCAGCAGTGCCGTGCTCCTGTCGGTGCTGGTAGCGTCCTACGCCTCGGGAGAGCTGCCGGGCGGCCTGTCTGCGGCCGTTGCCCTCTCCGGCACTGCCCTTGCCTTTGGGCTGCTGTACTACATGCTGTTCTTTACGCTGAATGAGGCCACGCCGGGCATGCGGTACGCCCGCGTTGGGCTGTGCACCTTTGCCGACGAGAACCCCAGCCGCAGCAGCATGCGCCGCCGCCTCTTGGCCATTCTGCTGGCCACCCTGCCGCTGGGCATGGGCCTGCTGTGGGCCTGCCTGGATGAGGACGGCCTGGGCTGGCACGACCGCATCTCGCGCATGTACCCGCGGGAGTACTAATGCGCGACGTTCCTTGCGAACGCACAAGGCCCGGCACATGCCGGGCCTTTGTGCGTGCTGCGTTCTAGAAGGTCGTGCTGACGGAGAGCCGGATCGTCTTGCGCGGTTCACGCAGGATGTAGTCCGCGCCGTACAGTTGCAGGGCCTGAGCGTAGGTATAGCGGCCCGCGGCGGAATCAGGAAACAAGCTTCTGAACGTAGCTGTGCCTGCTGGACCGTCGTTTGGGATAGCCAGCTTCTGCGGGATGTCCTCGTACAGGCGCAGGGGGTTGTACGCGTAAAAGATCTGGAACGGTGCGTTCACGATGGGCAGCAGAACGCTGATGTACGCACCGTTGGACATGCGCGGTACAAAGTTGGTGCCCGGGGCGGTGCTGAGCTGCCTGGGGAAGGCGATCTGTGTGCCGCCGGAGCAAGCGCCGTTGGCAAAGACCGGGCAGCCGTACAGCGGGCTGGACAGCGATGCCGACCCAAGCGCACTCTGCTGCAGCTGCGACGGCCGCGAGTCGAACGTGGTGTTGAAGTCCGTAAACAACGCGAACGTGACCTGGTTGACAATCGGAATCCGGTACTCAAGATTGCCTGTGAACGAGGTGTCACCGCCGATTGTGACCAGCCGGTAGATGGGCAGCGGAATCTGGATGTTCCCCAGGCCGTTGTTGGTGGGGTCGCGCGGTACGGTGCTGCCGTCCGGGTTGGTCAGGTTGAAGTTCGTGCGCACGGGGATGAACGTGTAGGGCGTGCCGGAGCGGATGTCGAAACCGCGCAGTTCCTGTTCGCCACCGCTGTACAGCCGGTTGAACGGCGGTGCCACTTCGCCGCCGAAGCCCTCTACGTGTGCAAACTGCGCGCGCATGCCCAGCACATTATGGCCCTCACGGCTGATGCGCAGGCCCTTCATGGGGTAGAACTGGCGGAACGAGGCCACAGGCTGGATGTATTTGACGTTGCCGCCCGCGCCCGCCACCTGGATGGCCAGGTTGAAATCGCGACCATTGTGCGGGCCTGCCACGCGATCCACCGAGGAGTAGGTGAACGAAGGCGTAATGGTAGACGAAATAATGCCGTCCAGCGCGTTGTTCTGCGCAATGCCGCTGCGGAAGTTCAGCGTCTCAAACACGTTGCGGGTGTTGGCGTTGAAGGTGGTGATGTTGGACCGGGTGAGCGAGTACGAGATGCCCACACGCGTGACACCCGCGGCATGCCGGAGAAGGTGGCGCAACGGCGTGCCGGCGCTCAATGTAAGGCCGGTGCTGGACTGGTTGTAGTTGGTCAGGAGCGACTGCTGCGCGGTGGACAGGTTAGTGGTACCCGTGCCCGCCGCGCCGTAGCTCTTGGCCGGGTTGTAGTCGTACTTGCTGGCAAACACCTGCAGGCCCACGCTGATGGGCTTGTTGCGCAGGTAGGGCTCGGTAAAGCCAAAGGTCACGTTGCGCGACAGGTCACCGATGTTGGCGACGAGCGACAGTGTTTCACCCAGGCCCAGGAAGTTGTTGGTCTCGTAATTGAGGCCCACGAACGAACCGGACAGGCCGGACAGGCCGCCGTTCAGGCCGATGGAGTTCTTGCCCTTTTCCTTGAGCTTGAGCAGGAGGTCGACGGTGCCCTCGTCGTTGTTGGTGCGGATTTCACTGTCCTGGTCGGCCCTGAGCGTGTCGAAGTAGTTGAGCTGGTTGAGCCGCAGGATCGAGTTTTCCCAGGCCTGGTTGTTGTAACGCTGTCCCTCTTCCAGCAGCAATTCGCGGCGGATGACGCGGTCGCGCGTGATGGTGTTGCCGCTGAACTCAATGCGCGAGACAAAGAACTGCTTGCCCTGGTCGATGTCGATGTTCAAGGTGATGGCGTCTTTGGCTTCGTCGAAGCTGGGCGAGGGCGAACCGACAAAATTGATGTAGCCCAGCGTGCCGAAGGCCTTGCGCAGGTTGTCCAGCCCCTTGCCGAACAGGGTTGCGTTGAAGTACTCGCCGTCTTTCTGCGCGAACTGGGCGCGCAGTGCGGCTACGTTGACTTCGTTCTTGTTGTAGCCGCTGAAGGTGATGCCGGCCAGCTTGTAGCGCTTGCCCTCGTCCACCGGGATCTCGATGTCGATGCGCTTACCGTTGGAGGGCCGCAGCGTAAAGAGGTTGATGCCGCCTGAATCGCGGATCTTGGTGATGGGTTCGCCCGGCTGCATTTTGAAGTAGCCGCGGTCGCGGTAGGCGGCGCGCACGCGCTCCACGTCTTCATCGAGCTTGGTGGCGTCAAAGGTCCGCGCAAACAGGTTTTCCAGGATGATGCTGTGCGGGATGCCGATGGGCTTGGAGTTCTTCATGGCCGCGCGCAGGGTGCGGCTGTTGATGCGATTGTTGCCCTCAAAGCCGATCTTGCCGACCTTGACCGTGGGGCCTTCCTTGACGATGAAGGTGACGGCTACGCGAGCGGGCGGAATGGTCCGCACCTCGGTGCGCACGGTGGCAAACTGGTGGCCGTGCTCGGCCAAGAGCTGCTTGAGCACCACTTCTTTGCGCTTGATGCGGGTGGGGTCGTACTGGCTCTCAACGGTGACGCCGACCTTGGCCTTCTTGTCGCGCTCCAGCACGTCAGACACGGTGACGGCGTTGAGGCCCTTGTAATTGATTTCGCCGATGGTGGGCTTTTCGCGGACGTAGATGATGAGCTGGACGCAGCCCGCGCCCTCTGCCTTCTCAATGCGCACGTCTTCAAAGTAGCCGGAGTTCCACAGCGAGTTGAAGTCGCGCTCGACCGTGACGGGATCGTACGCATTGCCTTGGCGTGAGAACAGGCGGGCCAGAATGGATTCCTTGGGGTAGCGCCGGTTTCCAATGACCTGCGGCGCGCACAGGATCTGGTCGCTGCTGGGGACGTTCGCCGAGGGCAGCGTTTGGGCCGCCTGCGTGGAGGTGGCCTGTGCGGCAAGCGGTACACCGCCCCCAACCAGGGTGCCGCCCAGCAGCAGGGCAGAAAGGGTGCCACGAACTCCGGGGTACCGGCGCAGTGTGAGGGACCGCACAGTGCTGTGCTTTGGTTGGGGAGGCATGCCGCCCCGTTCTACGGTTTTGATAACAACACCCTCACTGCAGAAGCTGGACCACACACGGTTGCGCGTGCCATTGTTCGGCCGAACGCACGTGTGCTCTTACGAGTCGATTATAGGGGAACGAAAGAGCAGCAAGCGGCGGAACAGGTGCGGCGCGGTGCCAACTTCAGCACTCTGCACCATGACCTGTGCAGTGCGCCTGCTCTGCCGTGAATGCATGGCCGGCAACAGAAAGGCAGCCCGAGATGCCAGGGGCTGCCTCTGCGGTCGCGCGTGCTCCGTTAGCGGGCCGGGGCGAAGCGCCGACGTGCCATGCCAAACACGCCAAGGATGCCCGTGCCCAGCAGGGCAAGGCTCGAGGGCTCAGGTGTGACTGCAACGGGCGACGCCGAGAACTGGACCGGCACTGTGCTGGTGAAGTTCGTGTTGTCCTTCACAAACGCGTAGTATTTGCCGCCGCTGCCGTACAGGTCCACCTGGTAGACGCCTGTCGCGTTCTGGTCCGTGAAGCCAAGTCCAATTAATGTCGAACACTGTGCCGCCCTGAGCATTGATAGAAGTAAGCCCCCGCCGCTATTTTAGTTACGTTAAGTGTTGGTGTCGGGCACTTACCGCAGGTACCACGGCACGTTGACCACCACAATCCGGCGATTGCCTTGCAACAGTAGCAGCGCCTTGAGCGTGGTGGACCGGTGATTGTGCAGCAGGTACTGCCACCAACGCTTGGCCACCATCTCCGGCACCACAACCATCACCTTGCCGCCGCTTTCGCGTTTCTCCGCGTCCAGCACGTACCGCACGATGGGGCTGGTGATGAAGCGGAAAGGTGATGGCACGGAGACGACACGCGGCGGCTGCAGCCCAGCGGCCCTGGCCGCTTCATCCAGTTGGCCCTGCCAGTTGCTCGAGGTCTGCTCGCCGTGCTCGTCCGGGCACTCCACGTGCAGCACTTCCACACGCGTCGTCATGCCGCAGGCAAACTGCAGTGCCTCCTGCGAGGCGCGGTTCCAGTTCGAGACCGGGACCACGGCCAGCGGCACCTCCGGCTTGCGCAGGTGCAGGCGGTCGACCCTCATCAGACGCGCGGCACGCGTGTAGTAGCGATGGACGCCATACATCAGCGCAATCAGGATCGGCACCAGCAGAACCGTGATCCACGCACCCTCGATGAACTTAGCAAGCAGCACCACCACAACGGTGCAGCCGGTCGCCAGCGCACCCAAGCCGTTGATGCCCATGTACAGCCGGGACCGCTGGCCGCCAGTACGACGCCAGTGCATCACCATGCCTGCCTGCGACAGCGTAAACGCCAGAAACGCGCCAATAGCGAACAGCGGAATCAGCCTGTCGGTGACGCCGCCAAAGGCAACCAGGATGAGCGCCGAGAGCACGGCCAGCACCAGGATGCCCTCCATGTAGACAAGGCGGCGGCCACGGATGGCAAAGAAGCGCGGCAGGTAACCGTCCTCTGCAATGACGCGGCACAACAGCGGGAACCCGGTAAAGGCGGTATTGGCAGAGAGCGACAGCAGGACAAGAATCGACGCGATGGTGGTGTAGTAGAACGCACCCTTGCCCGCTACCGCCGCGGTGATCATCGCCAGCAAGCTCTCGTACTGGGGCGTGCCGGGCTCGGTAGCCACGATGCCATAGGCGCGGGTCAGGTGCGCAATGCCGGCCAAAAAGATGGCCAGGAGCGCGACGATGACGGTCAGCGTGCGTTTGGCCGTTTGCGACTTCGGCTCGCGAAAGGCGCTCATGCCGTTGCTGACGGCCTCCACGCCGGTTAGCGCGGTGCAGCCGCTGGCAAAGGCACGGATCAGCAGCCATGCGCCCACGGCTGCAAGTGCATGCCCAGCCACATGCGGCGGTGCCACCACTGGCCGCGGATGGCCGCCCGCCATGGCGGCTTTGGCCGTTCCCCAGCCCAGGACGCCCAGTAGGCAGATGCAGAACAGGTACGTGGGCAGCATCACCAGCACGCCGCTTTCGCGCACGCCGCGCAGGTTCATCAGCGTCAGCACCAGCAGGATGGCAAGGCAGATGCCGAGCGTGTGCGGCTGCAGTCGCGGCACGGCACTCACCAGCGCGCCCACACCGGTGCTGATGCCCACGCCTACATCTAAGAGGTAGTCCAGCATGAGTGCCGCCGCCGCCAGCAGGCCCATGCCGCGCCCCAGGTTTTCGCTGGCTACCGTGTACGAACCGCCGCCATTCGGGTATGCGTCAATGGTCTGGCGGTACGAGAAGTACACAATGGTCAAGAGCGCGATGATGACCAGGCTGATGGGCGCGATGTAGGCGACGCCCGCCGCCGCCGCCGGAATGAGCAGCGTCATCGCTGCCTCCGGCCCGTACGCGGCGGAGCCAAGCGCATCTAACCCAAACGTGGGCACGCCTGCGGCCACGCCGACGCGTTGTTCCGAGTCTTCCTCTGACGCAAGGGGACGGCCGATGAGAAGATCGAGCAACTGCATAGGGAGTGGGATGCAGATGCCGGAATCCAGAGTACCTGGCGGGCAGCACAGCGAAGGCAACGCCACACACGGTTTGCGTCCTTGGACGGCAACGCGCGTCCTATGGATACGGGGCGGAACGTATGAGAGCCAGCACAGCGACGGTAGCGGTCAAAGGAATCAGCGGCACACCGGCACGCTTCGTGGCGCTCCTGCTGCTGGTGTTATCGCCTGTACACTTTGCCGCACAGTACACGCGCACCCCGCTGCGCACCATCACGGGAACGGTAAACGACGCCGGACGGGAGCCGATTCGCGGTGCCGTGGTGCAGATTGAAGCCATGGATACGCTGGTGATCCAGAGCTACGAAACCAATGAAACCGGCACCTACCACTTTCGCAACCTGCGCTCCGACTGCGATTACACTCTGTGGGCCATGTATCGCGGCAACCGGTCGAAGACCTACGGTGTCGGCAAGTTCGACCACGCACTGGACCGCGAAATCCCGATTACGGTCGTGCTCGCGAAGTAGCCGCACCGGTACGCTGGCGTAGCGCACCTACGGCTAGAAGTGCACAATCAAGTCCGTTGCTGCCGTGAACTGATTGCTTGCCGTGCCGTGGTTGTATGTTGGACGGTCCCATGCGTGGTCGAACCGCACCTCTGGGCGGAGTTGGACCGTGCTGCCGACCCAGTGGTTCCACGCAAAGGTCCACTCTGAGAGCTTGCCGGCGTAGCCTGTGCGCTGCCCTTTTTTGTCGTTGAGCAGGTCGTTGCGCACGGTCAGGTAGTCGTGCGGCCCCAGTTGCTTGTTCACGTAGTTGACGAAGGCATACTCCTGCCCCAGGCAGGTCAGCTTGCCCGGCGTGCAGTTTGCGCCGTTGCTGTTCTTTTCCGGCACGACCGGGCCGTTCACACTGGGTACGTCGCGCTGGTACATGAAGTACACTTCGGTGGCCATGTGCCAGGTGGGCGAGAACTTGTGGTACCAGGTTTCGTCGTACATCTGCAGGTTATTGAAGGCGTACTTGCCGTCATTGATGCCGTTGACGCAGGTGTAACTGTTGTCGTTCTCAGAGTGCGACGAACGGCTGATGCAGCCCATGAAGGACGGCTTGGCGTCAGAGGTCCAGGGCGCGACGTCGTGGCTTGCAGAGATGCCTAGCTGGACCACGGTTTGTGCGTTGGCCTGGATGGTGGCCAGAACGCCCGTGTCTGTGAAGGGGTCAACCGAGTACAGCAGCGAGTGACTGAAGAGGTAGTTGTTCGGCGTCAGCTGGGCTTCAATGCCTGGTATGGAGATGAACCGGCCAACGCGCAGGTTCATGCCTTGCGCCACGTGCGGGAAGTACACGTCCACATATTCCAGAGCCGGATCGAAGCCGTACTGCCGATTGTGATCGAATAGCTGGCTGCTGAGGTAGCCTTTGTTGGTCGTCGCGCGGTAGTCCGTGCCAAATAACGAGGTGAGATGGAAGCCCCAGTCGATGTGATCGCGCTGCACGGAGTCGGGAAGGCGCTCGACGTAGACGACGAACTGTCCTAGCTCCACTCGGTTGGGGTAGATGTCGTTCACGACCGGCGTGTTCCTCGCGCCCTGTGCTGTGCCGGCGGTGCTCGCGTTTACGGTCGGCTCGATCCAGCCGTACACCTTGACCCTGCCGGTAGCACCGTTGATGGCGGTCTGGAGAGGGTACGGGTTGCCGTCTGGTTCGCCGATGGTCGGCGAGCCGCCGTAGGACCAGTCCGCGCTCGGATAGGGCGGTGAGCTCAGGGGCGACGGCAAGCCCCTGCGTGGAGGCGACGGCGCGCTGGGTGCCGTGCCGGTCCAGTCCTGGTGGTAGTAGCGCGCCAGGCGCTGCCAGAAGTCGCCGTCCTGCTGCGTTGCTGCTGCAACACTGGCAGCATCAGGCACTGAGGCCGGAGCCTTTGTCTGTGCAGGCGCGTACGCAGTGCAGAATGCTCCCATTGCGGAAGCCAACAGGAATGTGCAGCCAACGTGAAAACGAGTCATGCGGAATCTTTCGTCAGGGTTGGATGCAAGGCGCGACGGTGTTGCTACTCGCTGACGGCACAGAATACAGGTCGCTCCTCCAGAGCAGCGTCTGTGCAAGTCTTCGTGGGCGAAGTGTTTGGCTGTGGCTCGAAGCGGCGAGGCTATACTGAAGCCTGCAGGCGGACCGAACGATCGCTGCTGCCTTCAGTACATTGTTTGGCAGGGGAGGAAAGTCCGGACTCCACAGGGCAGTGTGCCGGGTAACGCCCGGGATCTCTGCGTCAAGGCAGAGAGACGGCCAGTGCCACAGAGACAATACCGCCGTGAGCAATCGCGGTAAGGGTGAAAAGGTGCGGTAAGAGCGCACCGCGCCGGCAGCAATGCTGGCGGCATGGTAAACCCCACACGGAGCAAGACCAAATAGGCGGGAAGATCGCGCTTTCGGGTGCGTGAGCGTGCCGGCCCGGTGCGCCAGACTCGCGGGTAGGTTGCTGGAGCCACGCAGCAATGCGCGGCCTAGAGGAATGATCGTTCAGCGCCGAATCCCAGCCACAGCGTGGCCGGGCGGCGTGGACAGAATCCGGCTTACAGGTCCGCCTGCAACTTCTATAGCGATGGGCAGCGCATCAGCGCAGCAGCCCACCCTCATTGCCCAGGAAAAGCGCGCTGCGTGTGACGACCGCGTTCAGCAGCAGGATGCTGAACAGGATCGTCAAGCAATCTTCAGCAACGGCCACGGGCCAGTCCGGCGTTTTCAAGGCGGTGACCAGCTTCGTCCGCACGAACCAGCCACCGTA
>CALMRM010000284.1 GCA_937871605.1 uncultured Terriglobus sp. | reverse complement strand
CTTCTACGGCATCCTCCCAACCTTCGTCGCCAAGCAAGTTGGCCGCATAGAACGTAAGCCGGTCACCGGCCTCGACCTGTCCGCCGACCGCCAAGCGCACACCCGCTTCCCGCTCCAAGCTGCGCAGCGTAGCCCGCACGCGGTAGCCTCGCCGAAGCAGGCCGACGATCATCCATCCCGCGACGTACCCAGAGCCGCCTGTGACCAGGACTGTTCTGTTCTTTACCTCGGTTTCCATGCTGCTCATCTCCTGTGCCTACGCGCCGGTTTCGTAAAGATACCGAGATACTATGAGTAAGCGCTAGGCTGCACAAGGAGGCACTTTGAAGAAACCGGGGCACCTGAAGGTTTCTGAAGCGCGCCCTTGCGTGAACAGCTTTAGCGATCTACCGCCAGCCGTTTGCCAATCCGTCGGTGACGTACTCGCCAGAGTCGGAGACAAATGGTCGATCCTTGTCATCGCCATGCTTGCGCGTGGAAGCATGCGTTTCACCGAAATAAAGCGCAGCATCGGATCCATCTCGCAGAAGGTTCTCACGACAACACTGCGCGGATTAGAACGCGACGGCTACCTCTCACGCACCGTGACACCCAGCATTCCGCCGAGAGTCGATTACGAACTCACGGAGTTAGGGCATGAAGTGCTTGTGCCCGTGACAGCCTTGGCAGCATGGGCCTTGTCGCAACGGCAACGGGTGGAACGTGCAAGGGCCGCATTCGACGGCCGCAAAGGGTGACCTGCTCGATGTGGCGTTCCATGCTCATGACGCAAGCTCCGCTGAGCTCTCGGGCCGCAGGGAGGTGCCGCAGGCATCGACAACGACGTTATCGGAACGGAGAAGCCAGCCCGCTTCGGTCATCTGGTGACGCAATGGGTTGATCTGCTCCGCAGTAAGAAAGCACCTCGTGCTGGTCATTCAGCGGCTAGCACGGCGTTTATCGAATTAGGCACCAAGCCTTAACTTGTACTCCTTAGGCGTTGTCCCAAACTGGACGACGAAGGCATTTCTAAGAGCGGTGGCATTTCTGAAGCCGCATCTTCGTGCTACGAGAAATGGCGTGGATCCGGGTTCCTGCAGCAAGGTTTTGGCTCCCTCTACTCGCATCTTCCGTACCCAGGAGGCAGGTGTGTCCCGAAAGGTCGCTGCAAAGCGCCTGGCAAATGTTCGGGGACTCATCGACACCTGCCGGGCCAGTGCGGTCACAGAAAGATCCCGTGCCAATCTACCTCTCACCCAGGCGGGAAGACCACGGAGCGCCTCGTCGGTTCCGTTGTCGGCCTCCGCAAGCAGATCGCTGAACTGCGTCTGCCCTCCTGGCCGCCGGAGGTATAGCACAAGGACGCGCGCTACATAACTCGCGATCTTAACGCCAAGATCTTCCTCCACCAATGCCAAAGAAAGATCGATGCCCGCAGTAATGCCGGCGCTGCTATAGAAAGGTCCGGCCTTGACAAAGATGGGATCACTCTTTACGTCAAGGGTCGGGTACTCCCGCAACAACTGGTCGCACTTCTGCCAATGTGTAGTCGCCCGTCGCCCATCCAGCAGCCCTGTCGCGGCCAACAGAAACGCGCCGGTACACACAGAGCCGAAGCGTCTGATTCGCCCTCGCCGCGTATAAATCCAGCGAACAACATCTTTGTCGTAGGGACGCATGGCTCCAGGTCCGCCCACTACCAACAAGGTGTCGATCGGACTTCGGAACTCCTCGTAGTACAGCTGCGAGGCAACCGACAAACCTGCGGTGCTTGGGAGAAACTTGTCTGGAGTTGTGGAAACAACATGGAGTGCGTATTCACTTTTTGCGGCGCAGGCGTTTGCCTCAGCAAATACAGAATAGGGTCCGGTGAGATCGAGCAGTTCAAACGGTGGCGCTACCAGAAAGACGATGTTCCGCTTCATCCCGGGCAAACTCTCCGTCATCTAAGTATGGCAGTTTCGTGATGGTTTATGACATTCCTGCCGCATCGATCGAGTCCATACTCGAGCAAGACAGTGGTAACTGGAGCAACAATCATGATCCGAATCGACACGCGTGCCGCACTGCTCATCATCATGTTCAACAAGGGTTCTCCGACCCGAAATGGGGACCACGCAATCATACCGAGGCGGAAGCCAACATCGGACGTCTTCTTGCCGTGTGGCGGGAGACCGGACGCCCCGTGGTTCACGTTCATCATGACTCTTCGTCCGCGAACGGCAGCTTCGTACCGGGAACAGCAGGAAACGCTCCCAAAGCTGAAGCTACTCCGCTGGAGAGTGAACCTGTTCACCACAAAACTGTGAACAGCGGATTCATTGGAACCAGGCTTGAGCAAGAGTTGCGATCTGCAGGAATCGACACACTCGCAATCGTCGGCTTAACGACACAGCATTGCGTCTCGACGACAGCACGTATGGCGGGAAATCTCGGCTTCAGGACATACGTTGTGGCAGATGCTACAGCGACCTTTGATCAAATCGGCATGGACGGACGAAAGCGAGCCGCTGCGGATGTTCACTTCGCTGCACTGAGCGACCTGAATGGAGAGTTTGCCACTGTTGTGGATACCGAAGCGCTGCTAGCCTCCGTTGTGGACTAGGCGACCGGCAAAGATAGGTGAAGACACCCGCTCTGGTAGTTGTGTGTTTCGGCAGCACAATGTGAGAACCGCGTGCGGCTGTGAAGATGTGGCGAATAGTAACGACTCAAAGTCTGATGGACCGTGCATGCGACGGACGCGCCCGCTGCTGTAGGAAGCTTTCGTCCGCCTTCTGGCAGACAAACGCTTTACTGAGATTCCCGTTCAGGACGTTACACAGGCAGCCGCTCCAGTCCGATGCGCTACGAATGCAACCTCGTCACAAACGAACGCTTGTGCTATCGCTTCGGTGCTCACTTTTGCTTGGAGCCCAGACAACTGCGTTCTCTTGGACGGTGTGTCATTTGTCAGCCATCTGCTGAGTGATGGCTGAGCGCCTACTGTTTTGTCTTCGCTGCGGCGGACAGGATATCGAGCAATGACGGGGAGACTCCCAGGTTGTGTGCGGTCGTCTGATCCATCTCCAAGCCAGCAGCGCACAGAGCGGAGTCGAAGTGTGGGGTAAGAATCGGCGTGAATAAAATTTTTCCGTTGCTCTCGAGATTGAGGTTGTACCTGTTTGCGGAACCCGGCTTAAAGAGAGCCTGGCAGTCCCGGTCAGGATCGGAAGGTGCTTGTTCACGAGAGATCTGGTCGAGAGCTGCCCAGACGACATAGCTCAGGCGCGTAGCGTTGGGGCCTGAGTCCGTCTCCGCCCTAGCGCTCTGTGGCAGGTAGGCGAGCCAGTTAATGGGACTACCGGTTTGCAGATCATAGGTCAGTGACACTTGGTAGTCGTCGGGATGCGGACCGCCACAATCGTACTCGTCGGTTGTGTAAAGACTCAGAAACCGGGGTCCGCGCATGGTGACCTTGACCTCGCGCTCATAATCGCTCTCCATGTGAGAGGCGCGTGTGTCGCGACGGCACTCAGCCACCTCCTTGAGCACCGCTCTGTCCAGAGCTGCTAGGTGACGATTGACGATCGCTGCCACTGCTGGTGTAACCCCGGGGCCCGCGAGCACGCGTGGCATGGCTTCAAGATCAGGGGCGAGATCTGGCACTTGCTGAAGCTTGATGACAGAATCTTGCGCCAGGTCTGACGGTGCTTGCCCATTCGCTGAAGCCAATAGAAGAAGCGCATAGCTCATGAAGACTCTCATGATTTCCTCCTAACAAAGTATGCAACGATGCTCCCGTCAGTCGTAGGCTTGGTTAGGAAAGCTAGGCAGCTGACCTCGTGCATCAAACCATCATGTCGTCGCGCTCTGCACTCGTTCCAGTGCTCTCTACCCTCTTGATCCCTCTGTTCTTGCTCCTACTCGGTTTCCCCTGGTACGCCGATCTACTTGCCTATCCCTTCCGCATGCTGAATGCCGGTCCCAACCAGCCTTATGGCACCTGGACCGGTATCGTTCATGTGGAACCGAAGGAGATCGCCAAGGACACAGACCGTTCCCGCACCGAATACGGCAAGCATTTTGCCGCCGCCCTTGTGACGGTAGGCCTACCCGTTGGCGCTCCTTCCCCGGTGGTTGGTACTTTTCGCATGAGCTTGTTGGGACCGTTCTAATCCATCCCTCCTCTGGCGTAGAACAGAAATGCAACTTTCAGCTGGCGTTCTTCGACCCAAAAGATAAGTCACTCGATGCCGAAATCATTCGAGGTGATAACGATCCAAACAGTAATGGTGACTTTGGCGGTGCTTTCACTCCCGGGAAACTACATTTAAACCCAAGCACGTGTCCTTACGCCGGTACCACTCAACTCCGTTTCACTGGAGATCTCACCCGAGGTTCCCGCTCTGATCTTCCCGGCCTCATCGCCCAGCTCCCCACCCGCAACAAGCTGTTTGACGACGGAGAACGTACCAACGCAGAGACACTTCCTGGCACTTGGACCGGCCCTGCATCGTTTTGGGATTCAGACC
>CALMRM010000283.1 GCA_937871605.1 uncultured Terriglobus sp. | reverse complement strand
GCAAACGGACGGTCGCCACGGCGTGCAAAGGGACGGTCGCTCCCCTCGCGGCGTGGGCGGTCAAAGCCGCCTTCACGTGCGCCTGCGGGCTTGCGACGCGGGAAGTCGGCAGGCTGTGCGCCCCTGCCGCCCTCTGCGGCACCCCGTGCGGCGCGTTGTTCCTGCATGGCGCGGCGGTCGTCATCCTCGTAGCGGGAGCGCTGTGCAAAGGCTGGCGTTGCGGCATCCGCCTGCGTCTTGGGCAGGCTATCCAGCGCGCCAGGCAGGTAGTGCAGCTCCTTGCCCTCGACGACGGTGGACTCGAGTTGGCGTGACGCGGCCAGCGCGCCCACCACCTCGCGGACGCGTGAACGGGCAGAGAGTGGGGAGAGATAGATCTCCATCTCATCGCTGCTGGCGGCCACAGCCTGCGACAGGTAGAGCGACAAGAGGGCAGAGAGGGCCGTGGGCTGGCCCGCATTGCTGCCCGCCTTGACGTGGCGGATAAAGCGGCCGGTCAGGAGTTCCCACTTGGCGGGTTCGCCGTTTGCCTCTGGTACCGGGATGACGCGCTGGATGGCCCACAGCTCGCTGAGTGCGCGCAGCACGGCGGAATCCACAATGCCCTGGCCCAGTTCGGTGGTGAGTTCGTGCGGTGCCTGTGCACCCTTGTCCTTGAGCAGGGTGTACACCTTGACGGCCAGCGGTGAGACGCGCATGGAGCCGGTCTGCGCCGGTTCCTGCTTCCACGTCTTGTCGCCGCGCAGGGTGTAGATGAAGGAAAAGGCCTGCGCCGAGCAAATGTAGTCCGGCTCGCCGTTGTTGGAGCCGAGCAGGTTCAGCGGTACAGCGGACCCCTCCTCCACCATGCGTGCCAGCGTGCGCTGGACGGTCTCGCGCTCCTCTGGCGAAAAGCCGTTGACGGGGTCAGGCGCGGGTGCGGCGGGCGTATCTTCTTCCGCGCCGTCGGTGGATGCAGTGCCTTCGTGGAGGTCGTTGGGCAGGGGATCGTCACCGGCGTGAATGCGGTCAAGCTCGGCGATCTCGTCGCCCTCATCCTCGGCAAACTCGTCGTCGTTGGAGAGCATGACCTCGGGGTCTGAAGCTTCGGCGACGTCCGCAGAGGCGGCTACGGCGTCCTTGCCAGTCCCTTCCTCGTCGTCCTCCTCATCCTCCTCATCCTCGGAGTCCTCTTCGTCGGAGTCGTCGCTGTCTTCCTCAGCGTCTTCGTCAGACTCCTCGTCGTCTTCAAAGTCGTCCTCGTCAGACTGCTCGTCTTCAAGGTCGTCCTCGTCTTCTAGGTCGTCGTCTTCGAGGTCGTCGTCGGTGTCCGCTTCATCGTCCAGGTCGGCGTCATCCTGCGCGGCTGCGTTCACTGCGGAGGGAGCATTGGGTACCCAGCCCTGTTCGGGGCGGCCCAGCACAGCCTCTGCGAAGCTGCCCTGCGGTGCGGCGGCAAACTGCGCATGGGGGTAATAGGGCACGAGACCCGCGGTTTCAAGCCACTCCCGGGTGTCGTCCGCGGTGCGGAGGGCGTTGCCGTTTTGGTGCCACAGCGCGGTGCGCGCAAGTTGCAATTGTTTGGGGGTTACGGTGTTGGCGGATGCCATGGATGAGCCTTCTTTCGGCGGCGATGTTGTTCGCCTGGATGCGCTGGGTGCCCGCGCGGAGACGACCCGCACAGCCCGCAGCGCTTTGTCTGTTACATGGATGGGGAACGGCTCAGGACAAGCCTGACCGGTTCCCGCGCGAAACACGCTCCGGCAGAGCTGCGCCCTAGTGGAGTTCGTCCGGTGTTCGCGGTCTAGAGGAACCGCATGGCGGTTCGTAGAAGAAGGCAGTTGGTGTGCGTTGCGCAGTGCGGCTAGATGCGAAGCTAGATGCGCTGGAACGCCCGCTGGATCTCCTTATGAGAATACCGCAGTGCGATGGGGCGGCCATGCGGGCAGGCCATCGGATTTTCCGTTTTGCCCAGTTCGTCCAGCAGCCACTGCATCTTGGGCGTGTCCAGCGGCATGTTGATCTTGACGGCGGCATGACAGGCGATGCTGGCGGCGATGCGGCGGCGGCGCGCCTCCATGTTGTCGGCCTGCGCGGGTGCGTCGCCGGTCTGCAGCAACTCGGCGAGGGCGAGTTCCAGTGCGCGGCCTTCCAGCCCAACGGGCGCGGCTTTCACCGCCAGCGTGCGTGGGCCGAAGGGCTCCGCCTCAAAGCCATTGCGGTGCAGTTCGTCGGCCATGTGCGCAAAGTTGGCCATCTGTGCGGGCAGCAGATCGATGAGCAGTGGCATGAGCAAGCGTTGCCGCTGCACGCGCTCCACCTGCCGCTCGCGCAGCACTTTCTCAAACAGCACGCGCTCGTGCGCGACGTGCTGGTCGATGATCCACAGGCCTTCCTCGTTGACCGCGAGGATGAAGGAGTTCTGCAGTTGTCCCAGCGGGCGCAGGCCGGAGAGTCCGGCAAGGTTGGCTGTGTCCTCAATGCGCTCCGCAGATGGAGTGCAGGCTGCGGTGCCGGGCGGCTGATGTGTAAGGGAATGCGCATCCGGCAGCAGCACAGCAGAATGTGTCGTTTCGGCGTCAGCTGCCACCTCAGTCACTTCACGTGTGGGTACCTGGGGCTTGTCATCTACCCCACCCTCGCTTGTCATCCCGTAGCGCAGCGGAGGGATCTGCAGGTGTGCTGGTTCGCCACCACTGCTGGCCAGAGCCTCAGAGAACGCCAGCCGGCCCGGCACCGGCGGCAGCGTGCGCGTGCTCAGTGAAAATGGCTCCGCCTCCGACGCATCCACGGGGTCGCTGACGCGGCGTGCCTCAGCCTCAGCAGCTTCGCGGATTTGGTGCTCGCTCCAGGGCGCGTCGCTGCCCGGGCCGGGGCCGCGCAGCACGGGGTCAAGCTCCATGCCCTCGCCGCCGTTGAGCAGGTTGTCCCCTGCCTGCGGTGCGGCAATGGCCTGCAGAAAACTGGCTGCCGGGCGTGCCTTCAGCACCGTGTTGCGCACCGTGTCGCGGACAAAGTCATGCACAAAGCTCGATTGGCGAAAGCGCACCTCCGTCTTGGCGGGGTGCACGTTCACGTCCACCTCAGCGGCGGGCATCTCGAGGAAGAGCAGGATCACTGGAAATGAGGTGGGCGGGATGATGTTGCGGTACGCCTCGGCCAGCGCATGCAGGATGAGGCGGTCACGCACCTGCCGTTCGTTCACGAAGATGTAGATCGAGCCGCGGTTCAGCTTCTGCAGTTCGGGTTTCGAGACAAAGCCGCTGACCCGCAGAAAGCCCGGCTCGGGCGGCTGGTAGTCGGCTTCGCGACGCCACGGCGGCGGCTCCGGCAGGCCGGCGCGGGCAAAGTCAAGCTCTGCGGCGCAGGGCAGCATGTCGCGCGAAACGTCGGCGCCCAGGATCTGGAAGACTCGTTCGCTGGCGTCGCGTACTGCGGGTGCCACCAGCAGCGCCTGCGTGGCGGAGTGCAGTTCAAAATGCTTTGCCGGGTGTGCCAGGGCGTAGTGGGTCAACAGCGCGGCGATGTGCGAGAGTTCGGTCGGTTCGGACTTGAGGAACTTGCGACGCGCGGGCACGTTGAAGAAAAGGTCGCGGATGGTCAGGGTGGTGCCCACCGGTGCGCCCGCGTCCTCCACCCGCGTCATCTTGCCGCCATGGATCTCGATGCGTGTGCCGACCTCATCGTCTTCGGCGCGGGTATCCAGCTCGACCCGTGCGACCGAAGCGATGGAGGGCAGCGCCTCGCCCCGGAAGCCCAGCGTGCTGATGTGCAGGAGATCGTCGGCGGAGCGCAGCTTGCTGGTGGCGTGGCGCTCAAAGGCCAGCATGGCGTCATCGCGGCCCATGC
>CALMRM010000282.1:8881-9729 GCA_937871605.1 uncultured Terriglobus sp. | reverse complement strand
GGACCGTGCGGGCACGGCGTTTGAGCGCGGCATACGCACAGAGGGCAAGCGCATCTGCGAAAAGTACATCAGCCCGCCCGCTACCCTGCCCTTCGCCATCATGTTTCTGCCGACGGAAGCCCTCTATGCAGAAGTCATGCGGCGGCCCGGCCTGCACACCGAACTGCAGTCTTCCTGCAACGTCACGGTGGCCGGCCCGTCGAGCTTTATGGATATCCTCACCAGCTTTCAGATGGGGTTTCGCACCCTCGCCATTCAGAAAAAGGGCAACGAGGTGTGGACCGTGCTGGGCAACGTGAAGACGGAGTTCGGCAAATTCGAAACCTTGATGACCAAGGTGGAAAGCAATGTGGACCGGGTACAGAAGACGCTGGGGGAGATCGGCGTCCGCACCCGCGCCATCAACCGCAACCTGCGCAATGTGAGCGAACTACCATCCTCGCCGGAGTCGGAGGTGATCCTGTTCGACCCTGCTGTTGGAATGGTACCGCTCCTTGCAGCAGGCGCTGAGGACGAGCAGTAGGAGGGCTGCGGCGCGCCTGTACACGCTCTCCATCTCCAGATCAGAACAGGCTGCGTCGCAGACCTGGGGATGCTTCTGCGCATGGCGCTTGCTGAGGTACATGCGCTGGTCGGCTAGTTTCAGCAGTTCGGCTGCGGTGGTCGCCTCGTCTGGGTAAATGACCACACCGATGCTGGCAGATACACCCATGACGCGGCCGCCATGCTCTTCACCCAGGTTGACCGGTCGTTCTGCAGCGTGCGACATGACGGCGAGGATACGCTGCACCTGCGGCATGGTGGCAGCGTATCATTATAAGCCCGGCTTCACCGCGATCTACATAGGT
>CALMRM010000282.1:0-8871 GCA_937871605.1 uncultured Terriglobus sp. | reverse complement strand
GCGCAGGAGACGCCAGGCATACCCGCCGTGGCAGTGGGATCTGTGCGCTTGCCAGAGGCACCGTCTAGCTCCGCCGCAATGAGCATGAACTCATCGCCGCCCAGGCGGGCCAGCGTGTCTGACCGGCGGAGTGCTTCCTGCAGATGGTTGCTGATGCCTTTGAGCAGTTGGTCGCCCGCATCGTGGCCCAGCGTATCGTTGACTTGCTTAAAGCCGTTCAAGTCCAGCATAAAGACGGCCAACCTGCTGCGTGTGCGTTCCGCGTTCCGCAGGGCGTGTTGCAGCCGATCGTCAAACAGCCTGCGATTGGGCAGGCCAGTCAGGCCGTCGTGCAGGGCCAGCCACTCATTGCTGCGTACTTGGTCATCCAGCAGCGCGAGCAGCAGACCCACTGTGATGATGAACTTCTGCATGTCCCACAGGTGGCTGGCCAGTTGCAGCCACTCCGGGTGCGTGGTAGCGATCCACGGATGCGAAAGAAAGCAAAGTGCCCAGACCGAGAAGCCACCCACCACAGCCACCTTGCCATAGCTGTTCGAAGGAAGTGACCGGCTAAAGAAGAGAGCCGACAGCCCATACAGAATGAACAGAGAGATGTACACCGCGGTGCGGTAGTCGCTGCGCTGGATGCAGAGCAGCAACGGCACCCAGCTAAAGACAAAGGCAAAGTAAAGCGGTGAAGCGCGCTGCAGCAGCAGCGGCGACAGCAGGCCGACCAGCAGACCGCACCCGGCGACGGCCCAGTACAACGTGCGCACATGCAGGTCAAAGCCGTATGCAGTAAACAGCAACAGCGCTGGCAGCACATTGATACAGAGGAAGAGCCTGCCGCGAGGCATGCGACGCAATCCCTGGGCCGCCGACAGCAGAAAGACGGCCCCCGCAGCTCCGTAGGCGTTTAGCGCCAGCGCGTGCGCACTCAGGTGTACGACGCGTGCGGTGTGCATTCCATAGACGATGCGCGACGCGCCCTCAAGCAGGACCAGCAGGAGCGCGACCGTCCACATACCGATGACGCCGTCGCTTCGTTGGCCGCGTAGGCGGAGCAACACGTAGACCAGCAGAGCGATCGCGATGAAGTCTGGCAGCAGTAGCAGGTCCAAGCGTGTGCCCAAGCACCTTCCAAGGGGCTGCGCTGCGTCATCGCCGCCCTTGAGAAGGATTCTAGAGTGAAGGTCCCGTGAACAGGTCATCAAAAATTTCGCCGATAGGCGACCGCGCTCTGCTTTGGCACGAGGCGGTGACGCTCTGTACACTAGGGGACGGCCCTGTACACGCAGGCGGCAAAGGACGCAGCATGCGATGGCAGGCATGCGCATCCTACCCGCAGGGAAATTGGCATGTGGCCACAGAATCTTTAGGAGAACGTACGATGGCGGCAGTAGACGAGAAAGTCAAAAGCATCATTGTGGAGCAGCTGCAGGTGGACGAGGCAGAGGTGACACCCGGTGCATCGTTCCAGGAGGACCTGGGCGCGGATTCGCTCGATGTGGTCGAGCTGGTGATGCAGTTTGAGGAAGCCTTCGACATCCAGATTCCGGATGAGGACGCGGAAAAGATCAAGACCGTAAAGGACGCGACGGACTACATCGAAGCGCACGCAAAGGCAAAGTAATCGTGGCACAGGCAACCACCATTCCGGCGCGGCGCGTGGTCGTGACGGGCATCGGCCTGATCTGCGGCATCGGCAACACAGCGCCAGAGGTATGGACGTCTTTGATGGCCGGCACAAGCGGCATGGCCGGCATCACGGCCTACCCGCTGGAAGGCCACTCTGTCCTGTTTGCCGCTGAGGTCAAGAACTTTGACCCGCACACCTTTGTGGAGAAGAAAGAGGCCCGCAAGATGGGTCGCTTCATCCACTTTGCGCTGGCTGCGGCAGACGAGGCGATGAAGCACTCCGGCCTGCAGGTGACGGCTGAAAACGCCGAGCGCATCGGTGTCGATATCGGCTCAGGCATCGGCGGCTTTGATGTGATCGAACGCGAGCACACGAACCTGATGAACGGCGGTCCGCGCCGGGTGTCGCCCTTTTTCATCCCGGCCACGATTGTGAACCTGGCGGCAGGGCATGTGTCCATCCGGTACGGTGCAAAGGGGCCAAACCAGGCGACTGCCACCGCGTGCACCACGTCTGCGCACACCATTGGCGACGCCTACCGCATTATCCAGCGCGGCGATGCCGACGCCATGATTGCCGGCGGCGCGGAGGGCGCGATTACGCCGCTGAGCGTAAGCGGCTTTGCCAACATGAAGGCACTCTCCACCCGCAACGACGAGCCCACCCGTGCCTCACGGCCGTGGGACCGTGACCGTGACGGATTTGTCATCGGTGAGGGCGCAGGCATCCTGATCCTGGAAGAGTTGGAGTTCGCCCAGGCACGCGGCGCAACCATCCTGGGTGAGGTGGTTGGCTATGGCATGAGTTCTGACGCCTTCCACATGACCGGTATGGCGCCGGAGGGTGAGGGCTGTGCGCGCTCGATGCGCAACGCGCTGCGCTCCGCGGGCCTGGAGCCGAAGGAAATTGACTATGTGAACGCGCACGCCACCAGCACGCCGCTGGGCGATGTGATGGAGTCCAAGGGTATCGAGACGGTGTTTGGGGAACATGCCACCAGCCACACGCTGCTGGTGTCGTCCACCAAGTCGATGACCGGCCACCTGCTGGGTGGCGCAGGCGGGCTGGAGGCTGGCATTACGCTGATGGCCATGCAACAGGGCACCGTGCCGCCAACCATCAACCTGGACAACGTGGACCCGGAATGCCGTCTGAACTACGTACCGCATACGCCGGTCGCAAAGCCGGTGCAGTATGCACTCTCCAACTCGTTCGGCTTTGGTGGCACCAACGGGTCACTGGTGTTCAAGCGCTGGGACGAGTAGCCGGGCTGCGGCTGTAGGCGACACCGTGGAGGCCTTGCACGGGCCTCTGCATCACACACGGTGTGACGTGTAGCCCCTCACAAGGCAACAATGCGGTTGGGCTACGGCTCACTCGATGGCGCGGGTTGGAGGCTGTGCTCCGGCACACGGCAGCCCTGGAGCAACTGGCAGCAGACTGCGAGCAGCCCGGCACCATGCACGGGTTACAGATGCTCTTGGGGTCCCGGTTTGCCCGGCGCAAACAACCCAACCTGATCTGTGCGCACAGTGCGCCCGTTGAGGGCGCATCCTCTCAACTCGTCGGTGCGGTGCTCCTGCTGGAGTACTGCATCTTCGGCGTAGGCACCGGTGTGTTTGCCACCGCCGATTCCTTTGGTGTGCGCACGGTGGTGGCCCCGGCACCGCTGCAGGCAGCCCTGTGCCAGCGTGCCGGGCGCTTGCTGCTGGAACAAGGAGCCCGCCTGGTGCTTGTGACGCAACGTGTACGCGCAGCGGACTGGGACGTGCTGCAGGGCACCTCACCACGAGACCGCTTCCGCTATGCAGTCCATGCGCGGCAGGTGCAGGACACACTTGACATGCACAACTCTGCTGAAGCCACACTGCAGAGCCTGGGCAAGCGGACCCGCGTACACCTGCGTGCGGACAGACGGCGCTTTGAACGTCTGTATCCAAACGCTGAATGTCTCGACGCTACCACCGCGATTGCCGAGGCCAGCGATCTGGAACTCGCAGCGTTGAACCAGGGAGCGCTTGACACCATCGACCAGGGCGAGTTCAACCATCAGGTGCGCTGCCTGAGCCGGGCTCCCGAAGGCTTTGTGCTGGGCCTGCGCTGGCAGGGCCGGTGGATCAGCCTCCTGGGTGGCTGGCGGCAGGGCACGGCAGCGTGGGTCGAGTGGCAGTGTAACCAGCGTGGATTCCAGAATGTGTCGCTGGGCGGTGTGCTGCGTACGTACCTCTTCGAAGACGCGGTGCGGCATGGCACGCGTACGCTGCACTTCCATGGCGGCACATCGCACAGCATGGGGCACAGCTTTCGCCGCACCGACGTTGCGGATCTGCTGGTGCGGCGGACAGGATGGGTGACCGGGCTGTCGATTGGCCTGGCACGTCTGCTGTGTCGCTGGCGACCGGCACTCCTCCGTCGCGGTAACTTTGTGCTAAACGCGTTGTGCTCCCCCGGACTTACCTGGCAACGCTTGCCAGCGCTCCCCGCCACTCGTATTCAACGGCAACCGCCAACACTGCCGGTAGAGACGCTGGGCGTTTCCCGTCAGGACAAGTGCTAGCGTTGGGCTGATGGATGCTCACTTCTTTCAGTTGCAACTTCGCCGCCTTGGCAGTGCGTTGTTCTTACACGCGGAGCCAACCGGCAACTTGCTGGGGCAGGACCATGCCCTTCACAACCTGCGCCCGTTGCGCTTTGGGACAGAGAGCGCGGCGTTGCGTGCGCTGGACAGTGCCGGGGCAGGCCACTGGAGCAGCTTTCCGCAGGAGGGCGTCGGCGTGACGTTGAGCCGCTCGCAGCTGCGCAGCATCGGCTTTCGGGGAAACTTCTAAGTCGCTTCGGTGGCTGGTACGACGCCCTTCTTGCTGCCGGCCAGGACTGCGACGGCAGCACGCTCCAGCATTGCCTCCGCAGCCAGCGGACCGTGCGGTTCGTCCTCGTGCTTGTAGTAGACAAAGACCTCGCGCCGCGCGCTCAGGTGCCGGAACTTTGCGGCGTGCGCAGCGACCGTAGGGGCGTCGTAGCCGCCCGGCATACGCAGACGGTAGCAGGCAAAGTGCCTGGCCGTGTGCATCTCAGGCGTGGTCAGCGACTCGTTCTCTGCAATGCAGACCGCAGCGTTGTGCGCCCGCAACAGTGCCCACGTGTCGCGGCAGAACCAGCTTTCGTGCCGAAACTCAAACGCGACACGCTGCGCCGGCTGCAGTTCCGGCAAGGCCAGAAAGGCTGCGAGCCGCGCGTGGTCTGCCTTAAAGTTGGGCGGCAACTGGAACAGCACGCAGCCTAACGCTCCAGCGCTGCGCACCGGCTCCAGTGACTGCAGAAACTTGGTAACAGCCTCGCCACACTCGCGTAGCCGCTTGCGGTGCGTAATCCCTTCCGGCGCCTTGAAGGAGAAGCGGAACCCTGGCGGCACGGCTGCCAACCAGTCCGCCACCTGCGCTGAGGTGGGCAGTGTGCGAAAGGTGTAGTTCACCTCAACGGAGTTCAGCCTGCCGCTGTAGTGCTCCAGAAAGCGCCTGGCGGGCCACTTGTGCGGGTAGAAGCCCGGCTTCCAGCTTGCATAGGCCCAGCCGGATGTGCCGGCAAAAAGCATGGGTTTGCGCTGCGGGGGCATACCAGCAGCATGGCATAGATGTGGTGTTTTGGAGGAGTGGTTGGGGCGGCTAGAGGGATTTGAACCCTCGACATCGGGTGCCACAGACCCGCGTTCTAACCCCTGAACTATAGCCGCCGTACCGAGGTTGAGTATAACAGGCGTGTGCTGCCCTGCTGCGGTGCAGTATGCTTGCTGCCATGAGCAGACCCCCTGCTGTGACAGCCGCCGATCCGGAGGTGGCGCGCTCCATCGATTCAGACGTGCTGGCACCACCGCGGGCGGGCGGAACCGCCGTACGCCCGGAACGTCTGCTGTCGCTGGACGTGCTGCGCGGGCTGACCATCGCCTTCATGATCCTGGTGAACAACCAGCCCGGGCCGGACGCCTTTCACCCGCTCAACCACGCAGAGTGGAACGGCTTTACGCCCACGGATCTGGTATTCCCCACGTTTCTGCTCCTGGTCGGTGTGTCGCTGGTGCTGTCCACGGCATCGCGGCTTGCACGCGGCGTGGCACGCGGCACCCTTCTGCTGCACATGCTGCGGCGCTCGGTGGTGTTGATCCTGTTCGGCTGGGTGGTCAATACGTTTCCGTTCCAGCACCTCGGCAGCATCCGGTTCTATGGCGTGCTGCCACGTATCGGGCTTTGCTACTTCGTTGCGGGCGCGCTGTGCCTGCTGCTGCCAGGATGGAGGGGCAAAGCCGCCGTGGCCGTGGCGTGCCTGCTGGGATACTGGGCGCTGATGCGGTTTGTGCCCGTACCGGGATTTGGCGTGCCCACACACGACGTCGTGATCAACCACCCGGACGGCAACCTGACCGCGTGGCTGGACCGCGCACTGTTTGCATCGCAGCACCTGTACCAGCGCGTGCGGGACCCGGAAGGCCTCTTGTCGACCCTGCCTGCGATTGCCACCACCTTGTTTGGCGTGCTGACCGGGCAATGGCTGCGGACCACGCACACACCGCAACGCAAGGCGCTGGGAGCCGCCGTCGCAGGGATTGTGCTGGCGGCAGCGGGACTGCTGTGGAACCCCTACTTCCCCATCAATAAGAAACTTTGGACGAGTTCGTTTGCGCTGTTTGCGGGCGGGCTCAGCCTGCTGCTGCTGGCACTGTCGATCTGGCTAGTGGATGTGCTGCGGGTTGGCCGTCATGGCGTGACGCGCGCGGACCGGCCGGAGCGGCCCACCGTGTGGGCTCCGTTGCTGGTGTTTGGCACCAACTCCATTGCCGCTTACATGATTTCGGAGCTGCTGCCCGGCGCACTGGAGTTGATCCGCACCAGAGGCGGCAACCTCCTGCGCAGTTTTTATGCAGCGCTGCACACCGCGCTGCCCGCGCACGGCGTGGCGGCGTTGCTGTTTGGGCTCACGTTTGTGCTGCTCACGTGGCTGCTGGTGCTGCCGTTGTACCGGCAACGCATCTTTCTGCGCGTGTGAGCCTGCCGGAGTGGTCGCGCAAATGCACTACTGCACGGGGGTGAGCTTGGGCGCGTCGGCGGCGTGCAGCGTTTCCACTGTATGCAACTCGTGGGTCGCCTCGTCCGGCCGGTTCAGGGTGCGATAGGCCTGCGCCAGCAGGTTGTGCGTCATGGCATTTGCAGGGTCCATGCGCTCCGCACGCTGCAGGTAGGTCAGCGCCGCGACCGCGTCGCCTTCACGCAGCGTGGTGCGGCCCAGCAGGATATACGGGCCGGTGCTGTTGGGTTCCAGCAGTACGGCACGCTGCAGAGTGACGCGTGACTCGGCAAATTTACCCTGTCGGCCCAGCAGGTCACCCAGCCGCTCGTACGACGCTGCATCTGCCGGGTTCGCCAGGATCTCTAGGCGAAAGCTTGCCGCGGCTTCATCCAGCTGATTCCCTGCGAGTTGGATTTCGCCTAATAGTTCGTGGGCAAGCGGCAGGTGCGGGTCCAACAGCACCGCCTGCCGGGCAAAGCGCTCCGCTACCGGGAGGTACTCGCGCCGCAACAGCATGCGCCCAGCCAGTAGATAGGCACCGGCAGAGTCGGGCGGGAGGCCGTACTGTGCGGCAAAGGCGCGGCGCGCATCGTCATAGCGGCGAGTGTCGGTGTAGCACAGCGCCAGCACATAGCTTGGGTCCGCTTTTCGCTGGACAGCAGCGCCATGTGCCTGCTCCAGCAGCGGGATGGCATCGGCGGGGCGGCCCATGCGAAAGAGGGTGAGACCGCGCATCTGCACAGCCTCCTCGTCGTGCGGGTCGGCCTGCATGGCGGCTGCAAAGGCGCGCTCCGCCTCCGGTAGCTGATTGGCGTCGTAGAACGCCTGGCCGCGGGCGCGGTCCGGGGCTGCTGCAGACGCTGCGACACCTGGCTGGGGCGGAAGAGGAACATCCTGCGCACAGGCATGCGGCAGCGGGCAGGCAGCAAACGCGAGCATGAAACAGCGCACCCACCTGTTCGACCCGCCCATAGCGTCTCCTCACAAGAATGGGGAGGGCCGAAGCCCTCCCCGAGTTATACAGGGCTGCGATTAGAAGTTGAACCGGCCTGAGAACACCATCTGGCGCGGGTTGGTTGTGCCACCGATGCCAGACGGGAAGGGGCCGTTGGTGATGGCACCACCGGTCTCCAGGGTGCCGTTCGGCGTGCCCCAGTTGATGTGATTGAAGGCGTTGAGGCCGTCCGCACGCAACTGGAAGGCCATGGATTCCCTGATGGGAAAGTTCTTCTGGATGGAAAGGTCCGTGTTGAAGAAGTGCGGCCCAAAGAGTTGGTTGCGACCCTCGTTGCCGACCGTGTCGAGTGCAGGTGCGGTAAAGCCGTAAGGGTTGTTCGCGAGCGAGGCTGCCGGGTACCAGGTCAGATTGCCGTTGGGCGTGCCAGACACCTGCTTGTAGAAATGGCTACCGTTGCCGTTGACATAGCCAGGCGCGCTGCCAGGGACCCAGGTGCCGGACTGGTTGGAGGTAATGGTGAAGGGAAGGCCGCTAGAGTAGTTGACGACCGGGTTAATTTCAAACCCGCTCACCAGCTGGTTCACGAACCCCTTTGCGTTGCCGAGGATGGCCTTGTTGCGGCCAAAAGGCAGTTGGAACAGGCCGTAGACGATAATCTGCTGGCGGCGCAGTGCGCTGTCGTTGCCACGTACTGCGCGACGGCTCCAGGTGGAGTAGTTTGTGGCTTCGCTGATGGCCTGCTGCCAGGCGTAGTTCGCGTTCAGGGTGTAGCCGTGCGCGAAGGTCTTGGTCAGCGTGCCCTGCAGGGCGTTGTAGAGCCTGTCCAGGTCGTCACCGAAGTAAGTGATGCCGTTGGTCCAGCCGCAACCGCCGTTCGGGGCCAGCACGCCGCCAGCAGCCGCGTAGTTCGGGTCAGAGCAGGCTGCCAGCTTGCCGCCGTAGTAGCGCTGCAGCAGGGTCTGGTTGGCAGTGCCACCGTTGGCGGCAACACCTGCATAGCCACCCGCCGTGACTGTGCCAGCGACGGTGGGATCGTAGTGCAGGGTCTGGCCGGTAACGCTGTACGCAGCGGGCAGCGAGATGCCAGCTTCGTTCGGGTTTGTCGTGTTGCCTGAGCTGTCGCCAAAGGTGTGGGTACCCTTGTTGCCCACGTAGGCGATGGTCATAGACAGCGTCGGTGTCAGGCTATGCTGCAGGCTGGCGTTCCACGCGGCCAGGGTGGGCAGGCGCAGCG
>CALMRM010000281.1 GCA_937871605.1 uncultured Terriglobus sp. | reverse complement strand
CGGCCCTGGATGGCGTAGGCACCGGCCTTGTCCATGGGTTCGCTCGTGGCCACGTAGGCGGCAATCTCGTCGTCGCGCATCGCGCTAAAGAAGACGCCCGTAGTTTCAACGGCGGTCAGCGTCTGCGTGTGTGAGAGCACGGCAACGGCAGTGGTCACCTGGTGCGCACGACCGCTCAGCAGGCGCAGCATGCGCGCCGCGTCGGCGCTGTCCCGCGGCTTGCCTAGCAGGTCTGCATCAACGGCAACGGTGGTGTCCGCGCCTATTACGGTAGCGTCCGGGTGCAGTGCGAGTACAGCACGCGCCTTTGCCTCAGCCAGCCGCAGCGTGTAGGCGGTGTGTACCTCACCGGGCAGCGGCGTCTCGTCGATGTCGGCAGTCACCACAGTGAATTGCAACCCAATCTGCGCGAGCAGCTCACGCCGCCGCGGCGAGGCAGAGGCAAGAATCAGCGGCTGATGCGGTTGCAGTCGCGTGCCAGAGGTATCGCTCATTGTGTTTCTTTCGCTCTTGTAAGGCTGTTTGCAGAGCACAGCATGCGGGTACAAACACGGGCTGGGTGCCCCATATCTCGAAGAGATGTGGGATCTGGAGTGCCGAGTGTCCGGGAACCTCACATCTCGCACGCGAGATATGGGGCACCCATCGGGGTGAGTGGTCCTAAAGGCACCGGTGCTCACCAGCGCTCGCCCGCCGTGAGCTCACGCACGCCGTCCGCGCCCGCCAGCAGCACGCGTTCCGCCATGTTGAGGAACAGCCCGTGCTCTACTACGCCCACGATCGCTCGGATGTCCGCGGCAGTCTTCGCCGCGTCGGCAATGCCGTCAGAGTGGCAGTCCAGCAGGATGTTGCCCTCGTCGGTGAGGTACGGCCCGCTGCCGTCCTTTGCCTGCCGGATGACCGGCTTGAGGCCAAGCGTCACCAGCCGCTCCGTCACCAGCGGCACGGCCATGCGGATGACCTCCACTGGTAAAGGAAAGCGGCCCAGCTGCGGCACCAGCTTGGTGTCGTCGGCCACGATGATAAAGCGCTTCGACGCGCTCGCAACGATCTTCTCGCGAAGGAGCTTGCCGCCGCCACCCTTGATCAGGGCCAGGCCGGGTGCGACCTCGTCCGCGCCATCGATGGCCACGTCAATGCTGCGGTGCTGGTCGAAGCTCGTGATCGGGATCCCCAGCGAGCGGCCCAGCTGCTCACTGCTGTCAGACGAGGCGATGCCCTGAATCTGCAATCCCTGCTGCACGCGCTCGCCCAGCAGCTGGATGAAGAGCGTCGCCGTGGTGCCGGAGCCCAGGCCCACCACCATGCCCGGCTCCACAAAGCGCAGGGCGGCGTGTGCCGCAGCCAGCTTGGCCGCGTGCTGTTGCGCAGATTCAGGCATGGTCGGCCTCCACGCGCACCGTCACGGCCATGCCATGGCTCGCGCCTGGGGCCAGAGTGATGCGGTCATCCAGGGCGTTCACCGTTTCCACGCAGACAAAGTGCTGCCAACTGTCCTCCTGGAGGTCGGTGAAGGCCGGGGTCAGCACACTCCACGGATTCCAGATGACGGTGGTCTGCGAGCCTTCCTTGGTGATGTGGATGGAGCGTTTGCCCACCGGGTCGCGCAGGACCAGCGGCTCTGCCGTGTGCACGTGCACCTGGTCCACGTCGCGCGTCCAGGCAAACTCGGTTTCCCGTTGCACCTTGCGCACCATGTTGTCGCGCTTGTCCAGGTAGGTGCTGCCGCGTAGGCCCAGCAGCCGCGCCGCGGGCACGTCGCTCACGGCGTAGTAGCTGTGCAGCCCTTCCTCAAACACCATGGGTTCCGTGCCGCGGTTCGTCACAGTCAGTGCCTGCTGCAGCTCCGCCCCAAAACGAAAGTCCACCACTGCGTGAAAGTCGCCGTAGCCCAGGCTGCGCGCCTGCTCGCTGGGGTCAAGCGAGAGCGTCACGTGGATCTCGCCGTCAGGATTCAGGTGGACGCGGTCCACGGTCCACACCTCCGTGCGGGCAAAGCCGTGCATGGGACTGGTGGTGCCGTGTGCCGCGTCGAACTCCGCTGCATTCCAGCGTGGGCCAAACCAGGGAAACAGCACCGGCATGCCGCCGCGGATGGGCTTGCCCGGTGCCAGCGCCGATTTGGGTGAGAGGTACAGCACTGGGTTGCCGCGCGCCGGTGTCCAGCGCGTCAGGTGCGCGCCCTGCAGGTACACCGTAGCCTCGGACAGGTGCGCCACCACGCGCATCTGCAGCATGCCCGGCTCGTCCTCGTGGAACGAGACGTGGTCGCGTACGGCGAAACGCTGCTGAAGTTCAGCAAGGGACTGCGGCATGGGCCACACCTCCAGAGACTCCAGTCTATCGCTGGAGCAGGAGGTGCAGCTCACCGCCACGGTTGGGCTTCGTGAACCAAGGCAGCACGACTACTTAATCACAGCCGCTTGACGATGACCAGCCATCGGGTGTCGTCTGCGACGGTCTCGCGTGAGAACTCGCAGGCGCCCAGATCGCTGACGCTCTCTGCCAACTGCAGGCAGAGCTCGTCGCGGACGTCATCCTCGTAGGTGTGCTTTACAGACAGGGGAGAAGAAAAGGTTTCCAGCAATTCCATCATCATAGACAAATCCTGAAGAGCGGTAAGTCCTTAGGTCTGATATTCGCTGAAATTGCGGGAGAAATGCGGTGTTCTCCAAACAAAATCTCTGCCGCGTTCCCTTTTGGAATGTGCCATAGGACGCGTAACTGCTACATGGTTACCACGGATTTACTAAGTGGGGAAGGATACATTACCTACCGGCCTAACCAGCAGGTCCTGAGTAGGAAAACAGACCCGGGTAGGCCGGTTCTGGTAGGCTCTCCGCAACATGCCTCCCCGCCTTCGCTTCGTTGCCCTTGCTGTCCTGTTCTCGGGAATGCTTGCGGCTGCACAGGCACCCGCAACGCTGCGGTATGCAGGTACTATCGGCCAGCAGCAGGTGACACTTCAGCTGGAGGTGGCGGACGACACCCTGCGCGACGGCCGCTACAGCTACCGCAGCCAGGCAGGAGAGATTCGCTTTGTGGACAGTCGCCGCTTCGGCACCACGCTGGTCTTGCAGGATGAAGACGGCAACATCCTGCACCTGCACTTTGAGGATGCCGCCGGGGCAAAGGCGAGTGGATTCCGGTCAGCCGCCATGCTGGAGGGCACCCTGGACCGGGGCGAGTTGGATCTGCCGGTAAAACTCACCCGGCAGGAGCATTAGAACGCCCGTTCCGGGGTCCGAAATTCGCCAGAGCGGTGCGCTGTGCGCTAAGCGCCTGTTGAAGCTGCAAAAACACGCACGTGAGCGTGCCCATCGATGCATTTGGGAGTGCAGAATGCAGCAAGTGAGGGCGTTCAACGTGCGTTTTTGTACGTTCAAACGCGTGACTTACACCGCTGCGCGCAGCTTTTGCCGCTCTGTTTGCACATAGGTGTAGCGAATGCGGTGGATGACCGTGACCGTGCTCAAAAATGCCAGCACCCACAGCGCCGGAGCCATGACCCCCCAGGTGTCGAACAGCGCACCCAGGATGACCAGCACGATGCGCTCGGGCCGCTCCATGAAGCCGACCTTGCAAGTACCGATCAGCGCCTCGGCCCGCGCCCGGGTGTAGCTCACCATGAGCGACGCGGTCATGGCAAAGGCGACCAGCACCACGTACACAAACCGGTTGCCGCGCGCATAGAAGACCAGCAGGCCAAAGAAGATAGCCACGTCGCTGTAGCGGTCGATCACCGAGTCAAAGAACGCGCCAAACACCGACACCTGGTTGGTGGCCCGCGCCACCCGGCCGTCCACCATGTCGAACAGGCCCGCGCCAATCAGGATGAGGCCGGCGTACAGAAACATGCGGTGGGCGTTGCTGCCGCGCGCATAGCCAAAAAAGAAGGCCGCGGCAATATTGATGACCAGACCAACAAACGTGAGCGTATTGGGTGAAATGCGCGACAGGGCCAGCCCCCGCACAATGCGGTGCAGCAGCCATCCACTGCCCTTGCCAAAGGCGCTTGTCCAGGTAAATCGCGTGCTCATCCGTCGTGCCGTGCCAAAGGGTATTGCGGCCACCCGCAAGCCTACGTCAGTGTACCTGTGCGCCGACCCTCTCCGCAGTGCCGTGGACAGCGGCCCTAGCTCGCCCTACTGTTTGACAGCTCCCTGCGCGGCGGCGCGTTGGTGGTTCAGGGCCAGCAGCCTTTCGAGCAGTTGCTGATCGGAGAGGTCAGCTGGCCACCCGTAGGCGGCGAAGACGGCTTCGTCCAGCGTGCGGTGCGCGTCCAGTAGCCACTGCGGCGGCTTGTTGTACAGGTTGGTCAGGGTGCGCTTCTTCAGTTCCGCCTCCGGGGTGTCCGGCGGGTTCAGCCAGCGGTCGCGCAGTTCCACCAGAGTCTTTGCGGCGGCGGCAATGCTCTGCACGCGCGGGTCGTCCTGCGGCTCGTGGCCGGGCGGCCATGGGAACGGGAAGGTGTCGAAGGTGGTGTTCGGCGTATAGCGTGGACGACCCTCAAGTTGAGTGCCTTGTCTGAGGGCCCAGATTTTGTGGGAACGCGATTGGAGAACACCGAGAAAATAGTCGTCATCGCGGGTGATCACAAGAGTGCCCTGACTAAGTACTATCTCCGGAAACACCCATGTAAAAACACGGTGTTTGGAAACGGCAGGCGTCACTATGAGGCGAGTCTTACCTGCCGCGTGACGCCGCAACCCAGGACGTGGCTCCGCAAACCTCCACCAATAATCTCGGTATGCCTTGCGTGCATTTTTCTCGCGTACCGGTTTGACGTGAGTAACCAGATACTGAAAAGGCATCTCGTATTGTGCTGCTTCCTGTCTTGAAGAAGACACTCCGAAGTCAATCGTCCACCTGTTCCGATGCGAACCAGTGAGGTCTATGGCACTTATCACCGGTTTAATCACATCTCGATTCGGTCTGCCGTTCACATTTAATGGCGCAGACAGCATCTTCTTTGCAGTTACCTGATCTACATCAAATGGACCTTTGGGAGACATTCCCATAAAGCAGAGGCCACTGTTCTGAGACAGCACTTCTGTTCTAGTAGTGTTTACCCCGGCTGTTAGGTCGGCGTGAATGGCAGACACTGCCACTTCATCAAGGGTCGCGATTGCAACTTCGGTCTTCGTAAACGCAACCATTGAGATTCGAACTACTGCTCCGTCAAGTGGCCACTGGCGTTCAGAAACAGCGAAGAAAATTTGCAGTCCATCATCAAGGATGTGTTGCAACACCTTCCTGTTTACGCCACCCCTTATTGATTGTGTTGCGAGAAGCCCTGCACTCACGGTTGTGTCTAGGGCAGCAAGCCGGCTTTTCTCGAACCAGTAGCAAACAATGTCTGCGAATGGAGCGACTCTATTGCGGTAGACAGAAAATAAGCTCTCCACATACGAATCTCCTAATTCTTGTCTCAACTTATTTCCACCAAGGAATGGTGGATTGCCCACGATGTAATCCGCTTTCGGCCACTCGGGTTCGTACGATTTGCCTTCGGCGTCGTAGCGGAGGATGGCGTCGCCGCGTTCGATGTTGGTGAGTTTTTCGAGGATGGGTTCGTCCACGATGGGTTCGCCGTGCTGGTGCATCCATTGCAGGTAGCCGATCCAGACGACCATGCTGCTGAGTTCGTGGGCGTAGAAGTCCGTCTCAATGCCGAAGAGTTGGCGGGGGCTGACCTTGCCGGGGCGCACCACGGCCAGGCCCTGCTGCAGCGCAAAGTCCTTTGCTTCTTTCCACAGGTCCAGCAGTTGCTGGATGGCGATGTAGAGGAAGTTGCCGGAGCCGCAGGCGGGGTCGAGCACGGTGACTGCGGTGAGTTCGTCGAGCCAGGTGCTCATGAGTTCTTCGGCGCGGGCGCGGGCCTTGGTCTCGTCTAGAAACGACAGGCCGCGCTTGCCTGGCCTGGGCTGGTCCGTTGCGGGAAAGGTGGAGGCGTCGTTGCCTGTTGTGGCTTCGGCGGGATCCTTCGTCGCTTCGCTCCTCAGGATGACGGGGTTGAGGGTTTGGGTGATTTCTGACTTGGTGTCAGCCCAGCGGCGGCGTAACGGCTGCATGACCACCGGCTCAATCAGCAGCAGGATATCGGCACTGCCGGTGTAGTGCGCGCCAATGAGCGAGCGCTTGTCTGCGTCGAGCGAACGCTCAAATAGGGTGCCGAAGATGGCCGGTTCGATGTGCGACCAATCGAGATTGCTGGCGGCATCGTAGAGGATGCCCATGTCGCCCTCGTTCAGCTCGATGGTGGTGCTGTCATTGAACAGGCCACCGTTGAAGTGCTTGATGTCGTGCTCGCCGAAGTAACGCTCCTCGGCATCGTCGCTGCTCATGGCGGCAAACAGGTCCGTCAGCTTCAAGCGGAACTTTTTGGGGCGGGTGCGGTGTGCCGTGACCATGTCGCGGAAGACGTGCTTCGGCAGCAGTCCGATGCTGTCGGCGAAGAGGCAGAAGACGATGCGCATGAGAAAGTGCGCGATCTGTGCCTTGGTGGGCTTCTCTGCGCGGGGCTCCAATTCAAGCCGCTCGGCGATGCGCAGGAACTTTTTGGCGGCGTCTTCGGTGACCCGGGCGGCGGTGCGCTCTGGCCGCAGGACGTTGTAGTCGTCGAACAGCGCACGCAGTACGTCGAGCGGCGGGATGGGGCAGGTGGCCGTAACCACGTTGCGCCCGAGGTCGTCGAGGTCGAACGAGTAGATTCGCTTTGCCGTGCTCGTGAAATTGGTGTGGACCTGAAAGCGATTCAGGTCGCAGACCACGAGCAGCGGCGGGTTGCCGAGGTCTTCGCGGTAGTCGGCCAGTTGCAGGTAGGCCTTGTGCAGGTCTTTGTGTTTGCCCTTGTACTCCCAGGCGAAATGGTCGCGCAGCCAGACGTCGGCAAAGCCCTTGTCGCCTGCCTTGAGCTTGGTGACGTGCTTCTCAAAGGTGTAGCGGTCGCCCACCTGGTCCACCGCTGCGGGGTGAGGCTTGCCAAGCATGTCGCACAGGTCGATGAAGTGTGACTGGGCGGCGGCACTTTCTTTCAGCGAGGCAATCTTCCAGCGCTGCACAAATTCAGAAACGGAGAGGGGCATGGACAGGACGATGATACTGCCCTACCTGCCTGACCGTGGCCGCTGCAAGCTGGCGGCGCTGAACCC
Source organism: uncultured Terriglobus sp. (assembly GCA_937871605.1). GTDB lineage: Bacteria > Acidobacteriota > Terriglobia > Terriglobales > Acidobacteriaceae > Terriglobus. Next base: position 6,551 of record CALMRM010000281.1, on the reverse strand, counting down.
GTTTGGGAAGGAAGGCAAGAACTTTTCACGGGAGGACTAAGATTGCGCATGCTGCTGCAAGGGAGCTGCGCTAGACTAGCGGCCTGTAGCACTGGGCGCGGTTCAAGGCCTGGTGCACCGCGGTCCTCCTGCACAGCTGCACTTCCACTTCTCCTGCCTGCCACCCGTACCAGTCGATGCGGTATGCCATCGGCGGTCCGTCGTTGAAGCGATTCCACCCTTGTTTGGAGCCAGCATGTCGCGCATTCGTCATTCCTCTCTTCTTGCCCTTGCCGCCACGCTTGCGGTTCCAGCTGTCCACGCGCAAAGCACCCTTAGCGGCAGCCTGGCAGAGCCGGTGCGCAATGGGCATGCCGCCGCGCTGCAGCCTGCGGCGACCGGCCAGGTGCTGCAGCTGGTCCTGAGCCTGCCGCTGCGCAATGAAGCTGCGCTGGATGCGCTGCTGGCGAAGATCAACGACCCGGCCAGCCCGCAGTATCGGCACTATCTTTCGCCGGACGAGTTTGCGGCGCAGTTTGCCCCCACAGAGGCGGACTACGATGCGGTGGTGGCGTGGGCTCGGGCGAAGGGGCTCACTGTTACGGGCACCACGGCCAACCGCCGCCTCATTGACGTGGAAGGCTCCGTGGGTACCGTGAACCGCGCCTTTGGCGTGCAGATTCACAACTTTCAGGACACGGCTGCGGGCAGGACGAACGGACGGGTGTTTTACGCGCCGGACCGCGAGCCGGTGGTGGACTCGCCGGTGCCACTGCTGAGCATCGGTGGCCTGGACAACGCCACGCCCAAGATTGCGCACTATCACAAGGGCTCGACCACTGTGGACGCGCGCAATACGACGCAGTCAGATAATGCGATTGCCCACATCTCCGGCTCTGGCCCGGGCAATACGTACACGCCCAGCGACATGCGCGCCGCCTACTACGGCAGCGGCTCGCTGACCGGCACCGGCCAGACGGTCGCCATCTTTTCGTATGACGGCTACATCACGGCTGACATCCAGACCTACTACACGAACATCGGCAAGAGTTACAGCGTGCCCGTGAAGAACGTGCTGGTGAAGGGGTACAGCGGCGCGTGCTTTGGCTTTACCAGCAGCGGCCAGGAAGATCCCAACACCTGCGACGACGGCGAACAGATCCTGGACATTGTGAATGTGATCGGCATGGCGCCGGGGCTGACGCAGGTGCTGTTTTACGAGGGCGCCAGCTCTACCGACGTGTTGAACCAGATGGCGACGGATAACACGGCCAAGGTCATCAGCAGCTCGTGGGGTGGCGGCGACTTTGGCTCCGCGTCTGAGCCGATCTTTAAGCAGTTTCAGGCGCAGGGCATTACCTATCTGAACGCGACAGGTGACTCCGGCCAGTTCAACAGCTCGACCTATGCGCCGCCGTCGGTGAGCGCGAACATTACGCAGGTGGGCGGCACGGATCTGACCACTGCCTCGGCGGGTGGTGCGTGGACGGGTGAGACGGGTTGGCCGGATAGCGGCGGCGGGTATGTGAGCGGCACGGCCATCCCCACGTACCAGCAGGCGAGCGGCGTCATCAACTCGTCGAACGGCGGGTCCACCACGCTGCGCAACGCGCCGGATGTGGCGGCGGAGGCCAACTTCGACAACACCACCGTCATCAACGGGAAGTTCTCCTCGGGCTATGGCGGCACCAGCTATGCCACGCCGCGCTGGGCGGGCCTGATTGCCCTGGCGAACCAGCAGGCGGCAGCGAACGGTACCAGCACGGTAGGCTTCTTCAACCCCAAGCTGTACACGCTGGGCACGGGCTCGAGCTACACGTCGCTGTTCCACGACATCACCAGCGGTAACAACAAGCCCAGCGCCGGTTCGGGCAACGGTTTTAACGCCGTCAGCGGGTACGACCTGGTGACGGGGTGGGGCAGCCCGATTGGCGCGGCGCTGATCAACAACCTGGCCGGTGCAAGCACCACGACGCCGGGCTATAGCCTGTCAGCATCGCCTGCGTCGCTGTCGGTGGCGGCGGGTGCGTCTGGCACCAGCACGGTTACGGTGACGCCGACCGGCGGCTTCACCAGCGCGGTGGCGCTGACAGCCACCGGCCTGCCCACAGGCGTGACCGCCAGTTTTAGCCCGGCCAGCACGACCTCCACCAGCACCCTGACGCTGACGGCGGCCAGCACCGCGGCGGCGGGGACGTACCCCATCACGGTCACCGGCACCTCCGGCAGCACCACGCATACAGTCACTGTGTCGCTGACTGTGACCACGGCCAGCACCACCCCGGTGCAGGTGGTGAGCAATCCTGGGTTTGAGAATGGCGCGAACGCAGCACCGTGGACGCTGACCTCTGGCGTGCTGTGCAGCAATAGCGGCTGCTCTGGCGAGACGGCCCACGCGGGCAGCTACTTTGCCTGGCTGGACGGCTATGGACAGACGCACACCGATACTGCCTCGCAGACGGTGACGTTGCCCGCCGGCAGAACCACGGCGACGCTCAGCTTCTACCTGCACATCGACACGGCGGAGACGACCAAGACTGCCGCAAACGACGTGCTGAACGTGCAGGTGTACAGCACAGGCGGCACGCTGCTGAGCACGCTGGGGAGCTTTAGCAACCTGAACGCGGCAACCGGGTATCAGCAGCACACGTTCAACCTGGCCAGTTACATTGGCAAAACGGTGGTGCTGAAGTTTACGGGGAGCGAAAACAACAGCCGCGCCACGTCGTTTGTGCTGGATGACGTAACGCTCACCCTGCAATAAGACGGGCACGGCACACCGGGAGGGCAGCGATGCCCTTCCGTTGCTGTTTGTGCAGCCGGATGCATTTTCTTCTATGCGGTGCCATGGGAGCGGCAGCACTTGGCGCAGGCTCACCATGGCGCATGGCCGCGATGGGGGTGAACTCCTTTGCCCGAAACGTGCATCTGACACTGGGAAAGGCATAGAGGATTATGGCGAAAGAGATTGAAGTAAAAGACGGCGCGAAGATTTCGCACCGCATGTACAAGAACCGCGTTGCGCTGCCCGATGACGTGAAGAAGCAGGTGGCCGAGGAGATGAACAAGACCCTCGCCGCGTCGCTGGACACCTACTCGCAGGCGAAATTTGCACATTGGAACGTGAAGGGCCTGAACTTCTACCAGCTGCACCTGGTGTTTGACACAGTGGCTAAGGTGATTTTCAAACAAATTGACCCGATTGCCGAGCGCATCACACAGCTGGGTGGCGTAGCCAACGGTACGGTACGGCAGTCCGCTGCAACCAGCAGCATTCCCTCCTACAATATTGAGGCGGTCAACGGCACGGAACACCTGACGGCGCTGGCCGACTCGCTGGGCAAGTACTGCGGCCTGATGCGTGAAGTGTCGTCAAAGATCGACGACCTGGGCGACAAGCCCTCGGCGGATTTTTTCAACCAGTTGATCGTGGATGCGGAAGAAGAGTTGTACTTCCTGGAAAGCCACATGGAAGCTGGCAACGTCCAGTAGTTCTTAGAACAAGCAGAACGCGAAGTGCGCCAAGGAAGTGCACGCGAAGGACGCTAAGGTATTACATCGCGTCCTTCGCGAAACCTTGGCGAACTTCGCGTTTTGCTTTTGTCTGGTCGCCGGCGCTACGCCTCGTCGTGGATTGTCGTTACCTTGAGGATTTCCAGAGCGCGCTTCCCATTGGGCGTGACGACTGTGGTTTCATCGCCCACCTTTTTGCCCACCAGGGCGCGGCCAATGGGGCTGGTGGTGCTGATCAGGCCCTTGGTCACGTCACTCTCCTCGCTGGTGACCAGCTTGTAGGTCAGCTCTTCGCCCTTGCCCTGATCGAATACCACAATAGTGGAGCCGAAGCCGACGCGGTCATGAGGAATGTTGGCCAGGTTGACCAGCGACAACTCAGCCATCCGGCGCTTGAGCTGGCCCAGGTGCGCGTTCACAAACTCCTGCCGCTGCTTGGCGGAGTGGTACTCGGCGTTTTCGCTCAGGTCGCCCAGGGCGACGGCGCGTTTGATCTCGGCGGGCAATTCGTTCGTCAACTCATATTCGAGCGCGCGAATCTGTTCTTCCAGCTTTTTGGTGATGTCCAGCATGTGTTGAGTCCGTTTCGGAGGATGCGATGCGCTTGCGAAGCTGGGAGGGCGGCCCGCGACATCCGTTAGTATAGCGGTCTGGGCGGCTAGGGTGCGATGCCAGCCAGCGCCGCCCTCCGCTCCTGTGCATCCAGCCAGTCCTGCAGGATGACGACAGCGGCGTACTGGTCGAGCCGTGCCTTGCGCTGCGGCCCGCGCGGCAGTCCTAGGCGGTCCATCAACTCCTCGGCTGCGGCGCTGGATAGCCGCTCGTCCTGCAGGTGGACGGGCAGTGCAAACGTCTCGCGCAGGGTGGCGGCAAAGGCCTGCACCTTGGCGGCCTCCGGCGACGGCGCGCCGGACATGTGCACCGGATGGCCCGCGACGATCGCCGTGATGCCGTGCTTGCGGATGAGCCGTCCCAGATCCTTCAAGGTGTGCCGGGGCTGGCTGTTGCCCAGCGTCAGCAGGGGTTGCGCGGGCATGCCAAGGGGACCGCTGATGGCGATGCCGATCCGGCGCGTCCCAACATCAAGCCCCAGCACACGTGGTTCCCCTGGCATCTGCAGTCCGTTCCTGCTTGGCTACTGCTTGCGCAGCACTTCCAGCTTGACCTGTGCCAACCCTTGCTCCAGCATGCCGAGTTCCTGGGCCGCCGCGGACGAAAGATCGATGATGCGGCCCGGAGCAAAGGCGCCCCGGTCGTTGATGCGGACGATGACAGAGTGCATGGAGTGGAGATTGGTCACGCGGACCAGCGTGCCCAACGGCAGGCTGCGGTGAGCGGCGGTCAGCAGCGAGCCGTCATAGATCTCACCCGACGCGGTGGTGCGGCCGTTCCACATGGCCCCGTACCACGAGGCAAGCCCGGCCAGCGGGTGCAGATTGTGCAGCAGGTGGTGGGTTTGGGTCGCAAGCTTCGGGGGTGCGGGTGGCGCGGGCGCTGGGGCCAGCGGTGCCACGGACGTGTGCAGTTCTGCCTGTCGCAGCAGCCAGCCGGAGCCTTCTACCGTGCCGATGGCGGTGACGGCCATAGCAGAAGCCACGGCAAGAGCTGCTAACAGCCGCAACTGCGGGCGTTGGGAGATCAGCCGAAGAGCTGCGCGGACACGGATGGAGTGCTGGGGGAGGGTTGTGCACACCGCACGGCGCAAGCCAGGGGCGGTATGTCGAAAACGAAGGGCGAAGCGGTACTCCGAACGGGGTTCAGCGTGGTTGCTGTACAAAGACAGACCTATAGACGCAGGCTTCCGGCAGAGTTGGTCTGCGCACCCGCGCAAGGCCGCATACTGGTGCCAGGGACATCCGCCGCAACCACCACCCGCACCAAAGCTGGCAGGCAAGGTTCTTCGGCACGTACCGCGTCCCTAGACTCTCCCGTTCTTCCGTTGTCTTCTTTCCTTGGAGTTGCGCTCTTGGCGGCGCTTACGATGTGCCCGGGCGTACCGCCCGATCAGCCGTGCGCCCAAGCGGGTCTGCGATCGGCTGCGGTCCAGTCCGGCACCCAGCGGCCTTGCCGTGGCAAGGGCGGGCTCCGTTTCCGGCCTCGGTTGATTCTACCCACTCCTGGGCGCCTGTCCAGCAAAATCGCATGTAGAAGCGGGCATTTGACTGCGGCAGGGAGGCCGTCCAGGCTGACCCTCGGCAGCGCGATACCATACCGGAGAGGGTTTCTATGGACACGACACCAGGTTCCACCGCGCGCCGCACTGAGGATATTGCGCTGGATTTGCTGAAGTTTATTGCGTCCACCACCAACGTGGTGAAGAGCGGCGGAGGCGGCACACCGGGCTTTGCGGCAGCATCCGCCACCAAGGGTGAGGACCAGGTGACACAGCTGCTGGAGCTGTACAGCCGCTGCCGCCAGGCTGTCGAGGACGGAACCAAGTAGGTGGCAGGCACCAGGCAGGACCGCGCCCTGCGGGTGGCCGTGGTGGGTGCGGGTGCCTTTGGGCGCAATCACCTGCGCGTGTACCGCACGCTGGGCAGCGCAGCGGTGGAACTGATTGCCTGTGTGGAGCCCAGTCCTGCGGCGCGCGATGCGGTCGCGGGTGAGTACGGCATTCCCGTGTTCGAGTCGGTGGAGGCGCTACTGGCTGCGGACCTGCGGCTGGACGCGGCCAGCGTCTGCACGCCCACGGTGGCGCACGCGCAAGCCGCAATCGCCCTGCTGCGGGCCGGTGTGGACGTTTTGATCGAAAAGCCACTCGCTGCCACGCTGGACGAGGCCGATCAGATTCTGACGGCCGCCGCGGAGGGTGGCCGCGTGGTGCAGGTGGGCCACCTGGAGCGCTTCAACCCGGCCGTGACGGCGGTGCTGCCGCTGCGTAACCAGCCCATGTTCTTTGAAGCTCACCGCTTGAGCGTGTTTACGCCGCGGTCGCTGGACGTGGACGTGGTGCTGGACCTGATGATCCACGACCTGGACGTTGTACTGACGCTGGCCGGGTCGCCCGTGCGGGAGGTGCGCGCGGTGGGGCTGCCCGTGCTCTCGCGCAAGACCGACAT
>CALMRM010000280.1:2502-2810 GCA_937871605.1 uncultured Terriglobus sp. | reverse complement strand
CTTCCAGAAGGTGCCGCTCGTGGGCGTGAAGACGGATGCCGCCGCGACCAAATTTGCGCTGGTGCCAAGCAGCGGACCGGCCATGGACCTCTCCTTCGGCACGGACTACGTCATCAATAACCAGCTGCACACAGAAGCAGCCGACGTGGATGCACCAATCGTCTTCGTGGGCCACGGCATCGTCGCGCCGGAGTATGGCTGGGACGACTACAAGGAAGTCGACGTGCGCGGCAAGACGATCCTGATGCTCATCGGCGACCCGGCGATCCCCGATCCGCACGACCCGAGCAAACTGGACGATTCCATGT
>CALMRM010000280.1:0-2492 GCA_937871605.1 uncultured Terriglobus sp. | reverse complement strand
CCCGAAATGGAAGGGCAAGGTGGCGCTGGTTATCGTCAACGAGCCTGCCAGCGATGACCCCAAGTTCTTCAACGGCAAAAGCATGACCTACTATGGCCGATGGACCTACAAGTACGAGGAGGCCGGGCGCCACGGCGCGGTGGGCGTGCTCATCGTGCATCGCACCGATCTGGCCAGCTATCCGTGGCAGGTGGTGCAGAACTCGTGGTCGGGCGAACACAGCTACCTGCGCAACGACCCGGACGCGCGGCTAACGGCGGCCAGCTGGATTCAGCATGACGTGGCGGACAAGCTGCTGGCCAGCGTGAACATGACGGCGGACCAGGCCATCACGGCCAGCGACCAGCGCGGCTTCAAGGCCGTCGAGCTGCCGGTGCGGTTGAAGGCGCACATCGTCAGCAACATCCACGTGTACGACTCGGCCAACGTGGTGGGCAAGGTGACTGGCGCAACGCCGGGCCGCGATGTGCTGTACACCGCACACTACGACCACTTCGGCATCGACCGCACGCGCAAGGGTGACCCGGTCTTTCACGGCGCGGCAGACAACGGCACCGGCACCGCCATAGTCATGGAAATGGCGCGCGCCTTTGCGATGAAGAAAGCACAGCCGCCCTCCACCGTGATCTTCGCGGCGGTCACGGCAGAGGAGCAGGGGCTGCTTGGCTCGCAGTACCTGGGCACGCATCTGCCGGTGCCCGCGCGCGACCTGTCGCTGGACCTGAACTATGACGAGCTGCTGCCGCTGGGCGATGTGAGCAGTGTGCGTGCCGCCGGCGCGGAGCGCACCACAGTCCTCCCTCTAATGGAAGCTGTGGCCAAGCAGGACGGCCTCACCTTCCAGAAGGGCGGTGTGGACGCGGGCGGCGGCTACTTCCGGTCCGACCACTTTAGCCTGGCGCGCGTAGGTGTTCCTGCGTTCTCCGTGGGTGAAGGATCGCTGTTCGTTGGGCATGACGAAGCCTGGGCGCGTGCACAGCAGAAGGACTTTGGCGCGAACAAATACCACACGCCCGCCGATGTTTACAGCGACAGCATGGACTTCAGCGGCAACGCCCGCATCGCGCGCTTCGGTTTCGACCTGGGCTGGCTGGTAACCGCGCAGCCGCAGCGCGTGGAGTGGGTGCCGGGCGATGAGTTCGCCGCGGCCAGGAAGAAGGGCGACGCGCGATGAAGACGTGCCTCCTATGCACAGGCATGTTGTTTGCCGCAAGCCTTACCGCACAGACTGCAACGCAGCCGCTTCTGTACGACTGCAAGTACACAGAGACGCCCATTCGCATCGACGGCAGGCTCGACGATGCCGCATGGCAGGCTGCGCCGTGGACGTCAGACTTCATCGACATCGAGGGCGGCGCACTGCCGAAGCCGCGCTTCCGCACGCGCGCCAAAATGCTGTGGGATGACCGGTACCTGTACATCGCCGCAGAACTGGAAGAGCCTGACGTGCACGGCACACTGACGGAGCGCGACTCCGTCATCTTCCACGACGACGATTTCGAAGTGTTCGTCAAGCCGCTGCCAGTCACGCCGAACTACTACGAGTTCGAGATGAACGCGCTGAACACGGGTTGGGACCTCTACCTGGACAAGCCGTACCGGCTGGGCGGCAAGGCCGACAACAGCTGGGACATCGCGGGCCTGAAAACCGCCGTCGCGGTGCAGGGCACCCTGAACAAGAGCGACGACAAGGACCGCGGCTGGACGCTGGAAATCGCCTATCCACTCACGGCGTTCGAGTCTCGCCAGCACGTGCCCATACCGGTGGACGGCACCACCTGGCGCATCAACTTTAGCCGTGTGGAATGGAAGGCAGGCCAGCCCAAGGAGGACAACTGGGTGTGGTCGCCGCAGGGTGTCATCAACATGCACGTGCCGGAGCAGTGGGGCTACCTGCACTTCCACAAGCCGTGAACTCTCTGCTCACTCCCTCGGTTTGTCATCCCGCAGCGCAGCGGAGGGATCTGCATGTGAGTCCGGTCGTTGCAGAGGTTGGCTGTGCTGCCTGACGTTGATCCGTTCGCGCGCGGCGCGAACACCTGAATATCTGTGGCCTGACACAACCCTCCCGGGTGAGCGAGCACACATGCAGATCCCTCCGCTCCGCTGCGGGATGACACACGTGGGAAAGTTACTGACACGCAGAGGGTAGAATCAACCGCATGAGCGCAGCCGCCGCACCGCCGCTTTCTCAGGCGAAGACGACGTTTTCCGACCGCATCAACCGCATTGAAGTGTCGGCCACCATGGCCATCACCGCTGAGTCCCTCCGGCTCAAGCAGAGTGGTGTGGACCTCGCCGACTTTGGCGCGGGCGAGCCTCACTTCAACACGCCGGAGCACATCAAGCAGGCACTGATCGACGCTGTGTTGCAGAACAAGACACGCTACACCGCCGTCGCCGGTATCCCAGAGGTGCGCAAAGCCATCGTGGAGCGCCACGCCGCAGACTTCGGCTCAAAGTATGCGCCGGACGAGTGCGTCTTCACCGCG
>CALMRM010000279.1:8821-25268 GCA_937871605.1 uncultured Terriglobus sp. | reverse complement strand
AAGTTCCCGGTACACCTGCGAAGTTCCCGGTACACCTGCGAAGTTCCCGGTACACAATAATTAGAGAACGTAAATACGTATCGACGTAGATTTGCTGCTAGCGTGGAAGCCGTCGCAGCTCTTCTCCACGCGCAAGAAACTGCTTTCCGCCACGAGGAGGACCGACAGTAAGCCCTTTGGCAGTTGCTTCGGCGTTGATCTCCGGCCAGGCAATACGCAATGCTTCGATTGCCTCTGCCATGCGCGTGCGGATTCTTCGCGTGTTGCTGTCCTCGTGCCAGAGCTGCTCTAGGAGGCTGGACCATGGAATACAGCTGGTGGACATCGCCCCGTACGAGCGATACACAAGAAACATCATGTAGTCCTGCATTTGCGACTTTTGCCGTGTTGCCTGGAGCAGCTTCCGCAGAACAGGAACATGGAAGTTGGTGAACTCCTTAAAGACGGCATCATCCAGACGGAAGCCGTAATTGCTCTCGAAACGGTTCTTCTCTTTTGCAGCCGCATCCAAGAGTTGCATTTGTTCGCCTGGCCGTATGGCGTCCGGCAGATTGGTCGCGCGAACGAGAGGCATGATTACGCGTTGTAGGGAGCCTTCATGCCGCCGTTCTACGACGATTGCCATGGCCGCAATCCGTTCGAAGGCTTCGCGAACCCTTTTGATGTTGGGTCCCCCGGTCGTCATCTCCATATCGTTCAAGAATTGGCTTGCACTGGAGAGAGGAATAAAGGGGTCTTTGGTCAGAATGGCTTGGTGGGTCATCCAATGGAACAGGGTTCGATCCGCACCATAGGGCATCTCGATGCCGGGCACCATCGCCTTGAAGGTCACGGTAACGGAATCGCCGTTTCCCATACGCGCCTGCCGGGTAATTTCCCTTGCATCGGTCTTCTGGTACGGCAAACCGCAAGAGATCATCACCTGAGCGACTTGCATCAGGTTCTTACCGTAGTCGGGGTCTTCACGAGCCTCGCGCAGCTCCGCCATCGCCAGCGCGAGTTGACCCCTGCTGGCGGTATCTTCGCCTTTGCGGTCGCGCGACTTGATTTGGGCGGGCTCTTCCAACAGCCTTGTTTGTCCCGGTCCAGTTCTTTTGGCCATATAGGTGTGCGGCAAGATTACAGATTGTGCTTTGTGAAAAGTAGATCCAGAGCTTCGGTCATGAGAGCCTGACTCCGAAGATCGCGCTGAACCCCGAGGTTCTTTAGCTTGGTGAACCGGTCTTTATCGACTTTGAGGGTTAAAGCCTTGTAGTACGAGCCCTGCGCATTTTCAGAAGTTCCGGCCCGGTGTTTGCGATCTATCGTGTGGGCTGCAGCTGGCGTCTGCGCTTCTTCTAGACCGGGGTGTTCTGGTTTGGGAGCGTCAGGCCCCTTCTTCGCAACCAAAAGTCCCGAAAGGGCGGCCGTTTTAGTGTTTGCCATATGTGCCTCTCAGCATTCTAGCGTAACTACGTTTATACGCTAGTACGTATCGACGTGCATGCGTAGCAGCGGCCATGCACTAATTATTTAAGTAGGTGCGTATATACGTATTTCCACAGTTCAGCGATTTCAGCCGCAGAGCGGCTTTTCTCGTCAATTTCCTGCACTGTTCTCCCGTCGATCATTGAACTTGCAAAGTCAGTGCGTTGGAAGATCGTTACCGGGGCGACTGTTCCGTGCTGAGAAAGAGAGATCGCCGCTTCACCAGTGATGCGCGCTCGCTGTGCCGCCCCATTGATAACGAAGATCATCTTCTTCTTCGCTTCTTCAGCCATAGCGATGGTAGAGCCGACGGCTCGCAAATCGTGTGGGCTGGGGCGCGTAGGTATGAGAACAAGGCTAGCCAAGGCAATTACCTGACGGTTGGTAGCTGTGACAGCGGGCGGAGTGTCGACGATGGCAATGTCGATACCGTTCTCCTCAAGAGTCGCAAGCTGCGCTTTGAGCTTGGCCGGCTCGATCTGGGCTAGGTGCGGCGTCTCTGCTTTACGCTCGTGCCACCACTGGCTCAGTGAGCCTTGTGGGTCCGTGTCGATCAAGACGACACTGCCGCTCTCCGCACGAACAGCCTCGACTGCCAGATGTCCGGACAAGGTCGTTTTCCCGACGCCGCCTTTTTGATTGGCCACCACAATAACGTGCATGCGTATCTCCATGGATGCGTGAGTACGTATTACCGCATGTACGCATTCTGAGTGCCATTATGGCATAGTGGGCCACAACCTAATCCGACAGCCATCGCCGCACCTTGGAAGAGGCCACTCAGGTTGTGTAGATGTGGGTAAACACGTCCTCTAAGGTTCGCACCGACTCAAATTGGGCTGGATTCATGTCCGTTGCAATGGCTTTGAAGTGCTTGCGCCCGCAGTCGATCGTTCCTTTCTCTCTAACGCGCAGATCAAAGCCTGCAAGACTCGACTTCGTTTCAAGAACAAAGTACAGGCGCTCTTCGCCGTTCCGCGAAAGCAGCACTGCCCAATCGGGGTTGTAGTTTCCCAATGGCGTTGGTACGAGGAACCAACCAGGAAGCTTCACGTAGAGCTTGACGGCTTCGTTGGCTTCCAACTCCTTTACAAAGCGCTTCTCGACGTCTGAATCGCACACGGTTTGCTCATATAGCGAGCGGGCAGATGGCACGAGATTGGTCAGATAACCGGTGAGCTCATCATGCAGGAAGAGCTCCTGCGCGTAAACATGATCTGCGAGCCGGTGATACTGCACACCATCGACCAATGTTTGGCGCTTGGCTTGAGACACTGCTTTTGCAACCAGTCGAATGAACTCGTTCGGGTTGCGACGGAAATCGTTCAGCCGTCCTGAATCAGAAAGGATGCGGACAATGGTGCGCCGCAAAAGCTGAGTCTTGTCTTGAAGTTCGGAGATGAGGTCGGGCAGGGAAGTGTGTTCAGACTGCATGATCTCAGGTACGGAGTCCGTACCTCCTGTGCCCACAACTCCGCCGCGCGTGATATCGAGTCGCTCCTTACGCACTCTGAAGGTTGGCGGTGCGATTGCAAGTTCCTGAATAGCCCGAACACAGTTCTGTACCAATAGATCTGGATCAAATTGGACGCGGTAGGTGGACTTCGCACGAATGCGGTCCCACAACTGGCGAAACTCCTCACTATTGAGTACAGCTTCACGAAGCCGGATCGCAGGCCGCTTCTCGTCAGCATCGCGTACCACCAGGCCGGTTGCCAGTTTCGTCAGCAGCTCTTGAATGGGTTTACGGTATAGCTCAAACTCCGCTGGCAGTTCCAACGTCTTTGCGTCCAAGGCTTTCTTTAGAGCCTCGGTCACCTTGCCCTGGCTGTCGAGGTAACCCGAGCCGCGGAGCGCCTGCCAGATGGCTCGCGAGGCGTCTTCGCCTAGAGCAACAGCATTCTTGCCGTCTTCCTGGGTCTGGATCGCGGCAAACTGCAACTGGCTTACGACTCCAAACTGGATGCCGGTTTCCTGTTCGATGTCATGCTGCAATCTGGCCGCGAAGCTCTGGTAGGTCTCGTTCGCGACAACCGTAAGGGTGTTTACGTCAAAGCCACGGATGCGCTCGCCAAGCTGATTGACGCAGAGGCGCAGGCCTCGCCCAATCGTCTGGCGGCGTTCGCGCTCCTGGTTCATCTCGCGAAATGCGCAAATCTGGAAGACATTAGGGTTATCCCAACCCTCACGCAGTGCAGAGTGGCTGAAGATGAACTTCAGGAGAGTCTTCAAGTCGAGTAGGCGGGTCTTTTCCCGCATGATCAGGTTGTACGTTTCTGTATCGCGGCTGTCCTGATTCGCGCCCTTCAGCTTGATTTCACCCTCGAATGGGGTGATCAGCTTCTTGTCCATGGAAAAGTAGCCGTTGTGGACTTCGGTCGCCGTTGTCGTCACATCTACTTCTGCGAAGAGGGTGTTGTACTCGGGACGGCGAGCAAGCTCGGCATACTCCTGCTCGAAAATCGCGGCTAATGGACCAGGCGAGCCATCCGGCTTGCGGTAGTCCTCAACTTTCTTGATGAAGAACAAACTCAGCACCTTAATGCCACGGGGGCGGAGTCGCTTTTCCTTGTCGAGGTGCTCTTTGATGGTGCGCCGGATCATCGCGGCAGCCAGTGAGCCCTCGTCCGTGTCCCCGAAGACGGGTTCCTCAAGCGTCAGGAAGCGGGTATCGCCAGGCACACGAAGTTCTACCGAATCCAGGCTGCCAGCAAGATCACGGCTCTTCTTCTGGATTGTGCCCACAATGTGTTCGGCATACAGCAGGCGGCCTGTGGTCTGCTCCAGCTTGTCGCCGTCGTATACCCAAAGAGGCTTACGTTTAATGCCTTCGAGACTCTCGCAATCCAGCTCCAATTCTGCGCGCACAGGCTTGTTCTTTTTCGCTTCGACCCGGAGCAGCTTTATGTACGGCCGATTGTGGTCGTTGTCGCTGGTTAGCGCGGCTACCTCGATCTGCTTCACAAGCTTATGCTCGTAGGCGTCAATGGCGTCCAGCTTGTAAACCGTGTTGTAGTGCTGCAGATGAGTCGCGGAATAACGCAACGTGCAGAGCGGCCGAAGCGCCTTTAGCGCCTCCCGTCCAGCACTTCCGCTTTTTTCCGTACCCTCCACACTTTGTGGTTCGTCCACGATCAGAATCGGATTGGTCGACGCGACGACATCCAGCGGCTTTTCTCCAGCCAGCTTCTCCTGCGGATTGTTGAAGATCGTTCGCCCGCCATAGAGCGACTGGACGGTCGCCACCATGATTTCTATGTTGTTGCTGGTGGCGAAGTCACGAATGGAACTGAGCCGGGCGGAGTCGTACACAAAATACCGGGCGAGCTGGTTGTACTTGCGGCGGAAGTGCTCGGTCGTATCCCGCAACGTGGCCGCGACGCCCTCCTTGATTGCCACAGAAGGGACGACAATCACAAACTTGGTGAAGCCAAACCGCTGATTCAGCTCGAAAATGCTGCTCAGGTAGACGTAGGTCTTGCCAGTGCCGGTTTCCATCTCTACGTCGAAGTTGCGGCCATGCCCTCCTTGCGAAGGGTCCAGCGTCATCGCTTGCGGAATGCCGTTGCGCAACTGCACATCGCGTAGGTTAGCCAGCAGGTAGTCATCGGCGGTGTTGCTGACGCGGTTGCCGATGCCCAGGTCCGACTGTTGAACGCCGGTCAGCTCCAATTGCTCGGTTGGCAACGTGACGGTGAACTCCGCGCGCGAGATTTCCTGTCCACGAAACAGATCGCAGACGGCATCGATGGCGGCGCGCTGGTGCGGCAGGTCTTCGTAGAGCAGGTGCATTAGCGCGCCTCACACGAAATCGAACTATCCGGAAATTCCGGGTAGTTCGACCCTAATAAAATGTCAACGCCCGTGGTGGATCCGGGTATGGTAAGTCCTTTAGCGGCCATGGCTACAGGCTCCGCACGTCGGTCAGGCTGTGCTGTTTCAGAATCTCTGTCAGGTTGCTCTTGGCTACGTCGTCGGTGAAGGCTGTATCCCGGAAGACGACCAGTGGCGGGTCGAACTTGGCTGGCTTCTCCAGTGGTGCGTTGGGATCGACGGCGGGCGGGGGAGCGAGTTCCTTGTGCCAAGCCACAATGCCTTCGGCGAGTGCCTCCACGTCGGCGCTCTCAATGTGAGGCGCGAGACAGGCGATCAGGTCGCCGGTAGAGACGGCAAAAACCTGCTTGCCGGCCAACGTGCGCTCCACGATGGGCACCGTCAGCTCCAGGCCGCGCTTCAGCAGCAGCTCATACAGCAGGTCCTGCTCGGTCCGGCCCGGCAGGATGTTGTCCACTTCGCCAAGCAGGCGCTGTTCGGTGATGGGCAGCGACGGGTCCCACGGGCGGATGCTGGTGGTGTCGAGTTTGAAGACGCGGAAGCCAAGATCACCGTGGAACATTGGATTATCAGCAGCAACCTGTTTACCTGCGCGACGGAGTCGTTCTTTTGTTAGTTCCGCAATGCTTGTTGGGCGACCGAGCTCCTGACAGAAGGTCGCAGCTTCCTTTTGAGCGGCATCCTCGAAGTCAAGCCTCTGTGGGAGCTGAACTAAGATGTATCGGCTGGTACCACTAGCTGCAGCATTGTGGCGCATGACAGCTTCACCTGTGGATCCGGACCCGGCAAAAAAATCCAGGACGATGTCATCGGGTCCGGTTCTTGAAATGTCGCTCAAAAACTCGATAAGCCCTGACGGCTTTGGGTAGTCAAACGGAATTCCATATTTGGTCATCTCGTGAGAGCCAATCTGATTGAGAAAAGCCTCGATCAAATTGTTCGGCTTCGATGTAGCCTTCTCGAGAACATCTTTGAGGTATGTCTTCGTGAAAACATTCCACTTAGCCGCTTCTTTGTTTTGGTCAACGAGATTTGACGACCGAACAGCTCTCACGACGATCCGGTCTTTTTCTGCTTCGAACTTCTGTCGAGACCAACGCCAGATGCCATCGCCAAGCCGAGGTCGCTCGGGAGGAAACGTTGAGCCCGGAGGTATAACCTTGCTTCCATCAGGACAGTCAATCCAGAATCGTTGTTCTGGATTCTGATTCTCGATCGTTGACATGTACAACCTAACCAGTTGGTAGTGTTCTCCTTTTCGTGGTCCCTCAAGATCGACCTGATCGTATGCTGAGGTGTTTGCACCACCGGAAAAAGGTGGGCATGTGGCTCGATTTTTCGCAAACGTAACGATGTAATCGAAGTTTGGTGCCCAATGATCGCCTTTGTTATTGCTTCGCTTTGCAACGCGGCATGCGATGCCAATCGCGCACTCTCCACCAAAAACTAGATCGCAAAGGCTAACTAAGTTGGGTAGTTCAGCTTCACCGATCGAGATGAAGCAAATGCCGTCTTCTCGGAGAAGATTGCGTGCCAAGAGCAGACGTGGGTACATCATGTTCACCCAGTCTGTATGAAAGCGACCGGATGCATCGGGGTTGGTGGTGAGCTTCGCGCCTTCTGCATCACGTTGTCCGGTTATGCGCTGGTAGTTGCCGATGGAGTCGCGGAAATCATCTCTATAAACGAAGTCGGTTCCGGTGTTGTAGGGCGGGTCGATGTAGATCATCTTGACCTTGCCCGCGTAGGACTTCTGCAGCAGCTTCAGCACCTCCAGGTTGTCGCCCTCGATCATGAGGTTCTGGGTGGTGTCCCAATCGACCGAGTCCTCGGGGGCAGGCCGCAGGGTGCCGGTAGAGGGCGTGAGTGCCAGGCGGCGGGCGGCTCGTTTGCCGTGCCAGTTGAGCCCGTACTTCTCCTCACCCGTGGCCAGTTCGCCACCGAGCAACTCGCGCAGTATGTCAAAGTCGACGTGCTTGCCGCTTCCATCTTCTGTGACGGCCTGCGGGAAGAGCTCGCGCAGGCGCTCGATGTTCTCGATGGTCAGGTCGGCAGAGTGGCTCAGCTGGTCAGTAGCGGCGATCGGTTCCAAAGAAGTACACCTCGTGCGGGTTCAAACAGCAATGACAAACTGACGGAGCTCATGGCAATTCAGCACGCAGAAGGGCCACCAGCTCCAAGCGCCGTCGCTGTAGTTGCTTCAGGGCAAGATTCGATTCTACTTTGCGGCTGAGCTGCGTTTCACTATGCAGCCTCGTCCTGAGAGCCGCTTCTTCGGCCTGCAGGCGTGTCAGTTCCTGCTGTGCTACGCGGTGCCGCTCAGCCAGGATGGCAGATGGAAGAACCTGGAAGGGGACTGGACCATGCAGCCGGCCAAGCAATGTGGCAGAGTCGAAAGCCACAAGATGATCCATCCATTGGCTGTAGACCGTGAGCATATCCTGCATGGGCAGGTTAAGAGACGGCAACGCAAGACTAACGAGCAGGTCTTCCGAAAGCTTGCCTGCCAGTGCTACGGACCGCAACTCCTCCAGAACCGGTTTGCCCGTCTCTGAGTTGAGCGCCTTGCGTTTGTGGGCGAGCGAGAGGCTGAGAGCCTGAGGAGTTTGTAGAAAGAGAACGACGGGGTAGGGAACTGCGCGATGGATGAGCTGGCGTAGCCGGTCGAGCTTCAGTTCCGTTCGGGAGCGGACGGCGAGAACGGCAATCTCGGCGTACTCGCGGGTCTCGTCTGAATACGAAGCTAGACCGCTGGTACCGGGCTTGAGCGATGCAAGCCAGCGGAACTCCTCCAGCTCCTCCCGCACCAGCTTCTTATCGGGGGCGGTGGTGCCGGGCTGGATGGCAAGCTGCTCCAGGAAGAGCTTTTTCGGCACACGCTGATCGAGCCACGCCTCGGGAGGAAGATTCAACGCGGCGTACGCCATGTCGAGGGTCGGCTGGGCGGCCGCGATCGACGAATCACTCACGGGGGAGCACCACCAGAAAGGTCATCACCTCGTAATCTGCCATGCCGGCGAACTCACCCCGCTGCGCGTAGGTACCACCGGGCGAGAAGAGGCTGGCTATGGCACGCTCCTCACGTCTGCCGGTGACGTGCGCGATGGATTTTGCCAGAAGACCTTGGTAGAGCTCCATGTGCTCGCCATGTCCAGTCTGCCGGTGGAAAGCAGTCCACGCTTCGGTTTGCACGGCCGGAGTCGTCACGGATTCCGAGCAGGCGCGCTTCAGGCGGTCTAGCGTCTGGCGAGCTTGCGTGTACGGCAGAATAATTCGTCCATCCTGCCCGACGTACACGAGGTAATACGGGGCGAGAGGATAGCCGGGCTCAATGGCTTCGATCGCAGCTTTGCCGGCCGCCTGTAGGCAGAAGATGGCTCCGGGAGGAAGCTCCAGATCTTCGGCAAAGAGAGGCGCGAAGATGCCGAGATGCTGCTTCGCCAGAACTTCCGAATGCTTTTTCTGGAATGCGGCAAGGTCTCGTCGGAAATCGTTGAGCGTGAGATCCGCGATAGAAACTCCGCTGGAGAGGTCTTCAAGGTCCAGCACGGCATTTTGCAAGCGGAGGAGCTGCTTGCGCCGGTACTCCAGGTCGTTCATGGCATCGCGTGACTGCTGCCGGATGAGGTCTTCTTCTCCGGTTGCAGAAACGTCCAAAAGGACCATGCGGCCGGTCACGCGCTGCTCCAGACCGATGTACTCTTCCAACTCCATGTTGGGCCAGAAGTTGACGAGCTGTATGGCATCGTTGCGCGAACCAAGCCGGTCGATCCGGCCGAAGCGCTGGATGATGCGGACTGGATTCCAGTGGATGTCGTAGTTGACGACAGTGTCGCAATCCTGAAGGTTCTGGCCTTCGGAGATGCAGTCTGTGGCGATCAGCAGGTCGATCTCACCCTCTCCAGCCGAGTCAGCAGGACGCTCCTTGGAACGGGGAGAGAAGGCGGTGAGAATGCCTGAAAAGTCCGCACGCATGTTGGAAATGCTGGAGCGGTTATGCCCTGTGCCGGTCACCAGTGCACTGTGGATTCCAAGTGTGTTCTGCGCCCACGTAGCAAGTTCGCGATACAGGTAGTCGGCTGTATCCGCGAACGCCGTGAAGACCAGCATCTTGCGGTTTTCGCTATTAAACGGCGTATGGCATTTGGCGACGATAAGCTGCTTCAACTTCTGGAGTTTGGCGTCTCGCTCTGGAATGATGCGTTCAGCTTCCTCCAGCAAATCGGAGAGGCGCTGGCGATCTTCGTTCAACTCCTGGGTCCAGCGGATACGATCAACGTCTGTGAGGAGAACTTTGATCTTGCGGCCTACGGTCATTGCTTCAAGAGCAGCATCGTCCACCGCTATGTCCTCGGCGGACGGGTCTTCGCCGCTTGTTTCTTCATGGCGGACCAACTGATCGAGCAGGTCGTCTACAGCGGCTAGCTGACGTTCCACCGTCAATCCAAACGAGACGACGGAGCTCTCCATGCGCTTGAGCATGTTGACTCTCAAAAGATGGATGAGGCTCTCCTCGCGGTCAGCTTGCCGAAAGGTGCTTTCTCCGCCTCGGATCGACGTGGCATACCGTTTCTCGTACAGCGCTTTCTTTGCCGGTAGGACGTAGCGCATCAGGGCATAGGCGCTCAAGTTGAGCTGCCTGATCTCATCGTTGATGTCGCGTATGGCAGGGAACTGCTGTTCAAGGTCAACATCGGCCTTGATGTTTGTGGGAGCACGACGGGTTGGGAAGGTGCCTGATTCGGCTGTGCCGTAGTACTTCTGGATGTGCTTTCGCGAACGAGCAATGGTGAGCAGATCCAGGAGCTTGAAGTAGTCGAACCCAATCATGTCCATCAAGCGGGTTGGCGTACGGCCTTCCTCATCCAGCTTCAACCAGCCATTGAACTGGGCCTGCGCTCGGCGAACGGTAGCCTCGATGCTTTCAATCCCTTGCGCCTGGAGAGCATCATCTTGCCCTTCTGTAAGGAAGGCGATCTGATTCTTCAGGTCAGCAAGCCGATTGTTCACTGGCGTTGCAGAAAGCATGAGGACACGCGTCTTCACACCCGACTGGATAATGCGTTTCATCAGGTGGTCGTAACGAGTGTCGTGCTCACGATGCGCATTACGGTTGCGAAAGTTATGGGACTCATCGATAACGACTAGATCGTAGTTGCCCCAATTGACGTAAGAGAGATCGATGTCGCCCGACTGCCCTCCCTCACGGGATAGGTCGGTGTGGTTCAGAACGTCGTAATGGAAACGGTCAGCAGAAAGGATGTTCCGGCGGTCGTTAGCACGGTACATTGTCCAGTTGTCGCGAAGCCGCTTCGGGCAGAGCACCAGCACGCGTTGATTGCGGAGCTCGTAATACTTGATAACCGCTAGACCTTCGAACGTCTTTCCTAGACCGACACTGTCAGCGATAATGCAGCCGCCAAAGCGCTCGACCTTGTCGATAGCGCCGATCACAGCGTCTCGTTGAAAACGGTAAAGTCGTTGCCAGACGGCTGTTTCCCGAATGCCTGTGGCTGCATTGATGATCTGGTCTTCATCCGGGGAATCATCACCTCCGCTCAGGAGATGCAGGAGCATGCGTGGGTATAGCGTGAATGCAGACGCGTCAGCGGAAATCGACGTGAGTGCGTTCGCGAGGAGGCTTTTCGGGATGGTGGCGTTCACGTGACTCCACGTCTGCGTGAACCAGCGATCCAAAGCGGAGGCTTCCAAGGCGCTTTCAGCAACCTGGATCAGCGAAAACTGAGCTCTGGGTGTTATCCCGAGGCCTGCGGTGGTGAATGAACAGTCTCCACTGAGGGCTGCTGTGGGGCGGTCATTCGCATCTCGAAGGACCAGAACAGATTGAAAGAGGCTCTGGGACAGTTCTGCAACCTGAGCAGTCTTTCTTAGGAAGGACAAGCAGTCGCGGGCCAGCCATTTCGCAGTGAGCTGATTGCGGAATGATCGATCAGCATCCTCTCCTAACAGCTGTTCAGCTGAAATGTCGGAAGAGACAATGAATTGGGCTTTGCGAAGAGCCTCCAAGCCTTCTCGAAGACTCGCGTAGGCAAATAAAGAGAATGAAGCCGAAGCGACGCTCAGAGAGGTTTCCTGAGTAAACTGCTTCAATTCATCCGAGACCCGATCACTGCCGGTATTGGAAATCAGCCTCACTGTCACGGCTCCAGCTAACAGGTAACGTTTTGATAGTGACCATTATACGTTAGTACGCAGATACGTAGTTAATAACAGAATGTAGCGCACAATAGCCATCTAACGAACCAACACATTACTACGCATAATGCGTATAAAATTACGCATTATGCGTATAACTCCTATTCTCGAAGCACTCTTCCCAGAGGTCCGGGCCAAGATGCTGGCTGCCGTTTTTGCGCAGCCTGATCGGGAATGGTATCTGACAGAGTTGGCGCGAAGTCTTGGATCGCAGCCGTCAAGCCTTCAGAGAGAACTGGAAGCCTTGGGCAAGGCCGGCATCCTGGAACAGCGCCGGGATGGGCGTCGTGTCTATATAAAAGCTGACAGAAGTTCGCCGGTGTTTGCCGATCTGAGAGGTCTGCTGGAGAAGACGGCAGGGGTGATTCCGGTTCTGCGGGGTGAACTGGAGACACTGGGCGAAAGCATTTACCTGGCCTTTGTCTACGGCTCCATTGCCCGCTCCGAAGAAACCTCGGCGAGCGATATCGACCTGATGGTAGTCGGGACAGCGGGGCTCTCCGATTTGATTCCAGCACTCCGGAACTCTGAGCGCATTCTGGGACGCCCGGTCAACCCTTCTGTTTACTCATCAGAAGAGTTCCAGGAACGAGCTCGATCCGGCAATCACTTCCTGACGACGGTGCTGAAAGGAGCGAAACAGTTTGTGAAGGGAGGCGAGGATGAACTGGAAAGAATTGCTGGCAAAGGGTGAGGTCAAGGTCCATCAGACCAGCAAGCAGGAACTCGAAAATATTCGTAAGCTGATAGCGCGTGACCTGGCGGACGCCTCAGTGATGGCGCTTTCAGCGGATCGACGCTTCGCCACGGCCTACAACGCTGCGCTCCAAGCAGGCACCATCAGCATTGCCTGCTCCGGCTACCGGGTCAGCGCACGTGCCGGGCATCATGCCGTCACGTTTGAGGCGGCCACTCTCGCCCTGGGTCCAGCATCAGCACGCTTTACCAATTACTTCGAAGCGTGCCGGCGAAAGCGGAACACCATTGACTATCAGAACTCGTCCGTCGCGACAGTGACGGAGGCGAATGAGCTGGTACTCAAAGCGAAAGAGTTCCACATCTTTGTAGAGGCTTGGATCGCTGCAAACCATGCCATGCTGGCATAGCGGCAAGCATTCATTATTCCTGAATCGCGAATGCCCGTGATCTAGATAGGCGGCTGGGGCGATACTGATGACAGGGGGAGCGCCATGACACATTAGCTCGCAAAAGGAGAGAGCACGTGTGTCCCGTTCTTACCGGAAGCCCTACTCTGCCGTTACCGGCACCAAAAGCGCTCACGAAGACAAGAAGACGGCAGCCCGTGGCCTGCGCCGTCGCCAGAACCAGTGGCTTCACACGCTGGAAGATATCGACGGGGCGTTGGCCCCTCATCGTCTGGAGTGCGCCTATAACAACACCTATAGCTGGGGGCGAGACGGCCGTCAGCACCTCGTTTTCCCTGATTGCCAAGGTTCGGACCGCTTCGAGTTCATGCAGCGGTACTGGCTCAAGCTCCACCGAAAGTGACGGAATTCATCCGAAGGCAAAGCACCCTGAACAGAGTTCCGGGCGCTTTGCTCATATCCCAATCCGCTCCACCTCATTGAGGGAAACCTCATCGCTGCGCCGGTCGTAGAGGCCAGTAGTGCGTGAGGATTCGTGGGCAGCCATCTGCTGAGCGACCTCCAGCCGACCGCCGTTTTTTAGATAGGCCGTGATGCCCGTGGCCCTGAAGGTGTGGCAGCCAATCTCGGTCTTGATCCCAGCCGCAAGCGCGCGTTTGCGGATCATACGCCACACGTCAGGCTGCAGCATGGCATTGCCAGTCAGTTCACCGGAGCGCCCGCGTGTCGTTCGGAAGAGTGGGCCTTTGCGGTCGTCACCGATGCCGGCAACACGGATGTACTCATCCAGGTAGTGATCGAGATTGTGGTGGGTCGGCATCTCGTGCTCTTTACCGCCCTTCTCGTGCAGCCGGACCCAGCCGCGCCGGCCTTGCACGTAGAAGTCTTCGACCTTCATGCCGATTGCCGCTCCTACACGCGCGAACGTGTAAACCATTAGGCCGATCAGGGCGCGGTCCCGCAAACCGGGCAGGGAACCGGTGCCGATGGAATCGAGCAGCGTTCGTGCCTCGTCGGCCTGTAGAACGGGCGTTTTCCCACGCCGCTGGGTGTGTTTTGGACCTCGCACGGCGTGGGCGGGATTCGTCGGAATGACCTGGCCGACCACCATCCAATCGAACAGCATGCGCAGCGCCGCCAGCCTTTGCTTCACGGTAGGCTTGGAATGCAGCTTCATTTGCCCTTCCACAAAAGCCGCTACATGGACCGGCTTCACCTGGGCAAGATCAAAAATATTGTGCTCCGTGCAGAATGCAGAGAACTGCCGCACGGCTTCCATGTAGGCCCGACGGGTGTTCGCGTTGCGAATGTGCGAACTGAAGAAGTCGCGCATGCGACTCCGCGCTTCGGGCCTCGCAACAAAGATTGACAGTAGGGACGTCGCCGCTGGAGCAAGCTGGTTCATCGTTGACTCGTATCCAAGTGGTAGTAAGATTTACTACCAGAGGTGGTTATGTCAGAAATCCAGAAGGTGAGTGTCGCGCTTACAGGACAGCAGCTTATGACTCTCAAAACGGCTGTCGATTCTGGGGAGTACGCCACCACCAGCGAGATCGTGCGGGAGGCACTCCGAGATTGGCAGCGCAAGCGGGAACTGCATGTAGAAGACGTGCAGCGACTTCGCCAGTTATGGGCTGAAGGCAAACAGAGCGGTTCTGCAGTCGCAGCTGACCTTGGAAAGGTCCGTCAGAAAGCGCGTCAACGTTTGGAAAAGGCCGCTTCGCGCCAGCTCGCCCATGTCGGCTAAGCTGCTGTGGAGTCCCCAGGCGCTGGAAGATTTGATGGAAATCTACGTCGCGATTGGGCTGGATAGCCCTGATGCGGCGGAACGCATCTACTCTTCCCTTGAATCCCGCGCGGAAATGCTTCCTGGCTTTCCCCGCCTCGGACCGCGACGGCAGGACATTGCGCCGACTGCTCGCGTGCTGGTCGAAGGACCATACCTGATGCTGTATGAACTCCAACCGGACACAGATGAAGGGCCGACCGAAAGCGTCGAGATCGTTCGTGTTGTAGATGGACGGCGAGACTTGAGCCGACTGTTCCAGTAGCATTATGGCTCCACCGCGAACACCTGGACGCCAGACGCGTTGTTTTCCAATTGCGTCTGCCTGCCTGTCGCACATGCGGGCGCAGCAAAGAAGACATAGCGATGCCGTGCAGGATCGCCCACCAGCCGGGCAATGTCCTTACGTAGCTTGTCATTGCTGTTGGGTCGGGTTGCAGAGAAAACCTCGGCTGCAACGAGATTAGGCTTAACACTCTCGATGTCGCGTCCGCTCGCAATTCCAAGCGCTAGTCTGAATCCGCCAGCTTCAGGGTGAAGCTCGATCAACTTCTCGACTGCCCGAATTGAAACCAGAATGGTGAAAGTCTGGTTGAGTTGCTCGACGACGTTCAGTGGCTCACCGGTCAGCGGATCGTGGCCAACGGTCTCGAAGCGCAGCTTTCGGAGCAGCGTCATCGGGTCAGCATCGAAGCTGCGGAGCCACGCAGCCGTCCGCGCAGCGCCTTCAAGAATCTGGGCGTGCAGCTCCTCGGCATCGGCGATGGTGCGGATGGTGGGCTTACGATGATCTGTCTGCATTGAGGGACCTCAGCGCTCGCTGATCCGTACACAACTCAGCATCTACTTCACACCTTCGACTGCTGCAATCGCCTTATCGCGAGCTTTCTGAGAAATGATCCAACGAGGAATCCCATCAAGCTTTCGGCGGATGCTCTCTTGAGATTCCCCTTTACTCACCAGACCGCGCACCACTGCTTCAGCAACTTTGGGGTACCCAAACTCTGCAATCGCCTTTGAAGCCAGCCCTAGTGCAACGAGCGCTGCCACACCACCAATCATTCCAGCAGGACCACCCAGAAGTGCTAGCGATGAGGTAATTGCGGCTGCTCCAGCGAAACTGGAAGTTGCCATGACCGCTAGAAGAACCAAGCCTGGAACACCTAAACCGACAAGCGCTGCCACCGCCTTCTGGAATATCGATCCAGGCTTTGAAGAAGCTTCAATTTCGCTTAGCTGGCGGGTCACCACTTCCAATTGCTCTTTGAACACACCACATTGCTGAGCCGTCCTCTCCAACTCTGTTCTGAGTGTGCGGCGATCAAGCCAGAGCCAAACTACTCCCGCGACCAGGGCGCAGCAGCAACAGACGAGTGCAAGTGTCAGAAAGCTCAGGTTCTGCATATCCGCATGATAAAGGACATTATCATGCGCAAACGCAATCCGTTCGTGCGAAAGAGATGCCACCTTTTGCTCAGGCATCGGCGGCAACCAGGATCTGACGAGAGCAGAAACGGACGTTTCAGAGGCGGCAAGCCAGACAGAATGCGTTTCAGATGCGGACAGGCGTTGCGCTTGGAACGTCGTAAATGCCTTCTGAAAAGCCGGACGCTAACCTGTGGTCCAGCAATGTTGTGATGATCTGAGAGGCTGTGTCCTGTGTTGCGATGATCCTTTCCTGGTCATCGAATTGGAACGTAAGGCCATACTTCGTGGAATGAGCCCGCACCCTGTCCATGAAGTCGGGGTTCCGGTAATGCGCACGATCACGGATGGCGCACATTCTTCGTAGCTGTATCTTGTTAACTCCGACGTAGTCCACAAGTGGGCCTATATCGACAAAAATCCCCATGAACTCCGGCTCGTTTTGCAGGGCAAGGAACTCTTCTGCGTGCGCCTGTTTGTAACGCAGCAGGGACTCAAAATTTCCTTTGTTCAGGATCAGCAACTCGCCACCGAGAATGAAGAAGTCAATCTTCTTTTCAATCTCAAAGCTTGGGTTAGTTTCTAAAGCGAGTCTGTCCTCTAGGAACACAAA
>CALMRM010000279.1:319-8811 GCA_937871605.1 uncultured Terriglobus sp. | reverse complement strand
GATGTGCGCCGGACAGCGTAAATCACGTTTTCGTCTAGAGTGAGCTTTATTAAGTAGAAGCTGGTGTTGCGAAGCTTCCGAGCGTCTTCCGCCCGCCGCCCGGTGGTTGCCGCAGAAACTAAACCGGTCAGCAGTCCGGCATGCGTCCTGTCCGTCTCTATGGTCAGACCACTAGATTCATTCGTCTGAGCAAGCAGGTCGTACGCGCTGTATTCAGTGATTCGGTCCCGCTCTGCCTTGACGATCTCTTTAAGAACGCCATCGACTTCATCGGTCGTTTCTACCCATCGAGCGGTATAGCTTGGAAGCTGGTTTGCCGCACCTCGCGGCCCTCGAAAGACCCACAATGAAACCTCGGCTTCGTCAACATCGAATGCCTTCAGATCAGCCAGTACAGGCACGTTCTATTCCTCGTCTGTTTGTATTTTGGGCTTGAGAATGACCATATCCTGCACGACGGCATGAGGGTAACTGTGTTCTGGCTCAATCGTTCCCTTTACCAATGCGCGGCCCATGTAGAGAACACCGTCACCCGGAAATGAGTACTTGATCTCGTAAAGGCGCCAGCCCAGAACCGCCAGCAGAGGATTGACAAGGACCTGGCCGGATTTATGAGTGATCCAGAACATCCACGCCAAGAAGATAGTGATCCCGATGAATTTTCCGGTCTCCTGGTAGCCGATGCTCATGAAGGAAACAACGTAGGGAAGCGTGTAGCTCATCAGTTCTGCTGGAATGTATTTGGCTTCCGTCACCTTGATCGACAGCTTGGGACTTGTGAGTGAGAGCGCGAAAAGGGTTATGAAAAAGCTGGACAGGCATATGCCGAAAGCCACGAGAGAAAAGATGGGGTGAGCAAGCGGAATCGCACACGCTGCCTCTTTGCTCCAGACCCTCCAGCAGATCCCCTTTTGCAGAAGCCCGTAATCCACATCTTGGACGAGCAGAATGACACTTAAGGGCAGGTAGGAACCGAGGAAAATCGCTATCGCGACCGGGAGTCTAAGTTGCAAGGTCACTCCCTCCAGGATGGTTCAATCGACTACAGATACTAGAATCACGCACGCCACACTTCAGGGTCAGCTTTAAGGCTGTCTCAAGAGGCGGTGCTAGCGTAAACACGCGCGGCTCGTTAGCGAATAGGTGGACCCGGTATAGTCTCCAGCCGTTCGGCCGCTCCATGGCCACGGCACATTCGTTGCGGGACAAAAAGAACGGTGTCGATGCTGAACCGTTGGTGGTCTTCACTTCCAAGAGCCGCTCGGATCCGGCTGCGTCGTGAGACAGTACGTCATAGCCGGCTCCGTCACCGTCCTGGTCCGCAACCCATCGCACTTTGCGGGCTAGATCAGCTCGCCCGGCAGCATGAAGCTGTCGCTGCTCTAGGTCGAAAACAAAGGCTTCCCCGGCTCTACCAAGCGTTCGGTTTCGCTGGTCCCGCTCTACAGGGTCATACTTTCTGACGAGCCGCCGCAAAGCTTCCGGCACGGCCTCTTTCCGCAAGGAAGGCGGTTGTACGAACACAGCTGCTGAAAAGCGCAAGGAAGGTTTAGGACTCACTGCGGGATCGAGAGCATCGGGATTTCGGATCAGGTAGCGGTCAACTGCCGGGAACAAAGCTGATTGGTAGTTCCGTGCGGGCTTGTAGCCGGATATCCAGAATGTCCCGAGTTCATCCAGCACCGCTGAAATGTTCTGGTGCTTGAACTCAATCGATCCTTCCGAACGACCGATCCGGGCCATCAGGCCCGCTCTATGCTTAGCCTTCACGTAAGGAAGCCCGGCAAGTTCGGCGGCTCGCATCTTGAAGTAATCGGCCACGATTAAGTCGAGCTCGTCGCCCCTCCAATCAGTACCGGCTAGCTTTTCTTCCATGGGCTTTCGCTACCATAATGCTGCAGTATGACCGAAATAGTAGCTCAGGCATTTCTCTTCGACTCCCAGATAGAGGGCTTACCGGGTTGCTACGGTGACGTCTTCGACGACGCCTTTCTGAAGGCGCTCGCTGATGTCGATCCTCAGGGCGTTGTTTCCTCCCAGATTTTGCGGGGCGATCTCACGTTGGATAGGCTTTGCGACCGTGTCGTCGCCGTATCAAACACGCCGAAAGGGGGAAGCTCAACCTGGAAGTGCGACATGGATCTGTACAGCACCTTGTTGTGGGACTTGGCAGATGCGTTCGCTGGGCAATGGAGCACTCTAGACCTTGAGGAATTTCCTCTCATCCTCGCCAGGAAGGTTGTTTACTGCATCATGCTGACCACGTTTCCGAACGACCTGTGGGAACTAGTAGATGCAAACCTCAACCCAATCACGGGCTATCTCGGCAGTCTGTCGATCGATCTTGGAAGTCCCCTGCAGCGGCGCATATTCATCGACTTCCTGATCAAGGATGCGTTCGTCAGCCACGGCACGATCACTCTGGAGCGCAGCTGGGAGGGGGTCGATAGTTCTGTGTTCAACGGCGCTGAGGAGTTTCTACCCGGAGGCGAGCGACGGCTCGGCTGGGAGTATTTTCGTGAAGCAATGCCGCCGCTGCTGGCTTCTTCGGAGATGTCTGAGCGCGGCCGTACATCACTTGAAAGATTCCAAGGCAAAAAGACCTTTACCATTCAAGATCGTGTCTTCCAGGCACTCTCCTTGCTGGACAAAAAAGGGCAGCCTGCCTTTGATTTTCGGCTGTCGAGATCCTCGACCGAGTTCATAGAAGCCGAGCTTCCCGAAGCGAAGTTTGTACAGTACCTGCTCAACACCGAACATAAGAAGGGAGCCGGGAAGGCTAAGTTTTTCTACGACACGTTGGGAATCGGTCCTGCGGACTGGCGATACCTTGCGGCTCAGTTTTACGAGGGCTTACGTCGGTCTGACCTTTCGGACGTTTTCGTAAAAGGCTGGAAAGACGGGTTCGGTGTGAGCTTCAACTGTGTGCTGTCGATCACCGGTCTTAACGGCAGAACGGCGAACGTTTTCACGAACTGGATCATGAATCCCGGCGGCCTACCACAGCTCTCCACCGCAAAACCGGAGCCGAAAGAGCAATCTGCGGTCGACGCGATCAAACCGTACATCGTACCGCCTACGCTACCCGAACAGGAAAGGTGGGCTGAACTGTATCGGCTGGCCCGCGATGCCGGAGAACGTGCGGCAGAGACGAATGTTCCAACTCCGATGAAGATCGGCGGCCACGCGGTGGAGATGGAAGGTGCGTGCGGATCTGCAACCGTGCGCATTCCTGATGCAAGACGTGGCTTTGCACGGTGGGCGGTTCAAACCACGGTAGGTCATCGCCACTACAAGGGAGGTGCAGCAATCAGCTGCCACCATATTAACCAATCGGTTGATCGTGCCCTTCAACACGCGAAAGCCTTTGCGGAAGTGCTTCAGCTTAACGGTGTCAGCTGCACCGTCGAACGGTACATCGACTGACTCTCCTTACACGCTGAAGACACTTAGCTTGGCTAATCTGAACCGCCGCCGGCGAGATCGACCCGCAGGTTCTTCACGGCAGCGTCCGTTGCGAGCCATACCGACGCAAACTCACGTGCGTGGTACGTTCGCGCCTGGCCGGCAGAAAGCGCCTTGGAGGACATCGTCAGCATGGAGATTCATTTCACCCGTACAAGACTGCTTGCTGCAGTCGTTGCAGGCGGAGGTGCGGTCCTACCGCCTTGGATCCTGCCAAATGCGAGCCCAAGCAGAAGATCATCCAATTCAGTCATAGGTAGGCAAAGTTCTTTGGCAATCTGTATCCGCGTCATGCCCTCCTGCTTCAACGCAGTGAAGGCTTTCGCTAGCAGCTGTGAAGCCTCGTGCGGTGCAGGATCAGGCTCCCGTTTGGTATAGCCACGCTTCGACAGTTCGACATAGACACTCCGATAATGCCAGTCACTGAGGATCTTCAACGCATGAAAGCGATAGGCGAGTGCTGCTGCTGAGACAGACCAAATCTTTTTCAGACGAATGAGCACTTCAACGGTAGTGAACTTGGGAACATGAGCCAGCACACTTGCACGCGGCATCAGGAAAGCGGAAGCAAACGCATCCGCTTCCTTCTCGGCCTGCCTGCCTTGTGGAGCGGCATGCCTGTGCATGAGCAAGTGTCCGAGTTCATGTGCAGCATCGAATCTGCTATGTTCTGCCGTTTTCTGGGTGTTTAGAAAGACGAAGGGCGTATTTCCCCTCCACATCGAAAAGGCATCGACCTCCTTTGCTCGGAGGGAGAGTGCAAATACACGGACGCCTTTGCTTTCGAGGAGGTGTACTGTGTTTCGAATCTCCCCGACGCCAAGACCCCACTCTCGCCGTAGTGCTTCAGCGGCGGCTTCAGGGCTCTGGTCTCTCCCGATCTCAGGGATTGCAGGAGCAGGAAGTTCGAATCGTTCTTCAAGCCAATTGTTCAGGTGTAGCGCTAGCGCACCTTGGCTTAAGGCCATATCGCGCTGCCAGGCGTTCATTTTTGATTGCGCCCGAAAGCTAGCCGTGTCCGGCGTAGGCTCATGCAGATCGTCTCCAGAGAAGAACTCTTCCGGAAAACGCAGTGCACGCGAGATATCGGCTAGCGCTTTGATACTGGGCTGGAACTGACCCGCCTCATAAGCTGAGATCGTTCGCAGTTCAAGACCGACCTCGTTTGCGAGATCGGTCTTTGTCATTCCGCGGCGGCGGCGAGCAATCGCAAGCCGGTTAGGGTTGAAGCCTGGAGCATCAGGCTCGCCGTCTAACCTCAACTTGAATTGCGTCGCTTCCTTCTCCTGCAGATCCGCTTCCATCGCCGCCTCTATCGTTACCACGCGTGAGAGAGACTTCGTCTCCGTCGAAGGGTATAGAACCAAGGATGATGCGCTCTGCCCATCCGTCTACCCTTCCATCGATGCCGATCTCAATCGGCCGGGAAAGCTCACAACGTACAGCCCGCTTCACTTTGTCCCGATAGGTGAGTAGAAGCCATGTCGCCCATTCCTTAATGGCTTCCAGATCTACCGGTTCCGGCGGGCTATCCATGTCTTCGAACAAACCAAGCTGAGCGCGGTTCGACGTAGTCGCATCCTTGATGGTGGTGCCCTTCGGATTGCGGGTGCGCGGCACCAGACCTTCAATCCCGGTGCAATCGTCCCCCGATGAAGCCGTTAGAGCTATACGAGTCTCTTGGTTTACCGTGAGCGGAAGATTGCGATCGTTCAGACGTTCCCAGCCCAGAGGCAACAGGCCTTCACGCAAACCACAGTTGGTCTCGCCCCACGCCAAAATGCCCGGGAATGCAGGCGGATGGTTATCGGTGCAGTTCGACCATGCAAGGAAACCTCGCATGACCGGCTCGACCAGCAACTGCTGTGTGAGACCAAGCTGCTCCAGCCGTTCTTCTACCTCAAGCGGTTCCACGATGACACGCTGTTCCACTAGGCCTCCGACCACATCTCTTCCTATATCTCTACCACGAATGAGGGAGGAAAACCGGAACAAAGTGCGGGTGAGTTTTGGGAATCCCTACATCTCAATTCCAAACCCGTACCCACGGATGCTGATCTCGCGTTCCGGCTTGATCTCCAGAGAATGGGAGTGCTTCTGCCCTTCGGGCATGGCGAAGTCAAGCGCCTGTTTGGCGGAGATCGTCCGGTCATACGGGTTGTGGAAGGCACCGCCACGCCCATTGATGTGCAGCTCGCGGCCGGTCTGCATGTGCCGGTAGGTCTGGATGGTGCCGTTCTCCCTCTGCCAATCGAACTGCTTGGCTTCATGAGCAGGCAGAGCTTCGTTCAGCGGAGTCCAGCGCCGTAGGTGCTGCTCCACCAGCTCGCGTCCTGTCAGTCGTTCCGGCTGAATTTCGGGCACATGCGCGCTCTGGTGCGACACATCGCGGCTCAACACTTGCGGCAGCTGCTCCCGATCGCTGGTGAAGATTTGAGCGTCCTGCGCACCGCGTGAGACTGCGACATAAGCCATGCGGTTGTTGAGCAGGTCCTTGGCTCCAAGCTCCGTGTCGATGTGGATGAGGACACGATCAGCGGTCTGCCCCTGGCTGGAGTGGCTGGTGACCGCATAGCCGTGGTCCAGGTGCGAATGCTCGCGCGGGTCAATGGAGACACTGCGGCCACTGTCCATCTTGAGGGACATGCGCCCGTCGTCGGTAAAGCCCTGGATCGTGCCCAGCTCACGATTGGCAATCTTGAGGTCGTTTGCCGGCGCGGTGAACTGGATGCGATCACCTACGGAGAAGGCCTTCTCTTGTTCGCGATAGAGCGACACACCTTGCTGCCGTCGTGGATCGTAGGTCACCTCGGAACCGTCCACCCGCATGACGGTGATCTGATTGGCCACGGCATCGACGCTCTTCACGCGGGCGTACTCGCCCTTCTGCAAGCCGGTCTCTTTGGAGTTCCGGGAATAGAGCAGAACGTCATTGAAGTGGTACCGCTCGGCCCAGGTGCGGTCGGCTCCGGTGAGGTCCTGACGCGGCACCAGCACATCAGTGCGGTGCTCTTCCCTGCCCACCACGCCCGTGCCTTGCAGCTCGGTCCGGATAGCCTGATTGATCTCGGCACGGGAACGGTTGTCGGGCGAGACCACCAGGGTGTTTTCCGGCTGGCGTGCGTACTCTTTCGCGATGGCACCGATGCGCTCGGCCTGATTCTTTACCTCGTGCACCCGGCCCTGCCGTTCCAGGCCTTGCACGGCCTCGCCGACCTGCCCCTGCGCGAGCTGCTCGACAACCTGCTTCAGTGCAGCGTCCCGCTGGCGCACGATCTCATCCAGCTTGGCCGTATGCATGCCGGCAAACTGCAATTGCGCGAACGGCCGGCCTGCCTCGACGGCTTCATGCTGCCGGGTGTCGCCCACCAGCAGAACGCGCTCGTTCGGACGCAGGCGGGTCACGAAGTCGTGCATCTGCTTGGTGGAAGCCAGCGAGCTTTCGTCCAGGATGTAGAGCCACTTCTCGCCGGTGTCGGCCTGCTGCCCCTTCGCGAGATGGAGCTGCAGGGTGGATGTCTGGAGGCCGGCTTCTCCCAGCTTCTGAGCCGCTCGGCTGGTCGGCGCGAAACCCTCGACCCGGTAGCCGTTGGCCTCGGCTCCCTCGCGGATCACGGCAAGCGTGGTCGTCTTCCCTGCACCGGCGACGCCGTCCAGGCCGACGATCTTCTCCTGGCTGGCAAGGATCTGTTCTGCCGCTTCGTGCTGTGCCTTGTTCAGCTGCGGATGACGACGGAGCAGCTCCTCGCGGTCCTTCTTCGTGTTGATCTCCGGCCGCTGCTCCAGCCGGAAGTTGCCGTCCTGCATCCGGCTGATAATCTCGCGTTCCATGCGGACCATGGCGGCCGTGGTGTACTGCTGGCCGGCAGACTTGGGAGCGTGCTCGACGGTTCGGAACTCGGTGCGGTCCCGCGCGCGCCGTTCGAACTCTTCCCGGATCTGGCTGGCGCTGGCCTGCCCCATGCTCCGCTCCAGTGCCGCCTGCAGGATCGCCCGCTCGTCCTGGACCGCTGCCCGCTCGAAGACATGCTCACGCGCATATGTCACGGCCTGCTGCGCAAACTTGAGCGCATCCATCTCCTGCGAACGCTGGTTGCTGAACGATCGCGCGACCACCCAATCGCCCTGGTGGCCATACTCAGTCGCCAGCTCGCGGTGACGATGCAGCACCTCAGCCGCGGACTGGATCTCTTTGGAATCGCGGGTGCGATGCGCGGCGACCTGGGCGGCTCCGGCGCCCTCGCGGCCGATCTCTTTCAGCTCAGAAGTGATCTGCGCCCGGCGTGGACTCGAAGCCTCCAGGTACTCCTGCGTGTAGCCCTTGATCTCCGGCTGTCCGTGTTCTCCACGCTCGATCTCGTATCCCAACTTCTGGAGCCGGGCAGCCAGTTCGGTCCGGTAGACCGCCGTCGCGAACGCCTGTGACTGGAACAAGCCGCGCTCCTGGAGAGCGTGCGTGTTGCCGTCCTTGCTCTCGGCCACATTAAAGATCACGACGTGTGTGTGGAGTTGTGGCGCGGCATAGCCGTCCACCGGGCGAGCAGTGTCGTGTTCAAAAGTCGCTGCCACGAACCTGCCTGTCCGCTCCGGCTCGCGCACGTTGCCCATGCGTGCCTGGGTGTACCGCTCGAACTCGGCAAGGGCGACTCGAACACTCTCCCGGTGCGCCTCACGCACCCGCTCGTCACCACCGACCAGCGCGGTCAGCGAGACGGACTTCGGAGCGGAGATCGTCGCGTCCCAGCCGGCGCGATGGCCAACGGAGGTGACCTCTTTGCCGTAGCGGTTCTCATAGGTCCGCGATGGCTGGTGCCACACCAGCTGCTCCTGCGTAACCGGGTGCTCACCCTCGGTGAGCCTTGCGAAATGCTCCGCTCCTACCTCGCCCTTGAGGCCGTACTCGGCGGCAAGTCTGCCCTGCCACTCGCTGTG
The DNA here is from genome assembly GCA_937871605.1 of uncultured Terriglobus sp. Classification (GTDB taxonomy): domain Bacteria; phylum Acidobacteriota; class Terriglobia; order Terriglobales; family Acidobacteriaceae; genus Terriglobus. The sequence continues at coordinate 414 of CALMRM010000279.1, read as the reverse complement.
TCCCTGCTGTCCCCGGCTCCAGTAGTTGGCCTGCTCGGACGCAAACTCCCGCGCGTGATACGTCCTCGCCTGCGGTGCCGACAGCGCCTTGGACA
>CALMRM010000279.1:0-309 GCA_937871605.1 uncultured Terriglobus sp. | reverse complement strand
TCATCATCGGGCGTCACCTCGACTATCGGAATCGTTGCGTGCTTCGCCAGACTCGGCTGCCTGCCGCTTCCGGAACGGAAGGGTCTGGGCACGGGAAAGTTTGGGCGGGGCAATCTCTTCAGCCTGGATCGGAGGCAGCACAACCGGACTGGGAGCGTGAACTTCTACCAGCGGTTGGCGTGACGGCGTTGCCGCAATCGGGTTCGGATTCGAGCCGGCCACCGGTTCGATCTGTCTCTCCGCAACGGACGGTGAAACCCTCCCGCGCTCGCGCCACTTGCTCACGGCCATTTGTCCCGTCTGCATCAC
>CALMRM010000278.1 GCA_937871605.1 uncultured Terriglobus sp. | reverse complement strand
GGCCTGGGCAAGCGCGTCATCCTGGCAGGGCTGGACACGACCTTTGCCAATGAGCCATTCGGCCCCGTGCCCGCTCTCATGGCGCTGGCCGATCGCGTGACCAAGCTGAACGCCGTGTGCATGACCTGCGGCCAGCCCGCCATCCATACCCAGCGGCTGGGGCACTCGCGCGAACTGGTCGTGGTGGGTGCGGCAGGGCTCTACGAGGCGCGCTGCCGGGCGCACTTCGAGCCATACGTGGAAGAGCCTGCCGAACAGATGGAGCTGCCAGAGGTGCTGGCCCACGCCTGATGCGCGGGGTATCTAGACCGTGTTCTCGGAAGCCCTATCCTGCCGTCATCCTGAGCGGAGCGAGGGATCTCTGCGCTTCACCGGCTGTCATCGCAGTGCCGGCTTTCTCGTAAGAAAAGGTGAAGCAGTGTTCGTCATGCCTGGCAAGGCTGGGATCCTTCGCTTCGCTCAGGATGACGATGCTTACAGTGGCAGCCAAACCGTTGAACTTAGTAGCCGAGGGCCATCAGCGAGGCTTCTGTGATGGTCTCGGATTTTACCTGTGCCGCGGCGGCGCGCTGCTCGGCGTACTTGGCGAGTACGTCCACCTCAAGGTTCAGTGGATCACCCGGCTGCAGCGTGTGCAGGTTTGTCGCGGCATAGGTGTGCGGAATAATGCCGATCGTGACGTCTGCGGCACCGCCCGGACCGGCCTCGACAGCGGCCACAGTAAGAGAAATGCCGTTGACGCTGAGCGAACCCTTCTCCACGATGTAGCGCGCCAGCGACGCCGGGGCGCGTAGCTGCAACGCCCAATCCGTGTCTTCCGCAGGGCCACTCGTCACTGCAGTGAGCGAGAGCAGGCTACCGACGCCGTCCACGTGACCCTGGACGACATGCCCACCCAGTGGCGTACCCGCGGGCGTGGGCAGTTCCAGGTTGACGCTGCTGCCGGGTTGGAGCGCCTGCAGCGAGGTGCGCCGCAGCGTTTCCTCCAGCAGGTCCGCCTCGAATCCAGTTGATGTGATCGCCAAAGCTGTGAGGCATACACCGGAGACAGCGATGCTGTCGCCCGTGCGCAGTGACTGCGCCAGCGTGGGCGCGGCCACCCGCAGGCGGGCTGCCCCGGGCCGCTTATCGTAGCTGGTAATGGTGCCGGTCTCGGCAATGAGGCCTGTAAACATGATTCGATTTTCTCAGACTGCAAGTTCCGGGGTGAGCCGGAATGTCTCTGCCCAGGGGTCGTGCAGGGTGCCGCGTACGCAGGCGTCCAGGTGGCGTTTGCCGCTGCTGCCCTCGCTCAGAAAGTCGCAGCGGTCTACGTTGCTCAGCTGCTCGATCAGCGAAAAGGGTGAATGCGCCGGATCAGCAAAGGGAACGGCGTCATCGCCGAGTTCCGTCTCTGAAAAAAAGAGCACGGCCTTGTCCACGAGGCCTGCAGCCAGAAAGGCTGCGTTCAGGCCGGGGCCACTCTCCAGCAGGACGGAGAGGCACTCGAGTTCGCCCAGGCGCTTCATGGCCGCCCGCAGATCGAGTTCCGGCTTGCCGCCGGTCTCGCCACGCTCTGCGGGCGAGAGTACCGGCACGGTTTCCACCTGCACGCCGCGCTGGCGCAGGGCACGCTGCCGGTCGTTGGGCGCGGTGCGCGCGCACAGGACGAGCAGGTCGTCGTTCGCGCTTTCCACCAGGCGCGACCCCAGTGGTGTACGGCACTGCGTGTCCAGCACCACGCGCATCAGGCGGCGGCGGCGAAGCAGATTGCTGCGGTCGGTCAGCAGAGGGTCGTCGGCCAGCACGGTGCCGATGCCGGTGAGGATGGCATCGTTCGCATGCCGAAAGCGGTGTACCTCGTCGCGAGCCGCCGTGCCCGTAAGCCAGAACGGTGCGCCGGGCGCGCGGTGGACCGGCAGGGGCGCGAGTTTGCCATCCACAGAGAGCGCGGACTTGAGCGTGACCAGTGGCAGGCTGGTCAGGATCCAGCGCGCAAATGCGTCGTTGATGGCGCGTGCTTCCGTTTGCAGTAGGCCGTGCTCTGCAATGAGGCCGCCCCGCTCCAGGATGGCCATGCCACTGCCTGCCACAAGCGGGTTAGGATCCAGCGTGGCAGCCACGACGCGCGTCACACCGGCGTCCAGCAGAGCGTTGGCACATGGACCGGTGCGGCCATGATGGCTGCAGGGCTCCAGAGTGACATAGGCAGTCGCGCCGCGTGCGCTCTCGCCGGCCTGTTTCAGCGCGGCTACCTCCGCGTGGTCGCGCAGGTCGTAGCGGTGCGCACCCTCGCCCACCACCACATTGCTGTGCGCCAGAACGCAGCCCACCTGCGGGTTGGGCGAGGTGACACCCAGCATGGCCCGCGCAAGCTCCAGGGCGCGCTGCATGTGCGCTGTGTCTGTGGCGGAGAAGGGCACTTTACATGTGATGCGCAGAAGCGATGTCTACAACCGGGTTCTTCCACGTAACGCAGTAGCATTACAAGCGTGCACTCAAGCACTGTGTCTCGACAAAGTCGCTGTTGCAAACGCGTCCGGCCTGCTAACGTAGGCGCATGGAGGCGTCATGACGAATCTGCAGTTTATTTCCGTGTTGAGTGCCTCTGTGGGCTCGTTTGTGCTCGTCATCTTGGCGTGGATCAATCAGAATCAGCGACTGACTGAGTTTAGAGACGAGACCAATCGCAACTTCGACCGAGTGGATGGCCGCATCAACGGTCTGGAAGAGCGATTGGATCATCGCATCAATGGTCTGGAAGGGCGAATGAATCAGCAGATCAAAGGCCTAGAGGAGCGGATGGACAAGCGTCTGAGCCTGATTGAGGGGGACCAGAAAGAGTTCTTCCGGGTCACCGGCAGGCTAGATGGCCGCATTGACCAGTTGACACGCTCCTAAGTGAATCTCTAGTGCAATAGCAATCCCGCGCCTGCAAACAGCAGTCCGGCAGCGCCAATGGCAAGACCTGCGAGCCAGTAAATGCGCTGCCGCGTGAGCAGCGTGACGGACGACAGCACCACGGCGATCTGCAGCAGCGCTTCGCCCGAGTCGTAACGGCTGGCCCGGTGCTCGGCGTGCTCCACGTCTCCCTCCAGCCCGTGCGCGCGTTCTTCGCTGGCGTGCAGGTCGTCGTCCCACTTGGCGGTGTGCTTGCGGTACTCGTCCAGCTTGGCTGCCGCGGCGGCGCTGTTGGGCGTCAGCACCTGCAGGAGGTCGCTGCTGGTGGCAATGTTGCTTTGGCGGATCTTCTTGGCCTGATACAGCCCCCACTCGTCGCTGGCACGTGCCTGCTGCAGCACGGCCTCGGTGTGGGCGCGGTGCGACAGCACGGTGGCCAACGCCACCAGCATGGCTAGAACGGCGATGGAGAACGAAACGGCGTACAGCCCTGCCTCGCCGCCCTTTTCCAGACCTTCGACAAATTCGTGGACTTCGTTCGCTTCCATACCTACTTATGCGGCACTGCCCAGCAACGAGTCAAGAAAAGCGTCGGAGTCGAACGGGATGATGTCTTCCATCTTCTCGCCCGTGCCCGCAAAGACCACGGGCAGCTTGAGTTCGCGGGCGATGGCGACGACCACGCCACCCTTCGCGGTGCCGTCCAGCTTGGTCAGCACAATGCCGGTGACGCCCGCGCTCTCCGTGAACAGGCGTGCTTGCTGCAGGCCGTTCTGGCCGGTGGTCGCGTCCATGACCAGGAAGACCTGGTGTGGCGCGCCGGGCACCAGCTTTTGCGCGGTGCGCCGCATCTTGTCCAGCTCCGCCATCAGCCCGGCCTTGTTGTGCAGGCGGCCCGCGGTATCGACGATGACGATGTCCGCGCCGCGCGCCTTGCCCGCCGTCAGTGAGTCGTACAGTGCCGCAGAGGGGTCGCCGCCCTGCTTGGTTTTGATGATGTCCACGTTGGAGCGGCGCGCCCATACCTCCAGCTGCTCGATGGCAGCGGCGCGAAAGGTGTCCGCCGCGCACAGCAGCGCCTTGCGCCCGTGGGTGCCGTAGAGCGCGGCCAGCTTGCCGCTGGTGGTGGTTTTGCCCGTGCCGTTGACACCTACCATCATGATGACTTCGGGTGTCTGTCGAGGATGGTTGGTGGGCTGCTGAACCGAGTCGAGGATTTTGCGGAGATCCTCCTTGAGCATGGCTTTGAGCTCAGTGGTGGTTGCCTTTTCGCGCAGTGCCCGCGTGCGCAGGTCGCGCATCACGTCGCTTGTTGTGGCCGCACCCAGGTCGGCGGTCAGCAGCACGGCTTCCAGTTCGTCCAGCATCTCCTCGTCGACCGTGCGGCCCAGCGCCAGCACGTTGTCGAGTCCCGCGCCCAGCTGGTCGCGCGTGCGGCCCACGGCATCGCGCATCTTGCCGAGAAAGCTGGCGTCCTCCTCTTCGGCAGAGGCATAGCCGCCGAAGGAAAAGTTGGACGTCATGGGACGCAGGCCGAATTCGTTGCGGCCGTCACCACGAAGCGCTGCCACGGCCGGCCGGTGCGCAGTGTCTGCCGGTCCGGGGGTTACCGCTTCCGGGCCAAGCTCGCGTGCAACGACTTCATCTGCGATGAGGTCGAGCTTTTCCAGCGAAAGCGGCTGGTCTGCTGTCGGCTCAGCAAGTAGTGGAATGTCTTCGCCCTTATGGAGCGCAACGCCGCTCCCGGGAACGATACCGTCTGGTGGTGTTGTTGGCGCAGCCTGAACCGGTGGTTCAACGGTCTGTGGCGATGCTGTGACGGTCGAGGTCTGTTCCGTGTCTGCCGGGACCACAGACTCACCTGGCGTGGCAGCGTCGCCGGTGACGGCCTGCCGGATGCGCTGAAAGAAACTCGGCCTGCGCGGGGCGTCGTCCGGCCTGCTGAAGAGTGCCATAGGGAGAGTCTACGTTGCGGTCATTCTGTTCGGCACCGGTCAGGGCTGGCTTGCTGCGGTGTCATCCTGAGCGTGGCGAAGGATCCCTACAACTCCGACCATGCCACTGCAGCCTTGCACGTTTCGAGCGAAAGGCCGGAAATAGTAGCGCCCTGGTCAGACCCGCAGGGATCCTTCGCTACGCTCAGGATGACAGCGAGGCCGGTCTGCCCGACTCGTCGCGGCCCGGCCGTGTCATAAGGCTGCGAATGGCATCGCGCGGGTCTCGGCCCTCATGCAGGATGGCATGCATTTCAGCCGTGATGGGCATCTCCACGCCATGCCGGGCGGCCAGGCCAAGTGCCGCGCGGGTGCAGCGAACACCCTCGGCCACTTTGCCGTTGAGTCCGGCGATGATGTCGGGCAGTGTGCGTCCACGGCCAAGCTCTACGCCGACGGTGCGATTGCGCGAGAGTGTGCCCGTGCAGGTGAGCACCAGGTCGCCGTACCCGGCAAGCCCGGCCATCGTCTCAGGCCGTGCACCGCAGGCCACTGCCAACCGCGTAATCTCCGCCATGCCGCGCGTGATGAGTGCGGCGGACGCGTTGGAGCCAAGCTCCAAACCCGCCACAACGCCCGCAGCCAGCGCAATGACGTTCTTGAGCGCGCCGCCCAGTTCCACGCCCACCACGTCGTCGTTGGTGTACACGCGGAGCGACTCCGAGGAGAAGTCGCGCTGTAACTGCTGTGCCACGGCGGCGTCGCGGCTGGCCAGTGTGACTGCCGTGGGCAGCGCCCCTGCCACTTCCCTGGCGAACGATGGTCCACCCAGCGTGGCAAAGCGGACCGGCGACAGTGCTGCCACCACCTCGCTCATGCGACAATGCGTGCCGTCCTGAATGCCCTTGGAGGCACAGACCAGCATGTGGTCCGGACGTAGGTAGGGCGCGGCTGCTTCAATCGTTGCGGGCAGGTGCTCCGAAGGGGTGACGGACAGCACTATACCTGCCTCGTTCACGGCTTCAGGCAGGGAGCTGGTCAACAGTAAATCGACGGGCAGTGTGAAGCCGGGCAGAAAGCGCGCATTCTCGCGCGTCTGTGCCATGCTTTCGGCGTGCGATGGGGTGTGCGCCCACAGCGTCACGCTGTGCACCTGCTGACGTGCCAGCGACAGGGCAAGGGCGGTGCCCCAGGCACCCGCACCCAGCACGGCGATGCGGCTCATGCCGAAGGCCCGTCGCCCGAGGTGCCGAACTTCGGCTCTGTGCGCGCCAGCAGTCGCTGGATGTTGGCCCGGTGCTTCAGAATCACCAGCAGCGGGATGGCGACGTAAACCAGGTCCACCAGCAGTCTGCGACGTTCATCCAGCAATACGCACACGGCCGCCAGGCACACGGCTGCCACCAGGGACGCAAGGGACACGTACCGTGTCAGCGCAAAGACCAGCAGAAAGATCAGCACGGCAAAGACGGCCGCCAGTGGCATGAGGGCCAGAAACACGCCCAATGCAGTCGCTACGCCCTTGCCGCCGCGAAACCCGAGCCACACAGGAAATACATGACCCAGCACGGCGAACAGGCCCGCCATCGCCTCCAGGTCGTACCCGTTAGGAAAGCCCGTGTACAGCGCAAAGTGCCAGGCAAAAACGACGGCAAGCAGGCCTTTGAGCACGTCAAGCACCAGGGTAGCGACGCCCAGACCCTTGGCACCGGAGCGAGCCACATTGGTGGCGCCGATGTTGCCAGAGCCCGTGGTGCGGATGTCTTCTTTGTGGAAGATGCGGACCAGCAGGTATCCCGTTGGAATGGATCCAAGCAGATACGCAAGGACAAGCGTGACAGTCCAAAGCAGTGGTGGAGTCATGGCTGGTCGAGTGTAACAGCGCCCGCCTGGCCAGCCTGTTGCAGCAGGCTGTACAGCAGCATGAGCGCGTGCTGTGAACTGAACCAGCGCACCCGCTCACGGTCGCCCATCAGCCGCAGTTCGCGAACCTCGGTGCGTGTACCGCTACTCACGGCAAGGTAGACGAGACCGACGGGTTTGGCGGCACTCCCGCCATCTGGTCCGGCAACGCCGGTGATGCCGACGCCGACACCTGCGCCGGTGCGGTGGCGTATGCCCTCAGCCAAGGCATGCGCCACGGGTTCGCTGACTGCGCCATGCTGCTCAAGCATCTGCTGTGGGACATCGGCGAAGGCAATCTTCAGGCTGTTGCTGTAGACCACAGCCCCGCCGGCAAATGCCTTGGACGAGCCGGGCACAGAGGTGAGCCGCTGTGCGAGCAGGCCGCCGGTGCAGCTTTCTGCGGTGGCCAGCGTTAGCCCGCGCGCCTCCAGCAGGCGCAGCACGACCTGCTCCGGACTGCTGCCATCTCTGGAGAAGACGACCTCGCGCATCTCGTCCGCGCAGCGCCGCAGCACGTTTGCGACGCGAGCCTCGGCTTCAGCCAGCGACGGCTTTGCACAAAGAAAATGCAGCTGGATCTCGCCGATGGTGCTCAGGATGGTGGTGCTCACGTCCGGATACGCCTGATAGATGGGTGCGGTGCGCGCATCTACCTCGCTTTCTGGCACCACCGCCATGCGCAGCTGCGCCGTCGCAATGTACTGCTGGGGAACGACGGCGGCCAGCCGCGGGCGCACCTGCTCTGCGAAGAGGGCGGTCAACTCCTTGGGCGGGCCGGGCAAGAGGGCCAGGTACCGTGGCGCGCCCTCATACGCGGCGGCAATCCACTGGCCGGGCGCGGTGCCGTTCGCGTTGGGCAGCAGTTCCGCACCGTCGATCACGTCACCCTGCTTGAAGTTGATCTCGCGGATCTGGATGCCGCGCCGGTTAAAGCGTTCTTTTAACGACTCCACTACCGCCTGGTCGCGCGCCATGCCGCGTCCCAGCGCGGCGGCCACCGCCTCACGGGTCAGGTCGTCTTCGGTGGGGCCAAGTCCACCAGAGAGCAGCACGATGTCGGCGCGGCGCAGCGCAATGCGGACCGCGTCCACCAACTGGGTGAAGTCGTCGCCCAGGATGGTCTTGAACGCAACGGCAACGCCCAGCCGATTCAGTTCTGCCGTCATGGCCAGCGAGTTCGTGTCCTGCCGGTAGGGCGTCAGCATCTCGCTGCCGACCGCAATAATTTCAGCAATCATTCCGTCATTTCACCACGAGCCAGGTATGGCGGGCAGTGCGCTGACGCCACCTGCGTGACGAGGCAGGTGGCGTCAGGATGAGGCAAACACTACAGCAGCCTGCAGGGCACACTGCAGAGCATAGCCGTGCCGTGTTACTCGTAACAACCCGTATTGTTTGGAAACAGGCCCGTTACGTCGTGTGTGCGCTGTCACCACCGTTCACATCATAGGTCGCGCCGGTCACCATGGCAGCCGCGTCGCTGGCCAGGAAGACGGCGACGGGTGCCACCTGTTCCGGCGTCAGCCACGGTACGCCCAGCGGGGTTTTGGGCAGGCGTGCTTCGGCAGTCTGCTGCTCGGTGGGGTGCTCCGGGGGAGGCGTTGTCGTAGTTTCGCCCACGGCTTCGCTCCAACGCTTGTCGTTGTGCGTCATAGCGGTGTCGATCAGGCCCGGCTCAATGGTGTTGACGGTGATCTTGTACTTGCCAAGCTCCAGCGCGGCGGACTTCATCAGGCCGATGATGCCCCACTTGGAGGCCGAGTATGCCGCGCCGTTCTTGGTGCCGTAACGGCCCTGCATGGACGAGGTAAAGATGATGCGGCCACCCTTACCCTGCTTGATGAGCGTCGGCGCGAACGCACGAAGGGTGTTGGCTGAACCGTTCAGGTTGTTGTCGATCACGTCATGCCAGTCGTGGTCTTCCATCTCCACCAGCGGCTTGAACGCCTGAATCGCTGCATTGGCGCAGACGATGTTGATCTGCCCCATTTGCTGCATGGCCTGGTCAGCGGCCTTGCGCAGGGCGGCAATGTCGCGGATATCCGCCGTGATGCCGAGGAATCGTCTGCCGCGCTGCCGCACGAGCTTTCCTGTCTCCTCCAGGTCGGGCGCGGTCGCGGCAACGTACTGCACGATGGGCGAAACCGTCGTGTTGATGTCGATGCCCACGATGTCCGCGCCGTTGGCGGCCATTGCCACAGCCATGGAGCGGCCGATGCCGCGGGCGGCGCCGGTGATGACGGCAACCTTGCCCTTCAGCGGTGCGTTCCAGGTCTCGCCCTCCCAGGTCTGCGCGTCGATGCGCGCTTGTTCGTTCGCGCCAGCATTGCCGCCTTTCGGCTCCTGGCCGAGTGCGCTGCCGGACGCGATGCCCAGGGCGGTCAATGCGCCTGCACCTTCCATCATGAACGTCCGCCTTGTTGATCTGTTCTGTTCCACTGCGATGTCCCACCTTCTCGTGTAGGATGCGTGTCGGCACGCTGACCGCAACGGTGTAGCAACATGGCGCTGAACCCTACTGTCAGACTTGCCAGGGCGAGCTGGTCAGCAGCCGTTCCACGCGCTGCTGCAGGCTCTGTGCGTTGTAGGGAGCATGTACCTTGGCATCGTTGTCGAAGTAGACGTAAACGTCTCGCCTCCTGCGCCTGGGCTGCAGCACAGGGCTGGCGTGGTGGCCGTAAGGTCTGCTGGTCGCCAACTCGTCTGCCGCTTCCTGACCACGTGCCCACCGCACCACGCGCTCTGCCCAGGTGTCCAGCGCGGCATCGCCGTAACCAGAGGCGTACAGCTCCTCCGACCCGTGCAGCCGGCAGTAGACGAAGTCCGACGTCACGTCGAAAAGCAGAGGCCACTCTACCGTGTCGGCCACCACCAGGCCCACGCGATGCTGGCGCAGCAACGCAATGAACTCCGGGCAAACAAAGCTTTCATGCCGAATCTCTAGGCAGTGCCGCAGCGGTATGTTGACCTCTGTCTTCACCACCGTGCGGCCCATGAGCCTGGGATGATGTTCCACGGCCAGCGCGGCAGCCTCCGCAGTAGTGCGCGGCAGCAGCTTGAAAAAGGAGGACAGGCGCTCCGCATCGAAGCGAAACTGCGGCGGCAACTGCCACAGAATTGGCCCTAGCTTCCGGCCAAGCGCGAACAGTCCCTGCGCAAAGAAGTTTGCCAGGCCTTGCTCCACGTCACGGAGCTTCTTCATGTGCGTGATAAAGCGCGAGCCTTTTACGGAAAAGACGAAGCCATCCGGCGTTTCTTTTCGCCACTGCTCGAAACTGTTTGGTCGCTGCAGTGAGTAATGCGTGCCATTGATCTCGATGGAGGAAAACAGACCCGCCGCAAAGGCCAGCTCGCTCCGCTGTGGCAGCTTCGGCGGGTAGAAGTGGCTGCGCCACCCCCTGTACCGCCAGCCGGAGATGCCAATGTAGATACGCCCAGGGTCACCAGTCGAAAACGCGCTCACGCCATTCTCCGTTGCAGGTACGGTACATAGCCCTTCGCTGTTGCATCCTAGAGGGTATGCCGCAGAAGCGCCTCCTGAA
>CALMRM010000277.1 GCA_937871605.1 uncultured Terriglobus sp. | reverse complement strand
TGTGAACTCCAGACTGAATCAGTAAGTTGCAACGTAGTACGGATCGAAAGCGCGGCGAGTTTCGTTGGGCGTATCTCCACAGCCGGCATCCAGCGAGAGCGGCATGTGCCCCTCACCTGTGACGACCTCGCCATGCGCACACTCTAGCACCCGGACGCTGCTCTGAACTGTTCCTTACCGAACAGGCGCAGCGCCGCTACAACCCTTTGCGCAGACGGAACTCGCGGATCACGTCTGCCGGGTCGCGGTGGTCTCCCTCCACGGCGTGGTTCATGGCCTGCATCTCGCCCTCGGACACCTGCCCGCTCAGACGCAGCAGCGCCGCCCGCAGCCCGGGGTGCTGCAGGGCGTCCTCGCGCACCAGCGGCACGGCCTGGTACGGCGGAAAGTAGTGGCGGTCATCCTGCAAGACGCGCAGGTGCATGCCGGTGATCTGGCCGTCGGTGCTGTTGCCAGAGATGATATCGACCTGTTGCTGACCGAGCGCACGGTATAGCAGCCCCAAGTCCATCACGCGTGGCTCGCCGGCAAAGCAAAGGCCGTATGCCTGCTGCATGCCGTGCAGCCCGTCCGGCCGCTCCTCAAACTCGTACCCGACACCCAGCCGCAGCTGAGGCGCTGCCTGCTGCAGGCTGGTTAGGTTTCCTAACTGCATGCGTTGCGCGTCTGCCTCTCGCACGGCCATCGCAAACGTGTTCTCAAACCCAAGCGACGGCAGCACGGCCACGTGGTACTGCTGCGCATAGATGCGCTGCACGGTCTGGAAGACACGCTGCGGGTCGTGATCCAGCGGCTGCTTCAGAATGCTGGTGAGCGCGGTGCCCGTGTACTCCACGTACGCATCGATGCGCCCGGAGATGAGCGCCTGGTGTGCGATGTAGCTGCCGGCCAGGTAGAAGCGGCGGTCGACCTTCTCGCCCGCCGCCTCTGCCTCCTGTGCCAGCAATTCGCCCAGCAGGACCTGCTCCGTGAAGTTCTTGGCACCGATGACCAGCCGCGAGCCGTGCGGCGGGTCGCACGCGGTGAGCAGCAGGCAGACCGGCAGCAGGCAGGCGACGCTCAGCACGCAGCGTCTTTTTTGGACGAAGCTGGAGCAGAAGGTGCCTGTAACACGCAGAGTGCGCACGCAATGGAGGTAAATGCGCTGAAGAGCGTACAAAAGATGCCCCTGAGCGCGCGAAAAGCGCACTCGTACGTGCAGAACGTGCATGTTTTGTCGCTTGGAAGTAGGCGAACTGCTCGTGAGCAGCACGGTTTTAGCGCGCACTCTGCCGCGTTTGGAAGCGGCGTTCCAGCAGCCCCAGGAGAGCGTCTGCCACGAGGGCCAACAGCGCTGCCGGAATGGCACCGGCGAGCACGAAACGGTTGTCAACCGATGCGACCCCGCGAAAGATGAACTCGCCCAGACCGCCCGCACCGATGGCCGCGGCAATCGTCGCCACTCCGATGCTGGTCACGGTCGCCGTCCGCAACCCGGCTAGCAACACGCTGGCAGCCAGCGGCAGCTCGACCTTGAACAACCGCTGCGCTGGGGTCATGCCGAGCGCGTTGCTCACGTCGACCAGCGCGGGGTCGATACCCCGGATTCCGGTGTAGGTGTTGCGCAAAATCGGCAGAATCGCATAGCCGGTGAGCGCCAGGATGGCCAGCCGCGCGGCGCGGTCGCCCAGCCAGGGCACCGGCAGCAGCAGACCAAACAGCGCCAGGCTGGGGATGGTCTGGACCACATTGGCGATACCGATCACCGGCCGCGCCCACCGCTCATGCCGCGTCAGCCAGATGCCCGTTGGAACGGCAATGGCCGTGGCAAACAGCAGCGAAAACCCGGCCAGCCACAGGTGCTCAAACGTGAGCCGCAGCAGCTCATACCCATGCTGGCGCAGGAAGCCGGTCATCCTGCTGCCTCAAACCGCTGAGCGGCGCGGACGTACTCCTGCACGGTGGGTACCGGCGACGTAAGTACCTCGTGCGATGGCAGATCCGCCGCAACCCTGCCGTCATGAATGAACACGACGCGGCTCGCCAGGAATACGGCTTCCTGCAAATCATGCGTCACGATCAGGGCCGTGGTACCCGTGCTTGAG
>CALMRM010000276.1 GCA_937871605.1 uncultured Terriglobus sp. | reverse complement strand
GAGCAAGGCTGCGGCGGTGGCACCGCGCTGAACAAACGTCCGTCGTGTCAAAGGCATACTCGGGCAACTCCGCTGGCTAAGGTTAATATCCACAAGCAGCTTACGCCACGCCGTACGTGCCTCGCACCAATGCCCGGCCAAAGGCGACGTTGTAGTCTTGCTCCATGCGCTTCTTCCTGTGTCTGGCTGCACTCGCAGCGTCGCTGCCCGCCCTTGCCCAAGTACAGGCACCCAAACCGGCAGAGCACGCTGTGCCCCAGACCAAGTTCCCCTACAAGGACGAGGTCTATACGGCCAAGGACTTCCACTTCGGCGACGGCGGCACGCTGCCCGAGCTGCACTTGCACTACCTGACGCTGGGCACGCCGCACCGCAACACAGCCGGGCAGGTGGACAACGCCGTGCTGATCCTCCACGGCACCGGTGGCAACCGCTTCTCGCTAACCACACCGGTCTTTGCCAATGAATTGTTCGCTCCCGGCCAGCCGTTAGACGCTGCGAAGTACTTTCTTATCCTGCCCGACGACATTGGTCACGGCGATAGCTCCCGCCCGTCCGAGGGACTGCACATGCGCTTCCCAAAGTACGACTATGACGACATGGTGCGGTCACAGCACCAGATGCTGCTGGAGGGTCTGCATGTGGATCATCTGCGCCTGATCGTCGGCACCTCTATGGGCTGCATGCAGGCGTTTGTGTGGGGCGAGGCATACCCCGGCTTCAGCGACGCGTTGATGCCGCTGGCTTGCCTGCCCACGGAGCTGGCTGGCCGCAATCGCATGATGCGCTACATGAGCATTCAAGCCATCAAGCAAGACCCAGCGTGGAAGAACGGTGACTATACCACGCAGCCGGAGAATGGCCTGCGCACCGCCACCGACCTCACCTTCGTTATGGGCTCAGCACCGCTCGTCCAGCAAAAGGCAGCACCCACGCGCAAGGCAGCCGAGGCGTTTGTCGACAGCTACGTTCCGCGAGCCATGGCGAATAGCGACGCCAACAACCTGATCTACTACTTCGACGCGTCCCGCAACTACAACCCAGAGGCAAAGCTGGCCACCATCACCGTGCCAGTCATGTACATCAACTCGGCGGACGATTTCATCAACCCGCCGGAACTCGGCATTGCCGAAAAGCTCGCGCCCAGGATGCCGCATGCCAGGTTCGTGCTGCTGCCCATCTCTGACAAAACGCGCGGGCACGGCACCCACACCCAGGCCGCGCTCTGGAAGCCGTACCTCGTCGAATTGCTGAACAGGTCTGCACCCACGCACTGAGCACACTGCAAGACGAGGCACGCCAAGGTGCGATCAACACGCAGCTTAGCGCCGCATGTGCAGCCAGCAGTTCACAGCAAACCTAGAGTCGGCAAACTGGCCGGACGGGCAATACACCGTGGCGACCTCATGTGTGGCCCATGCCGGAAACACCACCAGCGTGTTCTGTTCCGGTGGAATCACCTCGCACGCCGTTTCCTCCGGTCGCGCTGCAAAGGGATAAATGCGTAGCTCGCCGCCGGAAAAGCTCTTCGGTTCGCGAAAGAAGTAGTACACCGCACTCAGCGCACGAACGGACTCACCGGTGGGCGCGTGCACCTGCGTATCCACATGCCGCGCAAAATGCGCCGCTTCGTTGTGCGCCGCCAATTGCAGTTCCACGGTGCCAAGCTCGAAGTCTGACGCCCGTAGGGCACCCACCCACTCCTTATAGCCAGCCCGCATCGCAGTCTCAACGATGGCGTGCGACGGCCCAAGGTTCTGCAGCGTCTGCGAACGTCGCACCGCATGATCCACCTTGCCCTCCGCACCCACGCCAGAGGCAACAAAGCGCGACTCGTTCTTCAGCGTCCACTGCAGCAGCGCGGCATGCGCGTCCGCTGGCAGAAAGTTATGAAGTTTCAGGTGCGGTGCGGGCAGCTTTGTGGGCATGGCGGCAGTATTGCGACAGCTTGGCTGTCCCGTCAAGCCTGGCAGCGATCCGTACATCAAACAGTCCACGGGAGTGCGGAGTTGCAAGAAGAAAGCCGCGCATAAGCGCGGCTTTCTTCTGTTCATGCTTGGCGGCTAGAACTCCTTGACGCCGTCCACAAACGCCTTCAGCTTGCGGCTGCGGCTGGGATGGCGCAGCTTGCGGAGTGCCTTGGCTTCAATCTGCCGGATGCGCTCGCGCGTCACCTGGAAGCTCTGACCTACCTCTTCCAGCGTGTGCTCGGAGCCGTCTTCCAAGCCAAAGCGCATCTTGACCACGCGCTCTTCCCGCGGCGTCAGCGTGCGCAGCACCTGACTGGTGTACTCCTTCAGGTTGACCGAAATAACGGCGTCGGAGGGTGAAACGGCCATACGGTCCTCGATAAAGTCGCCCAGGTGCGAATCTTCCTCCTCGCCGATCGGTGTTTCCAGCGAGATGGGCTCCTGCGCGATCTTGAGCACCTTACGGACTTTTGCCACTGGGATGTCCATGCGCTTGGCGATCTCTTCGCTGGACGGTTCGCGGCCAAGCTCCTGCACCAGCTGGCGGCTAGTGCGAATGAGCTTGTTGATGGTCTCGATCATGTGCACCGGGATCCGGATGGTGCGTGCCTGGTCGGCAATGGCGCGAGTGATGGCCTGCCGAATCCACCAGGTGGCGTAGGTCGAAAACTTGTACCCACGGCGGTACTCGAACTTGTCCACTGCCTTCATCAGGCCAATATTGCCCTCCTGGATCAGGTCGAGGAACTGGAGGCCACGGTTGGTGTACTTCTTGGCAATGGAGACCACGAGGCGCAGGTTGGCCTCAATGAGCTCACGCTTGGCGCGTTCGGCGTCCATGTCGCCCTGAATCATTTCGCGCTGTGTCTGCTTCAGCACGTCGACCGTCAGGCCGGCTTCCTGCTCCAGGCGCTCCAGATCGGTGCGGCAGTTCTTCTGTTGGCGGCGGTACTCCTTCTTGAGCTCCTCCGACTTTGAGGCGTCGAACTTCTGATCCAGCGAACGGATCTGCCGCTCCAGCGTGCGCATGCCGTCCACAGTCTTGTTGACCTTGTCCAGCAGCCGCTTCTTTTCGCCGTTGGTGTACTTTAACTCGCGAACAATGCGCGTGACTTTGACACGCTCACGCCCAGCCGCCCAACGCAGCTTGCGGGTCTCCTTCTGTGGCTTGGCCTTGCCGTCGTTGAGCTTTTCCTCCGACTCCTGGGCTGCGGCCTGATGCTTAACCAGCGAATCGATACGCTTCACGGTCGCCTTGATGCGGCTCGAGACGACCTCTTCGGTCAGCTCTTCCTCATCAAACGTGACCACTTCCTTCACGTTGCGCACGCCGCGCTTCAGGTCTTCGCCCAACGCCATGATTTCGCGAATAACAATAGAGGAGCGCGAGATCGCCTTCATCACGCGGTTTTGGCCGCGCTCAATACGCTTGGCGATCTCGACCTCGCCCTCGCGCGTCAAGAGCGGTACCGTACCCATCTCGCGCAGGTACATGCGCACGGGGTCGTTCGTCTTCTCAAGCTGACCGGGCGTCAGGTCGAGCTCAACATCCTCGTTCTCATCGGACTCTTCACCGTACTTGTCCCGGCTCTCGAACTTCTCGTCACCATTCAAGACGTCGAGACCCTGGGTGTTGATGGTGGTCAACAGGTCGTCCAGGTCGTCGGCTGAGGTGATGCCCTCGGGAATCAGGTCATTGACCTCACCATAGGTGAGGTAACCTTTCTCCTTGCCGGTGTCGATCATCCGGTCTACGTCTTCTTCGTACTTGTCCAGTTCTTCAGCCATGGTGCGGCCCCCAATCAAAGTTGCACGTGCATGCGGAGCGGCGCGCCAGCACGCGGGCGCAGCCACAACTCCTCTAATGGATGCAGGTTGTGCGCTAGGCGAAGAAGCATCTAGTGCGGTATCAAAGACCGCGGGCGCACGGTCCACAGCCGTTTACAGGCTGAACCACGAGGCGCACTTCTTCACTAGGCCATAGCATACCACACTACTTTGACTCCGTCCGACGGAGATAAGTTCCAGAAATGGTCTTGCGTTCGCTAGAGAGCAGCCGCCGCGGCAAAGGCGCTGGCCCAGGCCCACTGAAAGTTGAACCCGCCCAGGTGCCCGGTCACATCCACCACCTCGCCGATGAAGTAAAGCCCAGGTACGGCTTTGGCTTGCAAAGTGGTGCTGTGGAGGTCGGCAGTGCTTACCCCGCCCGCGGTGACCTCGGCCTTTGCGTAGCCCTCCGTTCCGGCGGGCGCCACTGGCCACGCGTGCAGCCGTTCCTCCAGCTGGGCTATGGAGGTGTTCTTCCAGTCCGGTGGCGCATTGTCGCCCAGCCAGCGCTCCGCCAGCCGCGTAGGCAGGTGCTCGCGCAGCAGCTGCAGGGCGGTGCTGCTGTCCCTGCGGCCGTTTCCTGCTGCCATGGCCGGGAACACCGCCGCGCCGGGCAAGAGGTCGAAGTGTACCGGCTCGCCTGCCTGCAAGTAGCTGGACGCCTGCAGCACCGCCGGGCCGGACAGCCCACGGTGCGTCCACAGCATCTTTTCGCGAAAGCTGGGTGTGGCCGATCTCCCCTTTCGCCGGGAGGGCGTAGCCACCACCTCTGCCGAAACGCCCGAGATGGCCGCCCAGTACTCGCGGTCACCTTCCGCAAAGGTCAGCGGCACCAACGCCGGGCGCGGTTCCACCACGCGCAGGCCAAAGCTCCGGGCAATGTCGTAACCAATGCCGTTGGCCCCCATCTTGGGAATGGACAAGCCGCCTGTGGCCACCACTACTGCTCGCGCGTGGATCTTACCTGTCTCTGTCACCACGGCAAAGCCGCCCTCCACCTGCTCCACCCGCTCGGCTGGTGTCTGCAGCCGCAGGATGACATTGGCTGCACGGCACTCCGCTTCCAGCATGGACACGATGGCCTGGGCTGAGCCGTCGCAGAACAGCTGCCCCAGCGTTTTCTCGTGGTACGGAATGCGGTAGCGCTCCACCAACGCGACAAAGTCCTGCGGCGTGTAGCGGGCCAGGGCGCTCTTGCTGAAGTGCGGGTTTTCACTCAGAAAGTTGGCCGGGGTGGTGTGACGGTTGGTGAAGTTACACCGGCCGCCACCGCTAATCAGGATTTTGCGTCCCGCACGTTCACCCGCCTCCAGCAAGAGGACGCGCAGGCCCCGCGCACCCGCAAGCGCCGCGCAAAACATGCCAGCGGCGCCCGCACCCAGCACCACCACATCGAACTGTTCCGCGCTACCCACCACCGACTATCCTAGCCACATGCGGCTAAAACCCTACATTGCGCCCGGGCGCGCGTCTCGGCAAGCGGTGCGAGCCGCCACCGTGGAGCCAGGCACCGTGAACCACCACGGGCAGCTGGTGGTGCGCCGGGCAGGACGGGCTGCGGACGACCTGCCCGGCCAGAGCGTGTACCTGCTGCACTGCAACCGGTGCGGGCATCAGTACGGCGAGGCGGGCATTCGCGTACACAGCCGCAAATGCCCCCAATGCAGCGGCGGCACTCCGGGCCTTGCTGTGCCGGACGCGCCGCAAGCGTCACTCTTCTGAGAGGCCAGAGGCTTCAGTTCCAGGTCTGCCGTCACAAAGGGAACGGCCGGCACCCTGGTGTAGGGTGTGCCGGCCGTTTTCTGACGCTGAGCTTACTTGCTCTTTTTTGCCGCGGTCTTCCCCGCTGACCTTTTTGCAGGTGCCTTTGTTGCCTTTTTGGCCGCTGGCTTTGGCTTGTCTTCTACGTCCTCGTCTTCCTCGTCGTCGTCATCCGCGTCTTCGTCCTCAGCGTCTTCGTCCTCATCGTCATCGTCGTCTTCGACATCCTCGTCATCGTCGACCAGCTCATCGTCTTCGATGTCGTCCTCATCTTCCTCTTCGTCCTCATCCTCGTCTTCTGAGGCGCTGGTCAGGGCTTCGCCCAGCTCGCGGATGTGCTTCCCCTCGGCATTGTCTTCCTTGCCCGCCACCTTCACGGTATCCTTGCCGACCTTTTCAAGCAGCTTGTTGACGGCTTCGCTATCAACCTCGTCTGCCTGCAGCAGCTTTTTGAGCTTGCCCAGATCAGCCAGCACGGCCTTTACACCTTCACCGTCATGCTTGTGCAGGTACTCTTCCCAGCCCTCGATGTTCTGCACCGCTTTGTCGATAGGCAGCTTCTTGACGCCACCCTGAAACGCATCCATCGTCGTCTTAAACTTTGTCGTCGCCATGTCCCACTCCTGTGCTGGGCTGAGTTCTACCCGCCTATGCTCCGATGCGGTGGGCACGGCACGGTGGCTAGGCCTTCTTGATGGGAGTGCATGAAATGGCGCACCGGTCCACTGCCGTGCAAGCTGCCTAGATCTGGCGTGCCGACAGTGCGCCTGCTGTAACAAGGTGGTCATACAGCCGCTCCAGCGAGTCCTGCGGCGAGCCCGCGACGGAGATGTTCCACGCCGTGTCTCCTGGGTGCTCCAGCGTGGACAGCTGGCTGCCCAGCAGACCAGGATTCATGAACTGGTGGTGGCGCGCCTGCAGGTGGGCCTCGATCACCCGGGGATCTGCCTCCAGCAGGGCGAACTGCACCTCGTTGGCGGGCAGATCGCCCCGCAAAGTGTCGCGGTACTCCTCCTTGAGCGCGCTGCAGGCCAGAATCATGCTGTTGCCCGCGTTGACGTACTCGGCGATCTTGCCATGCAGGATGGCGAGCCAGGGCGCACGGTCCTCATCGTTCAGCGGATGGCCCGCGGCCATCTTGTCCTTGTTGGCCTGCGGATGGAAGTCATCACCATCCAGAAACGGCCAGCCGGTACGCTCGGCCAGCATCTTGCCCAGGGTCGTTTTACCGGTGCCGCTTACGCCCATCAGAATCAAAACCATCGTGCGGTGTCTCCTAGCTCCATTGTGGAGGATACGCAGCAGCGAGTGCGGATACTCTGTTGAGGTGAACCTCATGCCTCGCCTTCGCCCTGTGGCCCTTCTCACCTTTGCCGTGCTCAGCCTGAGCCGGTTAGACGCGGCTGCGCCTGCCACGGCGCCGGTCAGCGGCTACACCGTGGTGGCGCAGTACCCACACTCGACCGCGAGCTACACCGAGGGTTTCTTCTACCTGGACGGCCTGTTTTACGAAGGCACAGGCATGGAAGGCCGCAGCGCGCTACTGGTGAACGCGCCCAGCACGGGCAAGCCGGTGCAGCAGCGCACCCTGCCCCGGCAATACTTCGGCGAGGGCATTGTGGACGTGGGCCCCAACATTTACGAGTGGACGTGGCAGACGCACGTGGGCTTCGTGATCGACCGCTTCTCCCTGCGTGAACTTCGCGAGTTCACCTACACGGGCGAGGGCTGGGGCATGACCCGTGACAAGACGAGCCTCATTACCAGCGACGGCACGGACACCCTGCGCTTTCGCAATCCGCAGACCTTTGCGGAGACACGCCACATTGTCGTCCACGATGGCGATAGGAAAATCGACCAGCTGAACGAGCTGGAATACATCAAGGGTGAAATCTGGTCCAACGTGTGGCACAGCGACCGTATCGCCCGCATCTCCCCGAAAGACGGCCGGGTGCTGGGTTGGGTAGACCTCACCGGCATTTTGCCTGAGAGCCAAAAGCGAGATGCCGAATCCGTGCTGAACGGCATCGCCTACGACGCGGACAAGGACCGCATCTTTGTGACTGGCAAGCAGTGGCCGACGATCTTCGAGATCAAGGTTGTGCCCAAGAAGTAGAGCGAAACCTGCTTCTGAAGTAAGCAAAAATGTTTACAAAGGGTTCTGTTCCGCTCTAGCATACGTTTGTGACGGTCAACGAGTTCAAGCGATGGCTGGTAAAGCAGGGTGCAACCTTTGAACCAGGCAAGCGACACCAGAAGGTGTACTGCAATGGCAAGCAGACGGTGCTCTCAAACCACCCAGCGGATGAACTCAAGAAGGGCACCGTCGAAGCGATCAAAAAGCAACTAGGACTGAAGTAGCATTCGCTCCCCACGTGGAGCGTGGAGTCATCATGCGCTACCCGATGAAGCTCAAGCCTGCCGGCGAGGGCGGGTTTGTTGTCACCTTTCCCGATATCCCCGAAGCGATTACGCAGGGTGATGACTACGACTCGGCACTGGCTATGGGTCTGGATGCGCTGATCACGTCACTTGACTTCTATTTTGCGGACAGGCGTCCAGTGCCGTTGCCCTCACGCGTAAAGCGTGGCTACAGTGTTGTTGAACTGCCGCCCAGTGTCGTTGCGAAAGTGCTGCTACTCAATGCCATGTTAGCCGGTGAAGTGCGCCCAAGTGAGCTTGCAAAGCAGCTAGGCGTGACCAAGCAGGAGGTCAACCGCCTACTTGATCTGCGGCACGCTACGAAGATTGACGCCGTGGCTAATGCTCTGCGCGCTTTGGGCAAGAGCCTGGAATTGCAGGCAGTGTAGCTCCTACCCCAAGAAGCCCAGCTTCGTGTTCGTTCCAAAGCCGCTGAGCGTGGGGAACACCTGCGCCAGTTGCGCCGTGCTGACGCCGAACCACTGCGCCAGCGTGGAGGCGTATTGCACGCTGGCTGTCGAGGGAATCCAGCGGCCGTTGCTGCCGCTGTCGTCTGGGCCGCCCAGCGCCAGCGTGGGATAGGTGCCGTACATGGCGTTACCCAGCACGCTGCCGCCCACCACAAAGTGGTGCGAGCCCCAGCCGTGGTCGCTGCCGCCGTTCGAGTTGGGCTGCATGGTGCGTGCAAAATCGCTCATGGTGAAGGTCGTTACCTGGTTGCTGACGCCCAATTCCTGTGTGGCCTGGTAGAACGCGCAAATGGCCGCGGAGATGCCGCTCAGCAGCGGGGCCTGCGTGGCCAACTGCGTGCTGTGCGTGTCGAAGTTGCCGATGCCGCAGAAGTAAATCTGCCGGTCCACGCCCAGCGCCGAGCGTACCGCAATGAGCTGCGCAATCTGCTTGAGTTGTGCGGCAAGGCCGTTGTTGGCAGGGAACACCGTCTTGAGCGGCGAGGCGGACGCGGTCGCGTCGGCCAATGACTTGGCATATTTGTACGCGTTGGCCGTAATGCCGTTGTCCGCCTGCACCAGCGACAGCCCGCTGTTGAACGTGACCAGCGATTGCGCCGCCGCAGAGCGGGTGCTGCAGAACGAGCCTTCAGAGCAGGACGCGCCGGCCAGATTGCCGGGCGAAACCGCAACCGGCGTGCTGGCGCTGCCGTTGCAGAACAGGGTGTCGCCCGCCACGCTGGTGACCATGGGGATGGACGCGCCGGAGTTGTGCGAGCTGCCCAGCTTGTCGGCAATGCGTCCTGCCCATCCGGTAGCCGTGCTGCCGCTGGCGCTTACGTTCTGCCACTCCTCCTGCTGGTCCGGATGGCTGAACAGGTTGGACGGGTTGGTCACCTTGCCCGCCAGGTAGTTGGCACGCGTGGTGGGCTGCAGCAGCGTACCCACATTGGCCACAATGGCGGCCTGGCCGCTGTTTACCAGATTCTGTATCTCCGGCAGGCTGGGATGCAGGGCATAGTTCTGCAAGCCCGGCAGCGTCAGCAGCGTGCCCTGCTCCAGCGCCAGCGGGCCGCGCAGGCTGCTGTAGTTGGCGTAACCCTTCGTGTCGAACGGGATGACCGTGTTGTTGGCATCGTTACCGCCGTAGAGAAACACGCAGACCAGCGCCTTGTACTCTGTCGCACTGCCAGTGGCGGCCAGCGCGTTGAGCATGCCAAAGGGGCGCAGACCCGCGGCGTTCCCGGCTGCGGCTAACGAGGCATAGCGCAGAAACGAGCGGCGGCTGATGGCTGACTGCTTGCTGTGCGATGACGGCATATGGGTGGCTCCGACTAGGGGAAAGCTGTTGTTCGTAGAAGAATCGTTCGATATAAGATCTTGTTGCCTAGGTATTAGTGCAGTGCGGCACGACTTTCCGTTGAACTGACACCTAAGAACTATCAACTAACCTGCACACGGGAGCTACTCCACTAGTGCATGATCTTGTACTGCGAACTCGACAGGATGAGGTACGTGGCCACACGCACACGCTGACCGTAATCCGAAAGTCCGCTGATTGCGTTGAGGATGACGCCGCGCATGTCTGCCGGCATCTGCCCGTGCATGAACAGGACGCCGAGCGTGTCAGTAATCTTGCCGGGGTCGGCGGCAATCTTGCCCAGCGTGGATGTCTTTGACAGATCGGTGCTGAAGCCGTTCATGCTGCCGGTGCTCAGCCGGTCGGCCAGCGAAAGCTGCAGCGTGGATGAGGCTGTGTTCTCCAGACCGAACTCCGGCGCGTTCAACTGTGTGTCCGGGATCACGTACTCGGGTGGGTAGAAGTTGAACACTGAGGGTGAGTGCATGGGCTGTTCGCCCAGTGGCGACGTGTAGCCCGACAGGCTGGTGTACGCCCACAGATTCGTTGCATCGGTGTTGGTGCTGCTGTAGCCAAGCGCGCGCATCGCCGCAGTCAGGAAGAGCATGGGTTCGCGCAGGTGTCCGCCATCTTGGCTGGCATCAGTGTCGCCCGCGCGCGCCTCCGCGTCGGTCAGGATGGCGGTGAGTACCGCCTTCATATCGCCGCGCACGCCAGCCCCATTGTTGATAAATACCGTCGTGACGCGTTGCACATACGCCGGGGAGGGTGTGCTGGTGACCAGGTGCTGAATCAGCTGTTTGCACACAAACGGCGGCAGATTTGCATCGTTGAAGATGTTGTCGAGCGCGATCTTCAGGTCGCCCGCCGCAGTGCCGCCCGCGCTGACCACGGTGTTGTCCAGTAGTGTCTTGGTGGTGGTGTCGTGGTACTTCTCCACGGCTGCCATGGGGCTGTAGTAGTTGGCCGTGTTGTTGGGGAAGTTTGTGGGCGAACCGCCGGTGCTGGTGGCATAGGTCCAGCCGGTAAAGGTGTCGGCAAAGGCCTGCACCTGTGTTTCGGTATAGGTCGGAACTGGCGTGCCACTGCTGTCCACCTGCACCGTGCCGTCGTTACTCAGCTTTACCAGGCCGATGGAGAACAGTTGCAGCATTTCGCGCGCCCAGTTCTCGTTGGCATGCTGGCCAGCGGGTGGCTTCGCATTCTGGATCATGTTCAGGTACAAGCCCATGTCGGGCGACAGCGCCACGTCTTGCATGATGGTGCGCCAGTTGGTAAACGCATCCGTGGACAGCGTGTTCCAGTAGGGCACCAGGGCATAGCCGTTGACCGATTGCGTGCTGACAACAAACAGTTCGCCCAGCGAAAATGCGACGCGCTGGCGCAGCTGATCCGGTCCGGTCAACATGGCCTGCCACGCCTCCGACTCGAAGCATGCTGTGGCGTTGTTGGTGCACTGCGTGGGCAGCGTTGCAGGCAGGGTGGCCAGCGCCGTGGCCGGGGTCGCGAACTGCTCCTGCAGCCACGCAGTGGTGCCCAGACTCTGCACGTGCGCAATGCTGTCGCTGGTAGGCCCAAAGGTAGCTTGATCCAGCAGGCGTGACGCGGTAGCGACAGACGCTGTCCCTGTCGTTCCAGTCCCCGTTCCAGTGGTGGTCGTCGTGCCGGTAGATCCTGACCCAGTCGGAGTTGTCGTTGTGCCCGTTGCACCTGTGCCGGTCGTTGTGGTGCCAGTGGTGCCTGTTCCGGTCGTCGTAGTGCCGCTTGTGCCTGTACTTGTGCTGCCTGTCCCGGTGGAACCGGTGCCGGTCGTTGGCGTACCTGTTGAGGTGGAGCCAGGTGGCGTTGTGCTGGTTACCGTCGTAGCGGTGGAGGAGTTGCCCGCGCCACAGCCCGCCAGCAACAGGCAACCGGTGAGGGCCAAAAGAAAGGTGGGTTGGTGCACTCGCCTCATCAC
>CALMRM010000275.1:2617-16908 GCA_937871605.1 uncultured Terriglobus sp. | reverse complement strand
GCCGAGCGAAAGGTGCCATCGCTGTTTCTGCTGGACATCATGGTTCCGGGTGGCGACGGGCTCGACCTGTGCCGCCGTTTACGGCAAAAGCCCGCGCTCAGCATGGTGCCTGTCATCTTTCTGACAGCGCTTGCCACCGAAGGCGACCGCGTTCACGGATTGGAGCTTGGCGCAGACGACTACATCACCAAACCGTTCAGCACCCGTGAGTTACAGGCACGGGTAAAGGCCGTTCTGCGACGATTTGAACGGCCCGAAGCTGCGGATGTGATCCAGGTGGGTGACATCGAAATAGATGGCGGGGCCATGCAGTTGCGCGTCCGCGGTGAACTGGTGGTGACCACAGCGACAGAATTTCGACTGCTGGACTACCTCGCCCGGCATCCAGGACGGGTGTTCAGCCGCGACCAGTTGCTGGACGCGGTGTGGGGAGACGCGCGCTTTGTAACGCCCCGCTCCGTCGATGTTTATGTGCGCCGTATCCGTGAAAAGATCGAAGACGACGCGGAGGAGCCGCGCTACCTGAAAACCATGCGTGGCGCGGGGTATCGCTTTGAGCGACCGGAGCGCGTCGCGGAACGGATGTAGCTGTAACGCCTGGCGGGCAGTGGGACTCAGTGCATGTCGAAACTTTCGAGAGCGGTGATCGCGTCGCCCTACTTTTTGCCTTGGCGGTGGTTTCTGCCTGCGTGCGGGGCGGCCGCTCTCCTGTGCTTTGCCCGTAGCATTCCTGTTCGCTGTCTGCTGGCAGGTGCCCTGCTTGTTTGGTTTGTGCTGACCAGGGCATGGGAGCGGAAACGGGCGCGTGCGCAGGCTGACCTGCTGGCGCAGTACATCGTCCGCATGCCTGACCTGCCCACCGCCGCTCCGGCTGTGACGCCGGAGCTTCTGCCCATCGTGGATGCAACAGGCCATGCCGCCCTGTCCGTGCGATCGCAACTGCACCTGTCCGGGGCTAGCCGCCAGCAACTGGAGGCGCTGCTGGAGGGCATGCAGGATGCCGTGGTGGGGCTTGATTCCGCTGGGCGCGTGCAATGGAGCAATGGCAACATGCAACGGCTGCTGTACCGCGATGCCGCCGGTGCCATGCTGCGGCAGGGCCGGCCGCTGGTGCACACCTTTCGCGATCCGGTCCTGCTGTCTGCGGTGCAGCGCACCCTGGAGGCAGCCACACCAACCGAGTGCCGTAGTGATGCTGTGCTGCTGGGCCGCGTGTTTCGCGTGAACGCCTCGCCCCTGCCCGACGGGGGCGCTGTTGTAGTGCTGCACGATACGACCCAAGCCGAGCAGATGGAGCGCTCGCAACGCGACTTTGTCGCCAACGTCTCGCATGAGCTGCGTACGCCGCTGACCTCCATCATCGGGTATGTGGAGACAGTCATGGATAACGAGGCGTTGACATCGCCCGCCATGAACTTTCTTGGTACGGCGCTGAAGAATGCATCCCGCATGCAGCGGCTGACGGAAGACTTGTTACTTATCTCGCAAACGGAGCAGGCGGACAAGCCTCTCCTCCTACAGGCACTGCCGGTTCGTACGCTCCTGGAAGATGCGTTGCGCACGGTGCAGGGTGCTGCGTATGCAGAGAGAGCCGAACTGGAGATCATTCAGTGCGCACCAGACGAGGTGATGGCGGATGCACACGCCGTGTCGCAGGTGCTTGGCAATCTGCTGGAGAATGCGGTCAAGTACAGCCAGCAGGCCAGCACTCCGTCATCGTTGAAGGTGCTGCTTTCAGCGGAAGTCGTGCCCCATGAGCCGCCCTACATGGAGATCAGGGTCAAGGACTCGGGTCCGGGGATTGCGCTGGAGCACCTGTCCCGCATCTTTGACCGTTTTTACCGTGTGGAAAAAGCGCGCTCGCGCGAGGTGGGCGGAACGGGGCTTGGTCTCTCCATTGCGCGCACCCTGGTGCAGCAGCATGGCGGCCGTATTTGGGCGGAAAGCGCTTTGGGAGAGGGCAGCACGTTCTGCTTTACGCTGCCGCTTGCAAATTGACACACTTTTGATGCACATCGTCTAACCTGTACTAGTAAGTATTCAGGCAGGAGCAGTTGCTGTGACACGCACACGGTTTTACGAGGCGCTGGAGGAACTGAAGGAAAAGCTGTTGATCATGGCAGGCTATGCCGAACAGGCCGTCCAGCGCTCGATTGAAGCATACCGGTTGCGCGATCACGCGCTGGTCCACTTTGTGCGCCAGTCGGAACCGCAGATCAATGGCCTGGAGCGCGAGATCGACGCGTTCGCCATGGACCTGCTGGCCCTGGAACAGCCGATTGCGGTCGATCTTCGATTCATTCTGTCCGTCATTCGAATTAATGCGGATTTGGAGCGGGTTGGCGACCTTGCGGTGAACATCGCGATCCGCGCGGGTGAGCTGAATGAGCTGCCGCCGGTAACGCTGCCGGTTGATATTCCTCGCCTGGGAACGCTGGCGGCCATTATGGTGCGCAAGGCTTTAGAAGCCTTCATCGAGGGTGACGTGGAGCTGGCGGAGAGTGTGCTGAAGCTGGACGACGAGGTGGATATGCTGAACCGGTCCGCCTTTCGGGCGCTCTCGTCCCTGATTCGCGAGCAGCCGCACCTGACGACGCAGGCGTTGCACGCCATCCTGATTGCGCGCAACCTGGAGCGTGTGGGTGACCACGCGACCAACATCGCGGAAGATGTCATTTTCTGGGTGAATGGCAGGGACGTTCGTCACCAGGAGACGCTCGTCTAGCGAAACTGCTGCTAGTCTGCGAACCATGTTGAGTCCAGGCGCAGGGTGTCGCGGCTCACCGGCGCCCGCAACGCTGCCATGACCACCCTTGTGACACTCCCGCTGACACCTTCTTCAAATGACCAGAACACAAGCTGTTGCATGAGCGGGTACACGAGCGCGAGCCGGACCGGTGTGCCCGGCGGCAGCGCGCGCAGCCGCAGACGGCCGTAGCCCTCAAGCTGTGCGCGGTACAGCTCGACGTCCTTCTGCAGAAAGGCTTCCTGCAGCAGCGGTTCGCGGTCGGACGTCTTGAAGTCGACGATCCAGAGTGTGCTATCGCCTGGTGCCTGCGGCAGCGGCCCTGCGAAGAAGCTTCGGTCAAGCCGAATTCTGCGCACGCCGGTATCCTCCATGGTGCGCCAGGCTCCTTCACTTTCTGCCGCTAGGTGCGGTGAGAGTATCCACCTGCCTTCGGCGGTGTTCAGCAGGTTGCTCAATGCGCGCATCACGGTCTTGGTGGCACGCAGGCTTTCGCTCGGAGCGAGTCCACCGGACCGTAGGATCGCGCGGACCGCAGGGGACCACGTGGGCAGTTTAGCCAGCAACT
The DNA here is from genome assembly GCA_937871605.1 of uncultured Terriglobus sp. Taxonomy (GTDB): domain Bacteria; phylum Acidobacteriota; class Terriglobia; order Terriglobales; family Acidobacteriaceae; genus Terriglobus. The sequence continues at coordinate 13,594 of CALMRM010000275.1, read as the reverse complement.
GCAAAGCGGCAGCGTCCGTTGCCTGGCCTGCCAGTGCCGCCGTTTGCACCTCGCCAGCGAGCCGCTCCACGAAGGCGTGTATCGCATTGCCGACCGCGCGTGCACCAAACGTGCCCTGCGGCCGCGTTGTCACGGGTGGCAGCGGTGTTGGCAGGGTTAGCGCCAGGCTGTGCCTGCTCAGGCGTTCCAGCGGATCGTAGTTTGCGAGGAGGCGTTCGAGCTGGGGCCTGTCTGGCTTGCGCTGTTCCGCCTCGCTCGCTGCGGCGATGGAAAGCGCTGGCGGATCCTCTGGCTGCGTGTCGTCCAAGGCTGACTCGTGTGCGTCGAACCGGAACTGTGAGGCGACCGGCGCCATGGCGTGCAGGAGCGTACCCGCAGGCATGCTGGGTAGGCCTTTGCTGTCGGCCACCGGAGATGCGAACAGGTGAAGGGTGTGCCTGGCGCGCGTAGCGGCTACGTAGACCAGCCGTTTTAGTTCGGCCTGTTCGCGCCGCCTGCGAACGCCGCTGATGTAGCTGTACAGCGAGCCTGCTGTTTCGCCCTTCTCCGGCAGCGGAGCCAGCAGCACGTCTTGCGAGTGGTCTTCTGCCTCGCCCGGCATCTCGAGCCAGTTGAGCGCAACCTGGCCATCTCGGCCGCCGCCACGGTGCAGTCCCGGCAGCAGCACGACATCCCACTCCAATCCCTTTGCCTTGTGAATGGTCATGATGTCCACGGCACCGGGCACGCTGGCTGGCGCGGCAAACAGCCGACGCAGGCGGTATTGCAACGTATGCTGCGTCACTGTTTCGTTCCTCGCAGCCATCGTGTCTAGCACGGCAAGAAATTGCCGCACGTTTTGCAGACCATTCGCATCGGTACACGCGTCTCCACCGAGAGACCGCCACGTACGCTCCACCCGGTTCGCCAGGGACTCTACGCCGGTATGCAAGAGGGCAGCGTCCATAACGTCCAGCGTGTGAAGGACCCGGTTACGGGCGGCCTCTCCAAGTGCGTTTGCGTGCTGCCGCATCAGGTGTCGAAGCGGCTCATTGCGCAGGTCGCGCCGGTCACCGCCGGCCAGCACGTGCAAGTCGGCCACCCCTGTGCCGCACCACGGTGCCCGCATCACGGCGAGCCACGCCGTCCGGTCCACCGGGTGCAGGAGCGCGCGAGTGATGGCGAGGATGTCGAGAACTTCCCGGCGTTCGTGGAGTGCGACCATGTCGACCGCGCGAAAAGCGATGTTGTGCTCAGTCAGCGTTTTTACCACTTCTGCCGCGTGGTTTCGCGCGCGCACCAGAACGGCGATGCTGGCTGTGGGCCGTACCTGCCGTTCCCCACGAATAAGTTCTGCAATGTGCCACGCTTCTTTCTTCATGGCCATGTGCTGCTGCCGTATGCGCGATGCAGGCTCTGAATCGGGTACCAGTAGCCTGCCGTGCCACGCGATACAGTCTCGGGAAGAGCCTTGCTGTGCGGCGTGTGCCGGCGTGAAGGTGACATCACCGTCTAGGGGACTACTGGCCGGGAAGATCTTCTGGAAGACTGCGTTGCACGCTTCGACCAAGGGCTGACCGGAGCGGAAGTTGGCGGACAGGCGTACCGCGCGTAGAGCAACGTCGCCCAGCTTGCCGCTTTCCATGCACTGCTGAAAGCGCTCAACACGCGCCTGGCGGAACAGGTAGATGGATTGCTTGGGGTCGCCCACGAGAAAGATGGTTTGTGTGCTGCCATCCCAGCCCTCGGTGAGCGTCTTGAGCAGTTCGTATTGCCACGAGGAGCTATCCTGCATCTCGTCTACCAACAGGTGCTGCAGCCGGCTGCCCAGCGCAACCTGCAGGCCGGTTGTGTGCAGCGCGGTCTGTGCGGCAAGCGCGACCTCGGTGAAGTCGCAGACATTTTCGCGCGTAAACAGCAGGCGCAGTTCGATCAGCGCTTCCTGAAGCAGACGGAACAGCGCCTTGGCCACGATCCACTGGTCCGCTGGGTACTCCGCCGGGGGAAGCGCGCGGACCGCCCTGAGCAGGGAGAGCAACTCGGTGGCTCGCGGGTCGTTGGTGAGTGCCTGCAGCACATCCTGCAGTTCTGCCCGCTGCTGCGTGCTGGCGCTCACTTTCAGGTCGACGTCCCACAGGCGCTTACGCCAGTCGTCATCCTTTTTCAGCAGCAGTTCCATGAGCAGCAGCCAGTGGTCGAGATCCTGCGCAGTGTGCCCGGGACCGGCGGACGACTGAGCACACGGCCGAAAGATGTTGGCATGCTCCTTGTAGGCCGGCGCGGACGCAAATTGTTGTGCAAGCGATGCGAGGCGTTCGAGCACAGCCGCCGGAAAGCAGTCGTGCAGGCGCTTGAGCATGGCGCACTGTGCACGCTTTAACGAGTCGTTGAGGCGCGGCAGAACGCTCATCTCCAGCACGACATCCTCGAGTTCAGCGCCAAGAGGGATCAGCCGGCCCCACTGCTCGCGCGTCGCCAGCATCTCTGCTAACACCTGTTCACAGGTTTGCAGATCGCCATCGCGATGACGCAGCAGGGTCGTCAAGGCGTGCGTCAGCTTTTCGTCATCCTCCCCAAGCCGCAGCATGACGGCGTGGGCTGCGCGCCTGTAGAGCGGCTCGGCATGGTCCGCTGGGTCTGACAGGGCAGCGCCGCTGGACAGCAACGGTGCCGAGCGTGCGATGGTGCTGCACAGCGCGTCAAAGGTGCGAATGTTGAGCAAGTGGGGCCGCTGCAGCAGGTCCCACGCGAGGCTACGGTCCTGCGCAAGGACGGCCTCTGCCAACCGGCGTGTCTCCAGCGCAAACGCTTGATCGCCAGTAGGTGCACTGTTTTCCGCTCCTTGCAGCGCCTCTAGGATGCGCTTCCGCATGTCGCCCGTCGCCTTGCGGGTGAAGGTGAGTGCAAGCACTTGCGATGGGTGCTCCACGGTGGCGAGCAGCTTTAAGTAGCGCTGGATGAGCAGCCCGGTTTTGCCGGAGCCCGCGGGCGCCTCCACGATGCAGGAGGTAGCTGCATCCACCGCGATGCGGCGCTCTGCCGCGTCTGCGAGTTCCAACTGTGGATCAGCCAGGGTCATTCTGCCTCAGGGTTGGAGAGGTCCCATGCGTCTTCCTCTGCCTCCAGCAGCGTGGCCGCATCCAGCCTGCACAGGAGGCGCTGTCCGCATGTGTCGCAGGTTCTTGGAAATGTTTTTGGTGCCACCGTTACGCTGCCGTCAGCGAAGGCCTGCGCCAGTGCTTCCAAGTGGTGCCGCCACTCCTCTTGCTGAGAGGAGAAGGACGACTCGTCTTTCTGCTTAGCCAGTGGGAGCAGGCCAGGTTCGGCGAGTCCCCTCAAGTGCATGTTGCCCGTGCCAGTACGGATGGACGCAAATGCAATACCGTTCAGTGCGCCGAGTTCGGCAGAGACCGCCGCGGCAGTGGCATACGCAGGCAGTTGTGGCTGCTCGGGCCGGTCGCCAGACCACTCCCGGGGCGAATTTGCTCTGTTACCGGTCTTGTAGTCGATCAGGAGTGTGCCAAGCTCTTCGCTTGTACTGTCCGCAGCTGCAAGCACCCTGTCGATGCGATCCACGCGCATGTGTAGCCTGAGCGGGCCCACCGGTACGTGTTTGGTTTCCTGTTCCAGCTGCACTACTTCGAAGGGGGGCCGCTTCTCTTCGTAGTCCAGCCATGCCGCTAGTAGCCGGAACAGCCGCTGCTTTTGCACAGACAGGTATGCCTCATCCCAGGCTTCCACCGGGCCGGTCGCACACGCGCTTGCGATACAGGCCTGGAGCAAGCGATCGCGTTCAGAGAGGCCGTCTGCACCCACCGTCATGCGCTTGGTACGCAATGCCTGCTGGCTGCTGGTGGCTGCCCAGAACGCCTGCAAGACTGCATGCACCTGGTCGCCACGCTCCCGTGGCGAAAGCCCCGCATCCGTCTCGTCCAGCGTTGTCGAGAACAGTCGTTTTTCAGCCCACGCGCGAAAGCCGCACTGTGCCTGCGCGGTTAATATGCTGACGCCGCCAGACACTCCAGCCTCTGGTAACGCGGGCAGCGGAGCCGTATCGAAGAAGGTTTCAACCTGCGGCGACAGGTCTTCCTGCTCCAATGCTTGTGCCGCCATGGAGAGGGTCACGCCCTTGGCAGAGAGCACTCGCTCGGCGACCGGAGATGGCCTGCCACCGTCCTGCTCTGCATCACCACTACAGCTGAGGCGGACTTCTCCTGTTGTGCTGTCGAGAAGCTGTTGCAAGCGCCTCGCCGCTACTTCTTCGTCGCGTTGGCTGCCCATGCCTGGCATGCCGAATTCCCGTTGAAGCGCAAGCGGCAGGAGCGGATTCACAACTGCCTGCGGTGGCCAGGTGTTGGCCTCTGCGTGGAGAAACCAGAGCGCATCAACCGGGCTGCCGAGAGCCTCGTCTACGCCGGTTATCTGCACGGGCATGCCGCACTCCGCAGGCACAAAGTCTGAGGAGCTTACCTGTATTTGCAGCCTGTCCAGAAAAGCGGACCATGTTGTGGTTTGGCCGAACAGGTCGAGTGAAGCCACCGCATCCAAGGCACGCTGCCACGCCTCGGCTGCCTGACTTTCCTCATTGTTGAGCGGCTCTCGGCCTGGCCAGCCGCTTGCCTGCAACAGGGCCTGTGCCTTGCCTGCAAACGAGGCGAATGCAGCCGTTGATCGCAGGTCCGTCGCTTGCCGGTGGAGGCTTAAGAGCACGCGGCTAGCAGGGTGCGGCTGCAGTCGCTCGGAAGCCTGCCGGAGGGAGAGCTCCTTACGAAGGGGCGCTCGCGGATGCAGTGTGCTTGCTTCCAGCAAGGCACCGTCCTCTGCGGAGTCTGCCAACGTCAGGTGGCGAGAGCGAAAGAGTGATCCCACGTCCTCCAACGGCAGACGTTCGGCGCACCAGCGCAGCAGCAACAACGCATCCCTGACCATGGGAACGGACTGCAATGGCGGGCCTGCCGAAAACTCATACGCCGCTGGAGCGGCATCAACGACGTTAGCGCTGCCAGGCGACACCGCCCCGCGCAGCTCGCGCTCCAGCGTGTTGCGCATGCCCGGCAGGTCGGGGACCACAATCCGTACTGTCTGCTGCGGCGCTTGGATCAGGCGGCCCCTAACCCACTGCACGCAGGCCTGCAGTTCTGCCTCGCCGCTGGCATAGTGCAGGTACTGCGGCGGTGTACTCGGGGAGGAGCAGACGTTCGATTCGCGGATGACCATTCCATGTTCCTGCAAGACTGTCAGGAGGTGCCGACGTGCGGGCAGAAGATCGGGAAAGCCGAACAGCAGCACTTCTGCCTCGGTATGTACACGTTGCTGGCGTACCAAGTCGCTGAGCGCGAACTCAGTCGCGGACGCAGAAAGGTAGTCGCCAGCGCTGCAGAGCTGCTGGAAGCGCCGGTACCAACGATGGAACATGGCAGCGTCGTTCGAAGCGGCACCCGTAGAGCCACGTTCGCTGAACGTGTGCGCTGCCGCATAGCTATCCAGGAGCCTGGCCGTTGTGGCACAACGTTGTGCCTGCGAGAAAGTGGACTGCTCTGTGGGTGAGCTGTCTTCAAGGATGACCGTTTGCCAGAGGGCGACTTCCTGCGCCGGGTTCAGCACGACCCTGGTGTCGACGCCGTGCAAGAGGACGGAGGCCCACTGCGCGCTGACCCAGGCGGACCAAGGTAGGATACGAGCGGCGCGCCAACTCTGCTGCCCGTGCAGGGCCGCAGCTCGGTCGACCAGCCGTGCCAGCCGGTTTGCCGCACGTCTGCCAGGTGTTAGTACAGTTGCGCCGCGTGTGACGGCAGCCAGTATCTCGGAGAAATATGGCGCAGCCTGCTGGACTTCTACACGGTCCTCCATTCTCCTTTTATACGCCTTTTGAGTCGGCAGCTTCGCCGCCCGCAGCTGACTGGAAGGCTGGTGTTACTCGCCGAAAGGTTGCGATCAGCAGCCAGAGCAGCCCACCGATGGGCACGGCAAGCGCCACCCGCAACGAGCCTGTAGACCGTGACAGGGTGCCTTCCAGCAGGGGCAAACTTGCCGCGCCAATGCCAGAAACCGCGATGATGGTGCCGACCTGTCTTGCACCCACGCCGGCGTCAATCATGCTGGTGAGCACAAGTGGAAACCAGGGTGCCAACGATAAACCGAGCAGCACACAGATCGTGATCATGGCGACGCCACCATTGCTGCGGCTGAGTGCGAGCGTTGTGAGCGTCGCCGCCAGGACGGACGCCTGCAGCAGGGTGCGCTCGCGTATGCGTGGCAGCAGTACGGGTACAAGGGCACGGCCCACCGTCAGACCAAGCCACAGAGCGGTGGTGCTGAATGCGCCCGCGGTGACGCCAGTCATGGCGCTATCGCTGCCGTAGCGTTGGCCAAAGGTGGTCGTCCAGCCGCCCAACGAGGTTTCTACGCCGCCGTAGGTAAAGAGAAGCGACGCGAAGAAGAGGAAGGTCGAGAGTGGCAGCGCACTGCGTACGCCTTTGGTGACAGGTGCGGCTACTGTCAGCGCCCCGGATTGCAGACGGTTCCATGCGGTGCCTGCCACTGCCACGCAGAACAGTCCGCTGGCTCCCCATAGAATGTGCTGCGGCGCGCTGCGCTTTAGCACGTAGCCCAGCACGGCGGGTGTGAGCACGGCACCCAGGCTCCAGCTGAAGTTCACCAGTGAAAGCGCCGCACCCCGCTGTGCGTGGAAGCGTGCGGCTGTGAGCAGGTTCACCGACGTCAATGCCTGCCCCACACCAAACCCGAGGGGCAGAAGCGCAACGGCAAACCAGGGCAGTGCAGCATGGTGGCTGACGCACAGGGAGAGCAACAGAAAGCCGATGGTGGCGGACGTGCAGCCGCGCAGCAGTGAGCGCCAAAGGTGTGCGCTGGTGGTGACACCGCCTAAGAAGGAGCCGATGAATTGGGCGGTAAAGAAGAGGCCGCTGCCACTGTCGTTGGTACGCGCCGCGGCGGAGAGCACCGGGAGCAGCGGTCCTAGAAAGACCGTGCCGAAACCTGCCAGCAACATTGCGCCGTGCAACAACGCGAGGTGCGGCTGCGCTGGAAGACGGACTTCGCCATCGGCTGCTGCTTGTTTACGCCAGTATTGCATCCTTATTTCGACCTCCTCGGCTAGCCGGTGCCGTACGCACTCGCCTGCCGAACACTCTCGCAACGTATCATGGAGGCTATGGCGTTGCTTCGAAATAGGGTGATCTCGGCAGTGTTCCTGCTGGTGTGCATGGCCATGCTCGGGTGCAAACGCTCCACCGAGGAGTTCAAGGCTGGCACGGAGACGTACTCACTGAAAGGTGTCATCGTCGCGGTAGACACCGAGAAGGGCGAGATCACCTTGCAGCACGATGCCGTTCCCGGCTTCATGCCTGCCATGACGATGCCGTACAAACTCCTCTATGCCAATACCACCTCTGACCTGCATCGGGGCGATGTGATCCGTGCGCGTCTGCAGGTGCAGAAGACCCCGGATGGCGACTACCGGAACGCACAGCTCGATGAGATCGCCGTGCTGGCAGAGGCAAGGCCCGACTTCAGGCCGCCGTCCAACTACCATGTGCCTGCACCAGGCGATGTTGTGCCAGATTTCAAGGTAACCAACCAGGATGGGAAGCAGTTGGCGCTGAGTAGCTTTCGCGGCAAAGCGTTGCTGATTACTTTCATTTACACACGCTGTCCACTTGGTGATTTCTGCCCAAAGATGAGCAAGAATCTGGCAGCCATTCACTCCAAGCTGTGCCAGACACCGCATGTGTGTGCCGGCTCAGCACTGCTCTCGCTGAGTTTTGATCCTGCGTTCGACACACCTTCCGTGCTACGCGCCTATGGCACCACGTACGTAGGCGACGCCGGTTTCAAGCACTGGCAATTTGCTGCGCCCCTGCCTGCTGCGCTGCCCGCGGTGGAGCACTTCTTCAATCTGGGTGTGACCGGCAGCAACGCCTCCATCACCCATTCACTGTCCACAACGCTGATCGGCCCGGATGGCAAGGTGGTGGCCTGGTACCCCGGCAATGAATGGTCTGTGGATGAGGTTGCTGCAAAAATGGCAAGTGTTGTGGCAGAAAGCACGGGGCAAGCAGCCCAATAGGCTGCCAGCGCCAGCTTGTAAAGCCGGTCTGCACCATGCTGCATCGGAGTCGCACCCTCCACAGAAATGCCCGCATCAAGGATTAGAGAGGCCACAACGTGGGATCAATGGGACACTCATTCTCTGGCGGGAGTAACGGTGCCATGCGCAGCGCAGAGCGCACCTCGCGCAATGCGTCCCGTGCCGTCTCCGCTGAGATGACCAAAAAGAAAGCGCCGGAACTAAAAAAGGTCTGGCCAGAGATCAAGAAGCTGATAAGGCCGCGTGCAGGCCTGCTGTTCGGCAGCTTCTTTATCATGCTGCTGAACCGGGCCTGCGGACTGGTGCTGCCCGCAACCACACGCTATCTGATCGACAACGTGATGCGACAGCACCAGGTGCGGCTGCTGCCATACATTGTGGGCGCGGTGCTCACCGCCACAGTGGTGCAAGGCATCACGTCGTATTCGCTGACACAGATTCTATCGAAGGCAGGTCAGCGCCTGATCACCGAACTGCGCATCCAGGTACAGGAGCACGTGGGCAGGCTCTCGGTGGCGTACTACGACGCCAATCGTTCCGGCACGCTGGTGGCGCGCATCATGTCGGACGTGGAGGGTGTGCGCAACCTGATCGGCACAGGTCTCGTGGATTTTATCGGCGGCATGCTGACCGCGACGCTCTCTTTCATCTACCTGATGCGTTTATCGACCAGCATGACGCTGCTGACGTTCAGCATCATGTTCATCTTTGCCATGGTCATGCGCCGCGCGTTCAGCACTATTCGTCCTATTTTTCGCGCACGCGCCGCATTAAACGCGGAGGTTACAGGCCGTTTGACAGAGTCGCTCGGAGGCGTGCGCGTCATTAAGGGATATCACGCCGAGGCTAGTGAATCTCGCGTGTTTGCCGAGGGTGCCAACCGCCTGCTCAAGAACATTTTTGACTCGCTGACTGCAACGTCCATCATGGCGCTGTCGTCAACCGCGGTGCTTGGGTGTGTGGGCTCGCTGGTCATGTACCTGGGTGCGCGGCAGGTGGTACTCGGCCACCTGACAGTTGGCGGCTATGTCACATACAACATGTTCCTGGCGTTCATGGTGGTGCCAATTACATCGCTGGTCAACATCGGCACCCAGCTCACCGAGGCATTTGCAGGTTTGGATAGAACAGCCGAAATCCTTGGTATGCAGCAGGAGGACGCGGATCCGCGTCGCACGGTGATCGCGCCTGAACTGAGGGGCGACGTGCGTTTCGACGCGGTCGAGTTCGAGTACGATCCCGGCAAACCAGTTCTGCATGGCGTCAGCTTTCACGCAAAGCCAGATACGGTGACTGCATTGGTCGGTTCTTCCGGCTCCGGTAAGAGCACGATTATTTCATTGGTTTGTGCATTCCATGATGCGACGCGTGGTTGTGTGGTGGTCGATGGGATGGACCTTTCCAGGGTGCAACTTGCCAGCTACCGCTCGCAACTAGGCGTGGTTCTGCAGGAAACCTTCCTTTTCGATGGAACCATTCGCCAGAACATTCTGTTTTCACGGCCGGAGGCGACGGAGGCAGACTTCTTGAAAGCGTGCCATGTTGCACGTGTAGATGAATTTGCAGAGCGGTTCGAGGATCGCTATGAAACAGTAGTGGGCGAGCGGGGTGTCAAGCTGTCCGGCGGGCAGCGTCAGCGCCTGTCCATCGCGCGCGCCATTCTCGCTGACCCGCGCATTCTGATTCTGGATGAGGCGACAAGTTCGCTCGATTCAGAGAGTGAAGCCATGATTCAGCAGGGACTCAACCACCTGATGACTGGTCGCACCACGTTTGTCATTGCCCACCGGCTGAGCACCATACGGAATGCAGATCAGATTCTGGTCATCGAGGCGGGCAGGATCCAGGAGCGCGGAACACACAGTGAGTTGTACGCCCTGGATGGCCGGTATCGCGAACTGTATGACCGGCAGCACGGCCTGGAGCGCAACCTATTCCTGGCGCCAGGCGAGGGTGACGCCGTGCCGGAAGTGGCGGCCGCGCGATAAACGAATGGATCGGATTTGTCAGGCTAACGTAAGCTCCTTGAGGAGGAACGCGTAGTCCATGGCGATCTCACGCAGATAGTCGTATCTACCGGAGGCACCGCCATGGCCTGCATCCATGTTGGTGTGCAGCAGAAGCGGCCATTCCGCATTCGTCTTCAGCGTGCGCAGACGGGCTACGAACTTTGCCGGTTCCCAATACATCACCTGCGAGTCGTTCAGGCTGGTTTTCACCAGCAAGGCGGGATAGCGACCCGCGCGCAGGTTGTCGTAGGGCGAGTAGCTCTGCATATAGGCGAACGCCTCCGGCTCATTGGGATTGCCCCACTCCTCGTACTCCGCCACGGTCAGGGGCAGCGATGCGTCCAGCATGGTGTTCATCACGTCGAGGAAGGGCACATGCGACAGCACTGCGCGGAACAGGTCAGGCCGCAGGTTTGCGACCGCACCCATCAAAAGGCCGCCAGCACTGCCGCCCTCAATGGCGACTTTGTTCGGCGCGCCATAGCCTTCTGACAACAGGTGTTCCGTCACAGAGATGAAGTCGGTGAAGGTGTTACGCTTCACCATCATTTTGCCGGCGTCATGCCATTCGTCGCCCAGGTCACCGCCGCCGCGAACGTGCGCATAGGCCATAACCACACCGCGGTCTAGTAGCGCCAAGCGGCTCGTGCTGAAGCCAACCGGCAGCGCATACCCATACGAGCCGTACCCATAGATGTAGAGTGGCGATGTTCCGTCCTTCGCAAACAGGTCGCGCCGGTATACAAGCGACACCGGCACCCGAACGCCATCGGCTGCCGTCGCCCAGATACGTTCGGAGGCGTACTTGTCGCGGTCGAAGCCGCCCGGTACCTCTTGCTGCTTCAACAGCACAGAGCGCCCGGTCGCTACCTCGTACTC
>CALMRM010000275.1:0-2607 GCA_937871605.1 uncultured Terriglobus sp. | reverse complement strand
GACCGAGGCAGGGGAGACAAGAGACTGGTAGCTATAGCTCAAGGTGTTGGTGTTGAAGATGCGGTTGACATGCAGCCCGGCAGAATACGTTGGCTCTGGAAACAGTACCGCCGCTGGCTCGCCTGTTAACGCGTCACCGTTGAAGTGAAACACCCTGAGGCGATCCAGCCCCTGTACGGTCTCGGACGCGACAGCGAAGGTTTGGAACACATCAAAACTGTCGAGCGGAACGTCGTTTTGCGCGGGCAGTAACTCCCGCCACTGCTCGCGGCCAGGACGTTCAACAGGTGCGGTCACAACACGAAAGTTTTTGCTGGTGTCGTTCACGCGGATGTAGAACCTACCATCGCGGTGGTCTACGTCGTACTCTTGGTCCGGCACGCGTTCTGCCAACAGCCGGAACTCGCCATCTGGCTCCGCCGTGCTCAGGAAGCGATATTCCGAGGTGGTGTGGCTTTCAATGCCGAGCAGGAGAAAGCTGCGGTCGCGTGTGCGGCCCACGCCCACGTTGAAGCGTTCATCGGGTTCTTCGTAAACGACTGCATCCTCCGCTGCGGACGAGCCCAGGGCGTGCCGCAGCACCCTGTCATGCCGCTTGGTTTGCTCGTCTTCCACGGTATACAGCAGCGTTCTGCTATCCGCAGCCCACACCAGGGTGCCCACGCGCTGCGCGGTGTCGGGCATCACCTCACCGGTACGCAAATCCTTGATATGCAGGGTGTATTGACGGAAGCCGGTGTTATCTGTTGTGTATGCCAGCAAGTTGCCGTCCGGGCTGACACTCAGCGCGCCAAGTGCCATGTAAGCTTCGCCCTCGGCAAGCTGGTTCACATCCAGCAGCACGTCTTCTGTCTGCGATGGGTCGTACCGGTCTCCATCCAGAGCCCGGCTGCGCGCGTAGGTCGCATACTGCAGCCCTTCCACGGTGTGCGTCACGTAAAACCAGTCCCCATCGCGGTAGGGCACTGACGTGTCTGTTTCCTTGATGTGCGACAGCATCTCGCGATAGAGGCTCTCCTGAAGGTCCTTGGTGGGGGCCAGGACTGCATCGGTATAGGAGTTCTCAGCCTTCAGGTAGGAGATGACTTCCTCTGAGTCTTTGTTGCGGAGCCAATGGTAGTCATCCTCTAGCGTGGTGCCATGGATGTGTGTGGGATGAGGCTCTTTTCGGGCGATCGGGGCTGCAACTGATGAAGAGGCGAGCAGGGAACTCATCCGGCAAGAATACAGCGTGCGGTGTCTTGCGCCGGGTAAGTGGACGCGATTTCCAGACGATGCATCACACGAATAGGTGCCGCCGCGCACCGAAGAACAAGGGAGATTTATGAGGATTCATACCGCCGCGCTCGCAACCGTGTTGTTCGCATGTACCGGTGCCACCAGCCTGTTTGCTCAGGGCTTTTCGGACAAAGACAAAGATTTCCTGAAGGCGTCCGCGGAGGACCACTACGCAGAGATCAAGATGGCGCAGATGACGCTGCGTACCACCAAGAATCCAGCGATCAAGGTGTTCGCCACAAAGATGATCACAGACCATCGCGCGCTGATTGCTGGGACCCAGCCAGTTGCAGCCAAGGCCGGAGTTACGCTACCCACCTCGCCCAGCGCGACCGCAGACGCAGAACTGCTGAAGCTGAAGGTGCTGACCGGAGACACCTACGACAAGAGCTACGTGGCCACGGCGGATAAGGATCATCACGAAGATCTTGCGAAGGTCAAACAGGAAATTACGGATACACAGAGTCCTGATATGAAGAAGTTGACCGCGCATGCTGCTGACGTGATTGGGAAGCATACCGAAATGATCGATTCGCTGAAGGCGAAGCTAGGCGCGTAGCTTGCAGTAAGAATGAGGAGCCAGGCTGACGTGGCTTCGTTTGTCGGCCCTACTTTGTAGGATCGCCTGGGACACCGCAGCGTATCATTATCAGTGATGGCAGCCTGGCTGCGGTATGTTCTTCTTTCAGTTGCAGCTTTGCTGTGGGGTCTCCCGCTGCAAGCAGAGACCGTTGCGTCCATGCCGCAGCCCAAGGCATACGTGAACGATTACGCGGGCGTGCTCAACAGCAGCACCGAAGCGGACCTTGACGCGAGCCTGAGACAGTTGGACACGCAGGCGCACGCGCAGGTCTTTGTTGCAATCATTAAGAAGATAGATGATGACTCTACGCCGGCGGAGTTTGCCAACGCGTTATTCGCCAAGTGGAAGCCCGGCCCCAAGGCGCAAGATCGCGGCGTTCTGCTCCTGATCTCGGTTGAAGATCATAAGTACCAGTTTGAGATCGGCTATGGTCTTGAGGGTATCTTGCCAGATGGAAAAACTGGCGACATCGGACGCGAGATGGTGCCCGATCTCAAGTCTGGTAACTATGATGGCGCTGTCCGCAGTGCAGTAAGTGACCTAACCACGGTCATCGCACAGGATGCAGGTGTCACCCTGTCCTCACCGCAACAGCCGATGCGACAGCAACGGCAGGGTTCTGGTGGCGGCAGTGGCATCGTCGGTCTTCTTGTGTTCCTGTTTATATTGTTCGTGATTCTACGGGGTGGCGGCCGCGGCGGTCCGGGTGGCTTCCTCTCGGGGATGGTACTTGGCAGCATGCTTGG
>CALMRM010000274.1:2282-6355 GCA_937871605.1 uncultured Terriglobus sp. | reverse complement strand
CGATTTCATTCGGCGTCTTTTGCCGTTCCGCGCCTTCGACCAGCGCAATCATGCGATCCAGGAAGGTTTCACCAGGATTGGAAGTAATGCGAATGGTCAGCACGTCTGACAGCACACGGGTGCCGCCAGTTACCGCCGAGCGGTCGCCGCCCGCTTCACGGATCACAGGCGCGGACTCCCCGGTGATGGCGGACTCATCGACCGAGGCCACACCCTCGGTGACCTCCCCATCGCCCGGGATCATCTGGCCGGCGGTCACGCGCACCAGGTCTTCCTTGCGCAGTTGTGAACTGGGGATCTCCTCCACTTTGCCGTTGCGCAGAACGTAGGCTGTGGTCTCTGACTTCGCCAGGCGCAGTGCGTCGGCCTGAGCTTTGCCGCGCCCCTCGGCCATGGCCTCGGCAAAGTTGGCAAATAGCACCGTGAACCACAGCCACAGGGTGATCTGCAGATCGAAGCGGAAGTGGCCGTGGTGCGTTGCAAGGTTCAGCACGAGCAGCACGGTGGTGAGCACGCTACCCAGCTCCACCACGAACATGACGGGATTTTTCATCATGGTGCGAGGGCTGAGTTTTCGAAGGGCATCTACGCTGGCCCGGCGCATGATCTTGGCGTCGAACAGGGAGCGCCGCTGCGTTTGACTCGACATGATCGGTCTCTTTCTACAGGGTTAGAACAGTTGCCCGGCGTGCATCAGCAGGTGCTCCAGCACCGGCCCAAGCGACAGCACAGGGAAGAAGGTGAGCGCGCCCACAATCAGGATGACGCCGGTCAGCAGCACGGTAAACAGCGGCGTGGTGACAGGGAACGTGCCCGCAGTTGCAGGTGCAATCTTTTTGCCTGCCAGGTTGCCGGCGATGGCCAGCATGGGAACGATCATCATGAACCGGCCAAAAAACATGGCCGCGGCAAGTGAGTAGTTATACCAATGCGTATTGGCGTTCAGTCCGGCAAAGGCGGAGCCATTGTTGCCCGTAGCCGAGGTATAGGCGTACAGGATCTCGCTCAAGCCATGCGGGCCGTGGTTTGCCAGGCTGCTGAGCCCAAGGTTGGGTAACAGCACTGTGATGGCTGCAAAGCTGAGGATGAGCAGCGGGAAGATGAGCAGGTACAGCATGGCCATCTGCACGTCGTAGGCTTCAATCTTCTTTCCTAGGTATTCCGGCGTGCGGCCCACCATTAGGCCTGCGATGAATACGGCCATCACCACAAAGACGAGCATGCCGTACAGGCCCGCTCCCACGCCGCCAAACACCACCTCGCCAAGCAAGATGTTGACCATCGGCACCATGCCGCCAAGCGGGGTAAAGCTGTCGTGCATGCCGTTGACGGCACCGCAGCTTGCATCCGTGGTAACGGTTGCGAACAGTGCAGAATCTGCAATGCCGAACCGTACCTCCTTGCCCTCCATGTTGCCGCCCGGCTGCTCTCGCAAGGGGGTCTGCGATACGGCTGCATCCACGTTGTGCAAGGCCGGGTTGCCGTGAGATTCAGCCCAGAAGGTGGTAAGCGTGCCCGCAAACCAGAGCACCACCATGGCGGCAAGCACCGCCCAGCCGTGCTTGGGAGAGCCAACCATCTGGCCCAGCGTGACGCAGAGGCCGGCTGGAATCAGGAAGATGGAAAGCATCTGCAGAAAGTTCGAGAGTGGCGTCGGGTTCTCAAAGGGGTGGGCACTGTTCGCGTTGAAGAAGCCGCCGCCGTTGGTACCCAGCATCTTGATGGCTTCCTGCGAGGCAACCGGGCCCTGTGCGATGGTCTGCGTGGTGACCGTTGTTGTCTTACCGTCAGCGCCTGTGGTGGTCTGAGGCTCCACCAGCTTTACGGTGTCATAGGCCTTCAAATTCTGCACCACGCCTTGCGACACAAGCACCAGCGCAAAGACTGTGGAGATCGGCAGCAGGACCCATAGCGTGCCGCGCGTTAGATCGACCCAGAAGTTGCCCAGAGTCTTCATTTCGCGCCGCGCGATGCCCCGCACAAACGCGATCGCCAGCGCCAACCCGACGGCCGCAGACCAGAAATTATGCGTCGCCAGGCCCAGCATCTGGGTCAGATAACTTACCGTGGTTTCTGGCACATACGATTGCCAGTTGGTGTTGGTTGTGAATGAAATGGCAGTGTTCAAGGCGAGCGCTGGCTCGACACCCGGCAGGTGCTGCGGGTTGAGTGGCAGCACGTGCTGCAGACGCTCCACCACGTAGGTCAGCACGAGCGTGGCGGCGCTGAACACCAGCATGGCGACGGCGTACTGCGTCCACGCCATCTCCTCCGCCGGATTAACGCCTGTGACGCGATAGAGCAGTCGCTCGCAGGGGCCCAGCAGCCCATCAAGAATCGTTTTGCGGCGTTCAAATACGGCTGTCATGTAGCTGCCCATGGGCCTGGCCAGCAGCAACACCGCCGCCATGAAAAGAGCGATTTGTAACCACCCGTTTAGAGTCATGGATTAGAACTTCTCCGGACGCAACAGGGCAAACACGAGATACGCCATCAGCACTGCCGATAGCCCTAACAGGATGAGATTGAGAATCATGAGCGAGGCTCTTTCAGGTGGCTGCAGCCGTGCGTGTAGAGCACAGCCAGACCAAATAGAAGTGCGATGGAAACTACAGCGAATGCGTCAAGCATCTGCGACACCTCTGACTGGCGACCTGCCTGGTACTTCACGCGGTGGTCAGGCCAGGGTTACTGCGGTTGTGCCGGCGTACGCCTCCGGCAGGAAAACTCCACGGACGGTACTTTCGAGACCATCGCCAAAGCTCATTTGCACGCGAACGCAAGGCGTGCTCACGCGCGCACTTGCCCTCGTGGAAGGGCTGGTGTTGCGTGACACCATCCACCCTGGCCCAGCACGTCCGTGCAAAACGGCATACCGGGCATGACTCTAGTGAACAGTCGTTGGCCGTAGGGTTTGCGTAGTGATTTTGTAAAAAATCCGTAAGACCTACGGCTCCACAAAGCCTTCCGCGATCAGGCGATAGCCGATCCATGGTTCGCTCTGGATGTAGCGTTTCCCAGAGCCACCGTCCAACTTCTTTCGCAACTGGCCCACAAGCACCCGCAGGTACTCCGGCTGCGACTCGCCGGACCGTCCCCACACAGACCGGAGCAGCACTTTGTGTGTCATGACCCGGTCGGCGTTCTTTACAAGGAGCAGCAGCAGGTCGAACTCCTTGGGCGTCAGGTGGACCTCGTCACCGCGCACGACCGCCGTGTGCTTCACCGCGTGGATGGCGAAGTCGCCAGCCTCGATGACCTCCAGCGGAGCATCCGAGTTGGGCGGGGTACGCCGCAGATGAACACGGACGCGCGCCTGCAGTTCTGGCATGCTGAACGGCTTGGTCAGGTAGTCGTCCGCGCCCTCATCCAACGCCTGTACCTTGACCGCATCGGCATCACGCACGCTCAGGACGATGATTGGGGTTTGTGCGGATTGCCGGATCGCCCGTGTGAGTTCCAGCCCATCCATCCGCGGCATGGCCAGGTCGGTGATGACCAGGTCGGGTCTGCGGGCTGTGAATTTCTGCAATCCCTCTTCGCCGTTTGCAGCCGTTTCCACGGCGTAGCCGCTGCTCTGCAAAGCCATGCGCAGCATGCGGGTAATCTGCTGCTCGTCGTCCACCTCCAGAATGTGCTTCACGTCTTTTCCTGAGTCACGATGTGCAGATCCACGTGCGGTGCCTCCGCCATAAATTTCTGC
This sequence comes from uncultured Terriglobus sp., assembly GCA_937871605.1. GTDB lineage: Bacteria > Acidobacteriota > Terriglobia > Terriglobales > Acidobacteriaceae > Terriglobus. The sequence continues at coordinate 2,652 of CALMRM010000274.1, read as the reverse complement.
AGGGAGTAGTAGTAGAGAAACGAGCGCAGGCCATGCGTTGCGGAACGCCCGACGATGGCCTGCGTGATGCGATGCTCACGAATGTAGGCTGCCGAGACGCGTGGCACATCCTTGCCGGCCAGCTGCACCACGTGCGCCCCCAGGTGGGTGGCGAACGAGTTGTTGCTCTCAAGAATGCGGTGCGCTGCTGCATCATCATCGCGCGCGGTTTTGACATGCATCACATACAGCTCAGCACCCAGCGCATCTGCCAGGTGAGCGCCCCGCGCGATCAGGTCGCGAGCCTGCGAGTTCGCCCCGATGCAGACGCCGACCTTTTCTGCAACCGCCCAGTGCGGGCCAAGGTTTTTGCGCTTCACATACTCGTCCA
>CALMRM010000274.1:0-2182 GCA_937871605.1 uncultured Terriglobus sp. | reverse complement strand
GCGCAAGCTCGTCCACCAGCACAATCTGGGGGGCGCGCGCAAGGATGGCCTGGAGGTCCATCTCAGAAAAGAGGGTGCCCTTGTACTCGACCTCGCGCCTGGGAACCTGTTCCAGCTGTTCTGCAAGTTCCGCCGTGCCTTTGCGGCCATGTGTTTCCACAACGCCAACGACAACATCCTCACCGCGGCCGCGACGCCGTATGCCCTCGCTCAACATGCTGAATGTTTTCCCGACGCCCGGAGCGTACCCGAGAAAGATCTTGAAGCGACCACGGTCTTTTTCTGTGCTGCTGCTCTGCAGCCAGTCCTCAGGAGTCTTGCGTGCGGGTGCTTGTCGATTGCTCACGCTTAGAATGGCTCCCATGCACTCGCGCCACGTGGTACTTGCCGCTCGCTGGTTGTACACCTTAGCAGCCCTTGCCGGTATCATCCTAGTCTATCGCCGCTGGGTCCATGTCAACCAGACCACGGTCGCGCTGACGCTGGTCCTGTTCATCCTGTTGATTGCGGCACGGCTTGGCCTGCGGTACGCGGTCATTGTGTCCGTGGTAGCGACTGCCTGCTACAACTACTACTTTCTGCCACCGCTTTATACGTTCGTCATCAACGATCCTGAAAACTGGCTTGCACTGTTTGCGTTTCTCAGCACCAGCGTGGTCGGCAGCCGCCTGTCGCAAAAGGCGCGTGACGAAGCGAACCGGTCGCTGAAGAAGCAGCGCGAACTGGAACTGCTGTTCGCCCTGAGCCGCGACCTTTTACAGACGCAAAACGTCGCAGACGTGGTCAACGCGGTGCCTGCACTGATCAATGTCGCGTCACGGGCGGCAAGTTCCACGCTTTACCTGCTCGAGGGTGACCGGGTGTACCAGGCAGGTATCCAGCAGTGGAGCGCCATTGAGCTGCCGCACTTTCGCCAAAGCGCGCTCACACTCACCGCGCCGCAGGTGCTGCCGCACAATGAGGTGTACATCCCCCTGCGCGCCGGCATCCGTCCACGCGGCTTGCTGCGGCTGAGTGACGTGCAGCTCTCAAACGACACGCTCCAGGCGATCGGCGGGCTCACGTCCATCGCCATCGACCGCGCCCAGGCGTTGGAGGACGTGGCGCGCGGTGAGGCCACGAAGGAGAGCGAACGGCTGCGTACCCTGATTCTCGATTCCATCACGCATGAGCTACGCACGCCACTCACGTCCATCAAGGGGGCTACGGGCATCCTGCTCACGACGGAGAACCTGAGCGGGGAAGACAGAACGGAGCTGCTGACCATTATCGAAGAGGAGGTCGACAAGCTGAACCGGATGATCGCCCAGGTGGTGGAGACGGCTCAGATCGAGAGCCAGGAGGTTCACATGAACTTCGCTTCCACCACCCTTGCCGAGGTTGTGAAACAAGCCATGCAAAGCTGTGCCTGGGTCGCAGACGCACACCCGCTCGACATACAGGTCAAGCCGACCTTAAGGGTGTATGCCGACGCTGAAATGGTAAGCAAGGTGCTTTGCAACCTGCTCGAGAACGCCGCGAAATACTCTGAGCCGAAGTCACCGATTTTTGTCACGGCAGAAGAACGCAACGGCAGCGTTGTTACCAGCGTGGCGGACCGCGGCGTGGGCATCGAGTCGTCGGAGCAGGATCTGATCTTCGACCGGTTGTACCGCTCCCGCATGCGCAATCTGCAAGTGCCGGGAACCGGCATGGGGCTCGCGATCAGCAAAGCGATCGTTGAAGCCAATCGCGGGACTTTGGCGGTGACAAGTCAGGTGGGACGCGGCTCTGTGTTCAGCTTCAGCCTGCCGGCTGCACTTGAGTAAGAGCAGCGCAACACGTCACACGCCAGTGGGCATGCAGAGCCTCCCATCAACACGCATGCTAGCTGCGCAACGCGCGCTTGGGCCGCGGAGCTACGCCGCCGGTGCCGCGCCCTCATCCGGACGAATAGCCTGAAACGGTAGAAAGAGCGTAAAGACGCTGCCGCTCTGTCCTGGTGCCTGGTGGCTCCGGAACCGAAGCTGGCCATGGTGGCGCGCAACGATCTCCTGGCTCAGCCAAAGTCCAAGACCCGTGCCGTGGCTTTCTTTGGTGGTGTAAAACGCGTTGAACAGCTTGCTCTTGGTCTCCTCTGACATTCCTGTGCCGGTGTCGGCCACCGTGATGGTGACGCCCTGCATCTCCTTGGGCCAGTAGG
>CALMRM010000273.1 GCA_937871605.1 uncultured Terriglobus sp. | reverse complement strand
GAATACGAGCTCGAGCCAGACCCTCTTACTCGTTTCGATCTCAGGCAGGCGCAGCCGGCATCTGCCGCGGCAGAGAAGAAAGGCCGCGGCCCTGAAAGCCGACAGGGCGACGCCGACGGCGCTTTCGCAGCGGCCTCTTTTAAAGTGGATGGAACCTACATGCAGCCGCGCGAACACCACAACGCAATGGAGCCGCACGCTACTGTGGCGCGATGGCAGGGCGATACGCTGACCCTTTGGGACAAGACGCAATGGGTCTACAACGACGCGGATGAAATCGCCCGCGTGTTCGGCATCGCAGCTGAGTCTGTGCGCGTGATCAACCCGTACATCGGCGGCGCGTTTGGATCGGCGCTGCGCACCTGGCCCCACGTCACCCTCGCCGCGCTCGCCGCACGACAGGTTGGCCGGCCCGTGCGCCTGGAACTGAGCCGTCGCCAGCTTTATTCTTCGATCGGCTTTCGCCCACGTTCAGAACAGCACGTCCAATTGGGAGCCGACAGGGACGGGCACCTCCAGTCGCTCGTTCAAGAAGCGGTAGCCCAGACCTCGACCTACGAAGAGTTTGCCGACGCTACGCTCGACGTCCCGGCTTCGACGTACGCCAGCGAGAACCGCCGCACGAAGTACAGCCTGATCCCCATGCACACGAACACGCCGACGCCGATGCGTGGGCCCGGCCACGCCACAGGTCTGATCGCGCAGGAAATCGCGATGGACGAACTGGCGGCAACCCTTGAAATCGACCCCATCGAACTACGCCTGCGCAATTTCGCGGAACGCAACCCACGCAAGGATTTGCCGTGGTCCAGCAATGGCCTGCGCGAGTGCTACCGCTTAGGTGCGGAGCGCTTTGGCTGGAGCACGCGTAACCCGAAGCCACGTTCGATGCGCAACGGGCGCAACCTCGTCGGCATGGGTATGGCCACGGCCATGAATCCGGCGCCGCGCTATCCTTCGAGGGCTTCCGCCACGCTGTTTGCAAATGGCACTGCCGTTGTACGTAGCGCCACCAGCGACATGGGGCCCGGCACCTACACCGCCATGACGCAGATCGCCGCGGATGCACTCCATCTGTCCCTGGAGCGGGTCCGCTTCGAGCTCGGCGACACACAGATGCCGATCGCGAAAGAACATGGCGGGTCTACGACGACGGTCAGCATCGGCCCGGCAATCCGGGCAGCCTGCGCGGCCCTGCAGGCTAAGCTTGACGCGCTGGTGACCGATGCAGGAACGCCGGGCAAGCATGAGCCGGCCGACATTCTCAAGCGTGCCGGTTTGGACAAACTCGAGGCAGAAGGAAGCGCGGAGCCCGGCGACACGCAGAAGCAATATTCCACCTACTCGTTTGGCGCTGTATTCGTCGAGGTCCACATCGACCCCGATTTTGGGACGGTTCGGGTGCCTCGCATCCTGGGTGCCTATGACGCTGGACGCGTCATCAATCCGCGGCTTGCGCACAGCCAATGCATCGGTGGCATGGTCGGTGGCATCGGGATGGCGCTGCTCGAAGAGGCGGAGTGGGATGCTCGCTTCGGCCGGGTGATGAACGCCAACATCGCCGAGTATCTCGTGCCCGTTTGCGCGGATGTACTGGACCTCGATGCGATCTTTGTGCCCGGAGAGGATACCGTTCTCAGCCCGCTCGGCAGCAAGGGTCTGGCCGAGCTGGGCCTCTGCGGGGTTGCGCCTGCCATTGCAAATGCGGTCTGGCACGCAACGGGAAAACGCATACGCCATCTGCCCATCACAGCCGACAAACTCCTAGCCCCATCAACTCGATGAAACGCCGTATTTTTCAGAAGAATCGAGAGACACATGACAGAAGAAAGATCACCCAAACAGACCTTGGAAGATTTCTACGAAGCGGAAGGAAAGTACATGCGAGCGAGAGCCTCTGGTGAAGAAGCCAGCTTCGATGGCATTGCCGCCACGCTTTCGCCGGCCGTCAAGCTGCATCAGTCGCCTGATCTGCCGTTCGGCGGCGAGTACGTCGGCCATCAACAGTATGAACAATGGGCCGTAGCCATGAGCGCCATTTTCGATACGCTCGAAGTAGCGGAGCAGGAATGGTTCGAGAATGGAGACAAGGTCGTTGTCATCTGTCGCTTCAAAACTCATTCACGAATTAACGGGTCTACACAGGACCTTCCCATGGGGCAGATCGTCACCGTCAAGGCCGGCCTGATCACCGACTTTCGTCCCTTCTACTGGAATGTTCCCGCCTACACTGCGGCCGCGCGGCCATCGCTGCTCAGAAACGCGAACAGTCCCCCGACCTCATCGGAAAGATAGGAGAGCACCTATGTCAGGCAACCTTACGCAGATGATAGAAGACCTTCTCGCAGATCCCACAAATCCCGAAGTTGTGCGATCCTTATGCGATCCCGATATCACTTACGTTTCCCTCATTTCGACAATCCTGATCTGAAGCGCATCATGCCGTGGACGGGCACGGCGCATGGTCCTCAGGCGGTCATCGATACCTATAGCCAGGTTGGAAGGTATTGGAAGAACCATGGGCTGAGCATTACGGATCGGCTTGAGTCAGGCGAGAGCGCCGCCGTATTCGGCAGCTTCACTTACGAATCGCACACACAGCACCGCACCGTCACATCACCCTTTTGCATCCTCATCCGGGTTCAACGCGGGAAGATCGTTTACATGCAGTTCATGGAGGACACCTTCGGCACTGCTTCCACATTCAAGGAGGGAGGTACTTGGAAAGTTCGAAGCGACCCTGCGGGCAAAGGAATCGAGGTCTAAGCTCGGATGACAGATACCCCGCAAACGCGGTAACGACAAAGCTCGCGGAGTCACCATTGGTACCCAGAAATCGCATTGTCAGGAGCAACACCGGTCAGGGCGGCTCCGGCTCCAATCCGATGCGGTCGTCGACCGCATTTTGCGACCGCTGCTTCCAGCCGAGATAACGCTCAATCGGTTGGACGGACACGTGCCCAAGCGGGAACTGTATCTCTTCGAGCTCCCAGCCCGCCAGATGACACAGGCGAGCGCAAGTCCTGCGGAGGTCGTGAGGAGCAACAGGGCCAAAGCCGCAATCTGAGGCTGCTTTTCTCGCGATCGAATAGACGACCTTCGCGGTAAATCCGCTGCCCCAAACCCTACCGTTCTGGCGACCGAACGGAACAGGGTGCCACTCGCCAGGTTTGCCGACTTCAACCATGCATCCACGGTTACCTTGACCCACGCCGGCACAGGCACAGTTCGCACGTGACCGCCTTTGCCCACCAGGTTCACCAAGATCCGGGGATCCTCACGGAGCGGCAAGTCGTCAATCCTGATCGTCACGATTTCAGCCCGGCACAGACCACACCCTATGAGCATGGCGAGTACGGCTCGGTTCCACACGTTCCGGAGCTCCAATCCAGCAGGTGCGGAGATGAGGGTGCTACCTTGCTCGGCAGAAAGCCAGTCCCGACCCGGACGCCCAGCCTCTTTGCACCTTCACTCGGCGTATACCGGCGGCGAGATCAGGGCTCAGGAGGGCCA
>CALMRM010000272.1:24848-30243 GCA_937871605.1 uncultured Terriglobus sp. | reverse complement strand
ATTGCAATGAGGTACAATAGCGGCAATGCTTCTTGTTGCACTGCTTGCTCGTGCGGGAAAAGGAACCCCTATGCGTATCAATGCCGTTTTGCCTGCCGCTGCCGGTCTTGGGCTGCTGACCGCGCTGCTGGCACCGTTGCTGGTGCGGCTCCTACGCCATCTGTACTAACGCGGCAACGGCAGCGTGAGCGGGTCCTGATGGTAGAACTCGATGTTCACGTCGGCAGCCTTGCGCTTTTCCCAGTAGCCGGGCGGCACGTTGTAATACATCACGAGGTAGCCCCGACCGGTGGCACCTTTTGCGATGGTCTGCTCGCGCTGCAAGGGCGGCGTGCCGGTGGCATCGGCCAGCGTTTTGAATTGCGGAAACATCTTCAGCAGGCGTGGCAGATCCACGGTTTCAATCGGGCTCGCCTGCATCACAGAGCCGTCTTCCAGCGTGAAGCTGCCGTGAAAGCTGCTGAGAAAGAGCGGCACCTCGGAGTGGTTCTCTAGCGTGACATTTGCGACGACGTAGAGCGCGTCTTCGGTCTGGTTCGCAGTCACCATGGAGGCTGGTCCCTGGTACTTGGGCGCTTTGTATTCCACATGCACGGGGTAGACGCTTATGGCCGACACAGAGCCGGTGACGGCGGGGTGCACGTACACCTTTGCGAACCACGCGCCCGCCGCGGCCAGCAGCAGCACTGCCAGCAGGACGGGTACGAGCATGGAACGGCGTTCGCCACTGCTTAACTTCAGTTCGGCCATGCTTATGCTCCTGTCGAGACAGCTGGGTGCCCCGTAGCCTGTGTTTGGAACGTGGGTTTGCTCGTTTCCGTCTGCGGCTTTGGCCGTAGCGCGGCGAGGAAGGCATCGGCATCCAGCGTGTTCAGCACGTCTGCCGCCGTGAGCCAGGCGCGGCGCACCTGTGTAATGCCGAAGCGCATCTTGTCCAGGTCCTCAATGCTGTGGGCGTCGGTGTTCACGCTGATCTTGCAGCCCAGCGCCTTGGCCTTGCGCAGGTTCAGATCGTTGAGGTCGGCACGGGCGGGTGCGGCATTGTGCTCCACGGCAACGCCGAGTTCGGCGCAGCGGCGCAGGACTTTGTCCAGGTCGTACTGGTAGGGGTCACGCTTCAACACCTTGCGGCCCGTGGGATGGCCCAGGATGCGCAGGTAGGGGTTCTCGATGGCGTGCAGCAGGCGAGCGGTCATCTCCTCGGCGGGCAGCTGAAAATGTGAGTGCACGCTGCCGATGACCACGTCCATCTCTGCCAGGGTTTCATCGCTCAGGTCGAGTTCACCTTCCTGCAGAATGTCGACTTCGATGCCCGCAAAAACGCGAATGCGACCGGCCATTTCGGCGTCTACCTCGCGGATGCGGCGGACGTGCTCCTGCGCGCGCGCGTCGTCCAGGCCGTTGGTCATGGCGAGATTTTTGCTGTGGTCGGTAATGGCGATGTAGCGCAGACCGCGGCGGGCGGCAGCCTCGGCCATGTCGCGGATGGTCTCCCGGCCGTCAGTGGCAACGGTGTGCATGTGGACGTCGCCGCAGATGTCGTCGAGCGTGATGAGCGTGGGCAGCGTGCCTGCCTCGGCAGCGTCCAGCTCGCCGCAATTTTCGCGCAGCTCTGGCGGAATGTACTGCATCTTCAGCGCAGCGTAAATCTCGTGCTCGTGCGCGGCGGCGACGACGGTGGCCTCACCCTCTTCCGGGTTCATGCGCGCCAGGGCGTACTCGCTCAGTGTGTAGCCCAGGCGCAGCGCGCGCTGGCGCAGCAGCACGTTGTGCATCTTCGAGCCGGTGAAGTACTGCAGCGCCGCGCCGTAGCTGCCGCGGGGCAACAGGCGCACATCCACCTGCAGGCCGTTTCGCAGGGTAAAGCTCACCTTGTTCTGGCCCTTTGCCAGCAGGTTGTCGATGAGCGGCAGCGCGGCCACGTGTTCCACCGCCGCGCTGACCACGTCCGGTTCGCAGGCTGGGCCGGTCACCAGCAGGTCCAGGTCACCGACCGACTCCTTGCCGCGCCGCAGCGACCCGGCGGGCGTGATCTCGTCGATGCCAGGAAATTCGCGGATGAGCGCTGAAATTTTTGCTGCCCAGTCCTCCGCAACATCGATGCGAAAGCGGCTGGTGTTCTGCCGGTGGTCGGCGATGCCTTTGAGAATCTTATCGACCTGCTTCTGACCGAAGCGGGGCAGGCTAGTAAGGTGGCCCGCCTTGCCCGCGGCCTCCAACTGGTCCATGGTTTCGATCTGCAGGGCGCTCCACAGCAGGGCGACCGTTTTTGGTCCCATGCCCGGCAGGCGCAAGAGGTCGAGCATGCTGGGGCGGTACTTCTTCAGCAGCTCGTCCCGCAGCGGCATGGACCCGGTGTTGACCAGGTCCACGATGTTTGCAGCCATGCCTTTGCCGATACCGCCGATGGCGGTAAGCCGCTTGGGGTCGTCCACCATGCCCGCGAGCGACTCCGTTTGCTGCTCGACCGCCTCAGCCGCACGCCGGTAGCTGCGGATGCGAAAGGGATCCGCAGCGTCGATCTCCAGCAGTGCCGCTGTTTCGTCCAGCAGGCGTGCCATGGTGATGTTGTCCATGGTTTCAGCTTACCGGCAGCAGACTGTGCCTGCCGCCGGATGGTTAGGCAGCCTGTGTCAGTAGAACCTGATCGGCCTGCGGTCCCTTGCTGCCTTGGATCACGTCGAACTCCACCGGGTCGCCCTCTTTCAGGCTCTTGTAACCCTCGGTCTGAATGGAGCTGTAGTGGACAAAGACATCTGCGCCGCCATCATCGCGTCCCAGAAATCCATAGCCCTTCGCATTGTTGAACCACTTCACTGTGCCCTTGTACTGAGACATTGCGTCACCCTGTCGTGCACCATCGGAGCCGTGTTCTCGCGGGTCGATCCGTCGCGAGGATGGTGTTAGGTAGACGGAGAGCCGTGCCGTTCGCGATTGGCTTAAGCACCGGATCAGTGCGTCGACTTTGCGGCAATTTCATTCCGTGAAACTTCGGTGCAGGCCTCTTGTGTGAGGTGCGGCAGGTGCCGTATGCGCTACCGCACCGCTGCCGAATCCCGCAGTCGCTGCGCGTAGATCATGGTGCCCACGATGGTCTTGCCGTCATGGATTTCGCCCCCAGCCGCCATGCGCACCAACTCGGATAGCGGCAAGAGGCGGACATCGATGCGCTCGTCGTCCTCAGGCTGCGCTTCGCCCGCCACGATGCCGGTGGCCAGGTAAATCTCCATCCACTCACCCACAAAGCCGGGGCTTGCGTAGTAGCGGACGAGCTTGGTCCAGTGCTTCGCGCGGTAGCCGGTCTCCTCGATCAGTTCGCGCTCGGCAGCGTCGCGAATGTCCTCACCCGGCTCTACGCGGCCGGCGGGCAACTCCAGCAGGTAGCCGTTGGCGGCATGGCGGAACTGGCGCTCCACGACGACCAGCGGATCGGCAGGATTTGTCGTGTCGTCCACTGCCAGCACCACGACAGAGCCTTTTTTTCGCACCACGTCTCGCACCGCCTCCACACCGCCCGGCTCACGAACGCGCTCGGTATACACGCTAAAGACCTTGCCCTGGTAGGCCAGGCGCGACTCCAGCACGGTCGCGGTCGCCTCCGGCAGCTCTGGCGTTGCCACAGGCACGGTGGGCAGTTCCTGCGACGCTGTGGGTGGGGTGTTTTGGGCTGTTGCGCCGCTATGCGTAAGATCGTTCCGTGTGCCGTCTGCCATACAGAGAAGCTAACAAACCTGCATCTTACGGGTTGGCATGGCATCCTACTGCGAGCCAGACTAGCTGAACTGAAGGATTGCGGACGTATGAGCGCCGAGTGTTACCCCATCTCCATACTGCCGCACCTCCCGCAGATTTTCCGCGACTACACAGACCTGCGCACAGCACCGCCCGAAGCACCGGCGCGCCACTTTTACCCGTGTAGCCCCTTTGACAACTGTTGGAAGAAGGGCACGGGGCCCGCGCTGCAACCGGAGCGCGACGCGCTGGTGACAGCGCTGGAGGCGCAGAGCCGCGCGTATGGTGCGGGTGAGGCTACGGCTGCGAACCTGGCCAAGCTGCGGGCTGGCGCGCGCGCCGTGGTTACCGGTCAGCAGGTGGGTTTATTTGGCGGACCTGCGCTGACACTGCTGAAAGCGGCGACGGCCATACGCAAGGCACAGGTCGCCAGCGAGGCCGGGGTGCCGCATGTGCCGGTGTTCTGGATGGCAACGGAAGATCATGACCTGGACGAGGTAAACCAGGCGACGTTTCTGGGCAAAGCTGGCCTGGGAAAGCTCCGATCGCAGTTTCCAGGGCATCGTTCGCAGCCGGTAGGCGGCATGGTCTTGGGCGATGAGATTGAGCCGGTGCTGGCACAGGCGGAAGAACTGCTTGGCTATGCGCCGGTCACAGAACTGCTGCGTGCCAGTTACACGTCGCAGGATACGCTTGCTTCAGCCTTCGGCAAGTTCATGACCGGTGTCTTCCGCGAGTACGGCCTGATTGTGCTGGATGCCAGTAGCCGTGAGTTCCACGCGATGGGCGCACCGGTGTTGCGGTATGCCATTGAGCACGCAGACGCGTTGCACACAGCGCTGCTGGAGCAGGGGCGTGCGCTTGAAGCAGCGGGATACCCGTCACAGGTGTTGGTGACGGATGAGAACACCCTGTTGTTCCTTGTCGACGAGAGCGGTAACCGTGTGCCGCTGCGCAGGCCGGCAGCCGACGGAGAGCGTACGTGGAAGGCTGCCGGCCGAACATACTCCGTGGAGGAACTGCTCACGCTGCTGGACGATTCGCCGGAGCGTCTGAGCCCAAACGCGCTCTTGCGTCCCGTGTTCCAGGACAGCATCCTGCCTACCGCCGCCTACGTGGGCGGACCGGCGGAGATCGCGTACTTTGCACAGTGCAAGCCGCTGTATGAGCGCATCCTGGGTGCAATGACGCCGGTACTGCCGCGGCTCTCTGCCACGCTGGTCCCGCCCGCCATCCGCACCGTCATGGACTGGCACGAGTTGACGCTGCGCGACGCCACGACCACCGCCGACGAGCTGGCACAGCGGCTGGCTGCGCGCGCCATGCCGATCGAGGGCAAACGCCGCATTGCCGCCGCGGGCAACGCGCTGGATGCTGAGTTGAACGAAGTGCAGCGTTGGATGACTGCGACAGACGAGGGGCTTGGCCGTTCTGCCGGTGTGGCTGCCAACAAGATGCGCTACCAGATGAACCGCTTACGGCGGCTGGCGGCCAACTGGCAGTTGGAGCGCGAGACTTTTCTGCGCAAACATGCGGACGCGGTAACGAGTACGCTGTACCCGGACGGCCATCCGCAAGAGCGCCTCTTGACGGGTGCGCAGATGCTGGCGTGGAGCACGGTAGACTTGCCCTCGCTGCTGGTGGGTGAAGCCGAGCAGGAGTG